>CAJCIM010000174.1 GCA_903970395.1 Acidobacteriaceae bacterium
GGTTTAGGGGTGGACTTGTGCAGGTCTGATCCCCGAGGTGTTCAGAAAAGCAAATGCAAAGTACGCAAAGGCAAGGGCGCGGAGAAATATCTCCCCTACTTCTAGTTTAGCTAGTGGGGAAAGAGAAGATGTAGTTTTGATTTGCTGTGGAATGAGTGGGATGGGGTACGCGGGGGCTTGACAGGAATTTGGCGTGTGCGATTCGCGAGTGCGAAGGCATACCTTGGTGCTGAAGGCCCTTTTTGAACTACAGATATGAGACCCGACCCTGAAGGGTCGGAGTACCTGATTAGTGGCGTGGGTAGAGACGCAGATACTCCAACAGAGATACGAAGGGCAGCCTGCGAGAGGCTGCCCCTTGTATTGCGTGCTCGTGATGGTTAGAAGGAGATACGGCCGCTGAGCTGTAGTGAGCGAGCGCCCTGAGTTGGGGAGTAGCCTGGACCGAAGCTGGTGATGTAGCCAAAGGTGCCGCCACCCACCGTTGCGTTCGGGTTGGAGTTGAGCAGAGCGTGGTTGAGCAGGTTGAAGGCTTCCGCGCGAATCTGAAACTGGCTTTCCTTGAAGATGTGAAAGCTGCGGAAGACGCTGGCATTGACAAGCGAGACACCGGGGCCTCGGAACTCATTGCGATGAGTGTTGCCGAACACTGGAGTCACATTGCAGACCTGGCCCGCGATACAACTGGTGGTCGATGGCTCGATGGTGCCCGTCTGAAAGGACGTTGGATCGAACCAAAGGCCACCGCCGGGGCTACCAGCGGAACGGCTGTGTCCGCCTAACTGGTGGTATGGCGCGATCAGGTTGGCATAGAGCGTATTGCCCGGGGAGTTGAACCCGGAGGTGCTTTGGGGCGTGACTGAGAACGGACCTCCAGAGATGTGGCTGACCTGACCGTTGAGCTGGAAGCCGCCGAAGATGGCGTTGGCGATGCCGTGGGTCGCGAAGGCCTGCCCGCTGCCGAAGGGCAGGTGATAGATCGTCCAGAACTCCAGGTTGTTGGTGCGATCATAGCTGGCGGTCGCACGGTCCATCTTGAAGTACGCAGGATAGCTGAAGGCCAATCCGCCCGAGCCTGTACCGGCACCGTTGTCTTCGTAGTCGATGGCATGTGACCAGGTGTAGATAAGGCCGAACTGCGCGAGCTTGCCTGCGTTGCGGGTTAACTGTGCCTGTAGGGCGTTGTAGGTTGCGCTGAACATCGGCTGGTTCATAGTGATGCCGCCGGTGTTGTAGCAGATGTACTGGCCGGCCGAACTGGCGTTGCAGCCGGCGTTGATGTTCACCAATGTATTCGCCTGGAAGTTGCAGGCCCCAGTCAGACCCGTGGAGGGGTTGTACTGGCCGTTCGCCATGCAGATGGTTGAGCCGCTGGGCAGCGGGGCGGCGTTCAGCGAGTAGCCTGCAGGTTGCCGCACCTGATGCGTACCAACGTAGCCGATGTTTGCCACAAACGAGTTGCCGAGGTCCTGCTGGATAAACAAGTTCCAGCTTTCGATATAGCCTCGGCGGAAGTTCTTGGGAACTGTGTTTGTCGACCCCGACACAGGCAGCGAGACAAAGCCTGTGGAGGTGTTCGGCGCAGCGGGATTCGGAATGCCGACCGCAAGGGTGAGCGCCTGGCCGTTCACGGGGTTGATGGCGATGGAGTTTGCCGCCGCACCACTGAAGGACGGTGCCTGGTCGATGGGGAACGAGTCGCGTAAGTAGCGCATGCTGTCGGCGTCAGTCGTGATGCCGCCACCGGTGCGGATGACGAGGCGGTCGTTTAGGCGGTAGGCCAGGCCGAGGCGCGGGACGAAGCTGGTTTTTGGAATGTTGATGCCGGCGTTCTCTGGATTGCCACCGACACCGCCGATGACTACGTTGCCCGACTGAGGCAGAGAGGGATCGAGGCGAGAGACACCGGTGTGATCGCGATAGGGCACTGGGTACAGCTCATAACGGACGCCGTAGTTCAGGGTAAGCTTCGGAGTGACGTTCCACTGATCCTGCGCGTAGCCTGACCAGTTGGTCCAGCGCAGTGTGTTGGGGTTCTCCAACTGGTAGGGGTGACCGATAGCCTGGCTGGTGCCGTTGTTGGGCAGACCGAGAATGAAGTCTGCGAGGGAGTTGTAGGCGTTCACCGAGCCGTTCCCCGTCGTCAGACCGCCAGCGAAGCCGAAGCCGCCGTGTGGAGTGTTGATGTTGGCGCCGCTTGTCGGCTGGAAGTGGTTGAGATCGAAGTGATAGTAGCTGAACCCGTACTTCATGGAGTGTTTGCCACGCGTCCAGCTGACGTTGACGTCGGCGGTGAACTGATTGTCGCGGAACAGAAACGGGTTAGCGCCGTTCGCATTGCCGAGCGTGGAGAAGGTATTGCTGCTGTAGTTGTTGTTGGAGAACTCAAACGCAGGCTGACCGACGTATTGTGGTCCCACGCCGTTGGTTCCCGGAATGTTCAGTACATTGACGCCGAAGTCGCCGTCGGCGATGTCGATCAAGGACTGCGCGCCGGTGACCTGGCGGGAGTAACCGGCATCTGCATCGATGACGAGGTTGCGGGTGATGATGTGGCTCATGCCGAGGCCGACGTTCTGGACTCGCCCCGCAGCGGCACCGGGCTGACCACCGTCGAGGGTTCCGCCTCCGGCCGCTCCAAGACCTTGAGGGTCTGTGACGGTGAAGGGCTCGACGCTGTAGCGACCGAAGACAGTGGTGTTGTCGGTCGGCACATAGGTCACCTTGGCGTCGTTGGTGTTGCGGTTGTAGCTGAGCGTTCCGGTTCCGAGATAGTCGTTGGCGAGCTGATTTGCATAGTTGGGATTTGTAACCGTGGCTGAGATAGGTTGCAGCAGAGCCAGCATCTTCTGGGCCGCGAAGGCCTGGCGTGAGACCGGGATGGCGTTGGCGCCATATTCGGAGAGGAAGGTGGGACGGGAGCCGACGTTCAGGTAGCCGTTTGTGGTGTTGGGGCCTGTCTGCACAACGCCGCCCGGCTGCGGGTCATACAAGGTTGTGCCGGTGGCTGAGAAGTCGCCGCCAAGCAACGCGGTCGTGGGCACCGTTTCCAGAGCCGTGATGAGCTGGCGGCGGGTGGTGCGTTCGAAGTCGTCGAAGAAGAAGAGCTTTTTGCGGCCGGTGAGCAGGTGAGGGAGATAGACGGGGCCGCCGATGGAAGCGCCGAACTCGTTGAAGACGTTCTTCGGCACAGAGGCGGTGTTTGTGGTGTAGGGGTGGGCGTTGATGGCCGCGTCCTGGTAGTACTCCCACGCACTGCCGTGGAAGTCGCGCTGGCCGCCCTTGATGGTGACGTTGACCTGGGCACCGCCGGCCATGCCCTGCTCAGCATTGAAAGAGTTGGTAACGATGTTCACCGACTGGATGCCGTCGGCGGGGGGAACGTAGGCGGGGAGGTAGGCCAACCAGCCGTAGATGTTGATGGCGCCATCGATGCGGGTGGTAACGCCTGTGTCGGTGAGGCCGTTAACGTTGGCGGACTCAGCACGCGAGGGGTTGGAGGCAGTGGAGTTCTGCTCGCCGACCGCAGAGAAGCCGGGGATGAGTGTGTACAGCGCCTGGAAGTTGCGGCCCTGGCTGGAGGTGATGGGAAGCTCGGAGACTTCTTCCTGCGAGATCTCGTGGTTGACGTCTGCGGTTTCGGTCTGTAGCGTGGGTGCGGAGTCGTTGACGATGACCTCCTGCGTGACGGTGGGCGGCTGCAGGGTGACGTCGACGCGGGCTTCGCGATTGACTTCGATGGTGATGTCTTTTTCGGTGAAGCCTGCGAAGTCTGGAGTGGAGGCGATCTTGATGGTGTAGTGCGCGGGCAGGAGGTTCACGAAGAGGTAGCTGCCGTGGGAGTCTGCTTGCACAGTGCGAACGTCGCCGGTGTCCTGATTGGTAAGCGTGACCGCAGCGTTGGGGATGATGGCACCGGACTTGTCCTGTACGTTGCCGGTGAGTGTGCCGTAGAGAACTTGCGCGTGAACGATGGTGGTGTGGAGGACGACCGCGAGGAATGCCAGCAGGGTGTACCGCAGCCAGAAAGCTGTGCGGGTGGATTTATTTGTGGCCGGGGCAAAGTTGCGTTTCATAGTAATCCTCCAAGAATGACAACGCGGATGGCATTGCGTATCGTGCTGGCTCCGCTTAAAGCTGCATTTTTTATGCGTCGCAAACTTTATCTATGACAGGAAGCGGCTGTCAAGCTAATTTCTTGATTTCTGCGGCTGCATCAAAGTGGCGGTTAAAGCCGATCAATTGAAGACGGCGAGCCAGTTTTGAAACCCTTTTACAAGGCTGGACGTACGCGACGTATCTAGCGGCGCCGGCTCATTTGTCAAAGAGTGAGCATGAAAATTTTGCATGCAAATTAAGCCGTCCAGCGATGGCGTTGCGGGCGCGTCAAGGCGTAGACGGAAGGGGCAACCGTAGACCAGGGCAGCGTGCTTCCACTGGAGATTCCGGAGCAGGGCCGGCAGCCGCGGCTGCGCTGCGGAGTCCGTGGTGACGCATGCGCACGGGAGCGGATGTGTCTATGGCACGGATGCGATTGTGAATAGGCTGAAGGCGAATTAGCAGCGCAGCTAGATGATTCTGCGTAGCTTGCGGGCATTGGGATGCGCGGTACGTGCGCGTTGGGTGCCCTGGCTGGAGTTGCCGTGCCCTGAGTGACGCTGAAGGACGACGGCTGCGGCGCCGCGCAGACGAGAGAGTTCACCGTCGCTGGTGATGGCAAGGCGCGGTGCGGTGCCGGTGAGCATCGTCTGCTCCATGTTGCGCTGGACGATAGGGCCGAAGCGAGCCCAGGATGCGGTGAGGTCGCCGGTGATGAGAATGACCTCCGGCGCGAGCGCAGCGGTGATGAGACGAAGGCCACGGCCAAGTGCGGTGCATTGGCGTGTGACTGCCGCGATGGCAGACTTGTCGCCCTCTTCGGTCATGTGCAGGAGTTCATGGTAGGTGAGGGTCTTGGCCTTGGGGACGGCTTCAGCGTAGTAGCGCAGTGCGGCGTTGGAGGAGGCGAAGACTTCCCAGCAGCCGCGTTGGCCGCAGCCGCAGACGGGGCCGTTGGGGTCGATGGGGCTGTGGCCGAACTCGCCGGCGAGGCCGCTGCGGCTGGTGATGATCTGGCCGTTAGCGAGGATCGCAGAGCCGATGCCTTCGGAGACAGTGACGAGGACAGCATCACGAACGCGATCGAGGCGGCCCGACCATGTTTCGGAGAGCAGGCAGGCGTTGGCGGCGTTTGCGAGTTCGACCTGGAGCTTCATCTTCTGCTCCATGGATTTTTTGATGTCGAAGTCGCCCCACTTGAGGTTGGGCGCGAGGATGAGGCGCTGCGTGGTGGGGTCGACGCGGCCGGGCATGCTGAGTCCGATGCCTTCGAAGGAGCGATCAGGATGGGCAGCGCGCATGCCCTTCATGCACTCGACGATGCGGTCGACGGCGCGTTCGGGGTCGGCGACGAGAGGCACGACGGCGCGGGTGAGGAAGCGTTCGTTGAGGTCGACGAGCGCGACAATTGCCTGGCGTGGACGGATGTCGGCGACGAGGATGACGAGCTGGTCGTTGAGCGCGAGCAGCGTTGGACGGCGGCCGCGTGGTCGATGTGCGAGTGCGCCTTCGGTGATCCATTTTTCATGAAGCAGCTGTTCTGCGATGGCGGAGACGGTGCTGGGCTGCAGGCCAGATGCGCGCGAGAGATCGGCGCGGGAGATGGGCTGCTTTGAGCGGATGAGCTCGAGGATGATGTCGCGGTTGATGTCGCGGGCGTTTTCGCTCGATGCGAGTTCGACGTAGGCGAGGTCAACGCGCTTGATGCCGCGTCCAGCAGGGGGTGTTCGTTCCTTGGCGCTCATCGTATTGGTTGTACTCCGTAAGCAGGAAGAGGTCGTCTTGTTGTGACGGTCAGAGGATCTCGATCTGGTGTCGCAGTGTTACGGCCCGATCGGGAGCGCGCGCGTAGTGTCTCCAGCAGCGAAGTACACTCATATTCTCGTTGTCGCGAACTTTATGGTGAGGTGGTCACTGATGTCAAGATATATTCCGTTGATCAGTCTAGACTATCCATTTGTTTGAAGACGACTTGTAGATTCCATTTCGAGGGCCTTCCCACGGTACATTGTTTTCTGTTGCTGTCGATATCGCGAGGCGAGCGTCGACGGTCGCTTGATGGGTGCATTGGAGTGGAGATCATGGCGACGACGGCTATGCGAGGACGTAAGGTTCGCGTTGTGGGCGGGAGAGCATGCTGTTCGCCTCTTCGTCGTTGTTGAAGCGCTCCTTGACGGGATCCCAATGCAGCTTGCGCTTGGTCTTCATCGCGATGTGATTGACGAGGCATGTGGAGCAGGCGCGGTGGCCAAGCTCTGCGGGTGCGGTGGGCTGTTTGCGGCTGCGGATGCAGTCGAGCCAGTTTCCGTGCTGGTCGTCGCTGGTATAAAGATGAATCTCGTTGGGGCCAATGATGCTTGTGAGGATTTTGGGGTCACTGGCGACGAGAGGATCAACGTTGGCCTTGTCGGCGGCGGTGGCTGTGGGGCTGGCCTGTTCGTCGCGGGTGACGAAGATCCAGCCTTTGGTGCCTACCCACTTGATGCCGTTGGGATAGTCGCCGGAGATCGACATGGTGATGCCGTTGGCGTAGATGGAGTCGGTTTTGAAGGGGCCGTGTACGTCCCAGAGGCCGTGGGTGGGGAACTCGGCGGTGCCCCAGACCTCGACTGGGCCGGTGTGTTCGGTATTCATGCCCCAGTGGGCGGTGTCGACGTGGTGCGCACCCCAGCCGGTGATCATGCCGGCACCGAACTGTTCCATGCGCAGCCAGCCGGGGCGGTCGAAGCCCTGCAAGGGCATGACGCGGTCGACGGTGTAGTAGACATCGGGCGTGGAGCCGAGCCATGCGTCGTAGTTGAAGCCGGCGGGGATGGGCATTTTCTCCGGGTTGCCACCGGAGGGGTCGCCAGGGAGGCCGATCTCGACGTGTTTGATGTCGCCGATGCGGCCGTTGCGGACGAGCTCGCAGGCGCGGTGGAACTGCTTCCAGCTGCGCTGCTGTGAGCCGATCTGGAGGATGCGGTCACTGGCCGTGACGTGGTCGGACATGAAGCGGCCCTCGGAGATGGTGAGCGAGGCGGGCTTTTGGAGGTAGACGTCTTTCTTCGCGCGGACGGCGGCGACGGCGAGGCGTGCATGCTGGTGGTCGGGCGTGGAGATGATGACGGCGTCGATGTCTTTGTTGGAGAGGAGTTCGCGATAGTCCGCGTAGCCGATGGTGCCGTTGTAGTCCTTGCCGATTTGCTTGGTGTAGACGCCGTTGAGTAGTTGCTTGCCTTGCTCGACGCGCGGAGCGTAGAGATCGCAGACGGCGATGATGCGGTTGTTGCGCATACCGCTGGTGTACTTCCAGACGCCCGGCATGTCATGAACGCGGGAGATGCGTCCGACGCCGATGGCGCCGATGTTGATGCGGTTCGACGGGGCGTCCTGGCCGAAGACGGAAGAAGGGACGATAGTGGGGAAGCCGACGGCCGCCGCCGCGCCGAGGCTGGTCTTCAAGAACGTTCTGCGGGTCTGTGTTGCGATTGTCATCTTCGCTCTCTCCTCGGGGGCCTGTCTTGAGTCAACAAGAATCTAAGCCTGCATAGGTTCGTCTGGCAACCTATATTTTGGGTGCCGAAGATTTTGGGGGAGATATGCGGTAAGAGAAGCGATCTGGGGTTTGAGTCATGGCTGCCGGGATGCAACGCGCCCGGCTAGCAAGATCGAACGACATGCCCGATGGTATCGGGCATGTCGTTTTGTTGGTGATCCATAGGATTCGATGGAATGGTTAGAAGCTGAAGAGGGTTTGCACGAAGATGTCGCGGTTGCCGGGGGCGGGCAGGCCGAAAGGTCCGCTGGCGAGGGTTTGGGTCTGGCCGAAGAGTGGGGAGCTGAGTACTCCGTTGGGTGTGCCGCGGTTCGCGATGTTGAAGATGTTGAGCGCGCCGACGATGAAGGTGAGGTTGTAGCGTCGCGGTACGGAGGCGTCGAGCTTGAACTGCTGCTGGCTGCCGCTGAGGCCACGGCCCTGGACACCGCCGCCACCCTGTATGTCGGGGCCACCCTTTTCGGTTTTGATGCGTGGGCCTACACCGATGGCTTTGCTGATGCGCAAGTGGAAGACGACGTTGGCAGGGCCGGTGCCGAGGTTGTAGGGGACGAGCTGTTCATTCTTGCCGGTGGGTGCGGTGTCGAGACAACCGAAGGCGGTGGTGACGACGCTGGCAGCGCCGCAGGTGCCGTAGGTGGGGCGGGCATTGAACTGGTTGTTGCCGGTGAGGTCGCTGCCGATGGTGAGGTTGTACGGTGTTCCGGACTGAGCGGAGAGCAGCGGAGCGAAGATGATGCCGTGTGGTGCGGCGTAGGTGCCAAGCACGAAGATGCGATTGGTGATGCCAAAGCTGGCGCGGCCGTAGTCGAGGCCGGGGTTTTGCGAGACGGAGGGGACGGAGCTGACGCCCGCGGTGTCGGATTTGGCTTCGCTGTATGTGTAGTTGGTGTTGATGGAGACTTTTTTGATGCGGGTGCTTACTGTGGCGATGATCTGGTTCTCGTTGAAGACGCCGCCGGACTGATACTGGTTGTTGAAGACGGTGGGTGTGGGGCCGGTGATGGCGTAGTTACTAACGTCGAAGGTGGGCGCGGTGACGACGTCGGTCAGGTACTGGTGGACGCCGTGGGTGTAGAGATAGGTGACGTTGGAGGTGGTGTGCTTGCCTAATGCGTGGTCGACGCCGAAGCCGCCCTGCATGCTGAGTGCCGCGTGGAAGTGCGGGTCGATGGTGTTGATACTGGGGGTGGGAGCGGAAGAACCGCCCGTGAAATTGGTGACGGAGCTTTGCTCGTTGATGCCGTTCTGGTGGATGGTTTGGATGACGTAGGGTGTGCCGGTGGCGGAGCTGAAGGAGCTGGGTACGCTAAAGCGATCGTAGAACCAGCCATAGCCGACGCGGAGTACTGTCTTGGGTGGCGTCTTGCTGTTGAAGCCGGGAGCCCAGGCGATGGCGACGCGCGGGGCGAAGTCCGCATGGTCGCGGATGCGGTTCTGGCCTTCGTAGCGCAAGCCGTAGCTGATGGTGAGGCCGGGTGTCTTTCGCCAGTCGTCCTGATAGAAGAGAGCGGCGTCGAAGAGCAGAGCGCGGGCGAGCGGGTTCCGGATGTTGGTGACCTGGAACTCGGAGGGTGAGCCGCCACATGGAGTGCCTGCAGGCTGGGTGCCAATGGGGGCGTACTGCGCGATGTTCTGGTAGATGCAGTTGCCGTTTTGGCCAGACGTGGATTCGTTGGCGTCGCGATAGGAGCGGAGGCGGGCGCCGAAGCGGATGGTATGTTTGCCTGCGGTGGCAGTGGAGTAGTTCTGGAGTTCGAAGATGTCTTGATGGTCGCTGAGGGTGCCGGAGTTGGCGCCGCCGGTTACGAATGCGCCCTGCACTGTGGCGGTGGGTGTGGTGTTGACGGCGTGTTGATCGTTGCGTATGCGACGCCACTGGAAGTGAGTTTCGTTGATGAGGTGCGGGTTGACGACGATGGTGTCGCTGACCTGGAGAGCGTTTTCGTAGTTGGTGGAGTTGCTGGCCTGTGTCTGCAGGCTGAGGCCGCCGACGCCGTTGCCGGAAGAGGCGTTGCGGGTGAAGGAGTCGCGGATAGAGAGCGTGTTGCTGACGCCGAGCTGGAAATCGACGCGTGGGGTGAAGGCGAAGACGGAGGACGGTGTGAGGAAGGCCGATTGAATCTTGTTGGAGGTGTTGTTGGGATCGGTGGCGTCGATGATGGCCTGGGTCTGGCGGTTGAGGTTGAAGACGCTCATGAAGTAGGAAGAGTGTTTGGTGAGTGGGCCGTTGACGTCGCCCTGGAGGAAGTAGAGATAGTAAGGCGGTGTGTTGGGTACGAGAGCGTTGTTGGTGTTGAGCGCGGAGTCAGTGGCGAGTGAGGTGACGTGGCCGCCGAACTTGTCGGAGCCGGGCTTGGTGAGAATCTCGATGCGGCCGTAACCGATGTGATCGAACTCGGCGGAGAAGGGGTTCTGATTGACGCGGATCTCGCGGATGGAGGACTTCGGTGGGAGCTGGCCGCCGGAGAAGCCGTCGATGTAGATCTCGCCGCCGTTGGGGCCAGCGGCGGGACCGGCGAGCGCCTGTAGTTCGTTCTGGAGCTGGTCGGGGTCGTCGGAGAGAGCGTCGAGGTCGCTGCCTTTGATGACGAGGGCTCCGGAGTTTTCGTCGGGGTTTACGCTGACGCCGTTGGTCTGGGTATTGACCTGCACGTTCTGCTGCTCGACGGCGATGGAGAGCGTGAGGTTGAGCTGACGTGACTGGCTGGGGGTGATGGAGACGGTGGCGTCGGGTGAGAGTGTGAAGCCGGTGGCCTGGACGCTGATGGCGTAGGTGCCAGCAGCGAGGTTGCGGACGATGTACTCGCCGTCGGAGCCGGATTTGGCCGAGGTGGCTTTGCCGCTGCTGGTGAGCGTGATGGATGCGCCGGGAATGGCGGCTCCGCTGGGATCGAGGACGAAGCCGTGGAGAGAGCCTGCCTGCTGCGCTCCCGCGCGGAGAGGTGCGATTGCGAGGAGAAGCAGAAGGAAGAGTGCAAATGAGAGCAGACGGCGCGAGTGTGTGATCACACGCATGGAGACTCCTGAGATTGGCGCGGTTAGGACTTACGTGACGGTTAACGTTTGTCGCGGGTGAGAGGTTAACTGCTGACGATCGTGCCGATTTGGATATACGCAAAACGGGAGTCAGAAGTTCGACGTTGCGTGCGGGGATTAGGTATCGCGGAGACCGACGGTTTGTGGGAACTCTTCCGTGTGGTCGGGTGCGAGGTCGACTGTGAACTGTTGGAGGTACTTTGTGTGGGCAACGAGCAACAACACGTGTGCTATTGCAAAGAAGACGCAGGCCTTGAGGAAGTGCTCGGGACTTTTTTCCATCCAGAGACCGAGATCGACGGTGATGGATACGAAGATAGGGAAGAGTATGAAGTTGCGGAGGATCATCAAGGGGAGATCGGTGATGTTGCTTCTGCGCTGGAAGGTGAGCGGCATGCTGCGGACGGTGAAGAGATAGATATCGGGCAGAAGGAATGAGATGCCGATGACGATGACGACTTGGGTGAAGAGAGGGAGCGAGCCATGGATCGACTGTGGTGAGAGTGTGTGAAGAGTGATTGCCGTGGCGAAGGTGACGAGGAGTGTCCAGAGGGTGATCCAACGGCGTAGGCCGGAGAGGTGGCCTGGGCGCGGACGGCCAACGAGAACTCGGAAGAGCCATGCGGCGCGGCGGTCGATGGGAGTGGAGGCTATGCTACTGAGACCGGCGACGGTCCAGAAGGCCATGATGGGAACGGCGGCGCGGATACCGCTGGGAAGTAGAGAGGGGCGGATGTGTCCGGGAGTGATGTAGAAGACGAGCATGTTGGCGAGCGCGAGAGCGATGCCAAGGCCCGCGTACAGGGCGAGCATGACGCGATGGCGTTGCAGGCGGAGGACGGTCTGCTGCACGAAGTAGAAGCTGGCGCGTTGTGCAGGCAATGGGATGATGCGGGTGTGGAGTACGGCGTCGATGGGGAGATGCAGGTTGCGAGGAGAGCCGCCGGCGCGGAAGCCTTCGATGATCTGACGGACTCGGCGACGGTAGGCGAGTGGGTAGGTGATAACCGTGAGAGCGGTGGTGACGGCGAGTGCGAGACAGGCGATGTGAGCAAGAGTGATGAAGATGGGCAGAGCTTCGGGGCCTGCGAGGATGCGCTCGTAGAGGCCGAGGAACCAAAATGGTGGGAAGTAGTAGACAGCTGTGCTGCCGGAGGTGAGCAGCGGTTGGATTGCGTGTGAGACGGCGGGGAATAGCAGGAGGATTGCGAGGAGGAGCATCACGGAGCCTCCTTGCAGCACGGGTGTGATGCGGCGGAAGAAGGCTTCGCCGATGGTGTTGAGAAGGATGCCTTGCATTGCTAGTACAGCGGCTGCGGCGCAGGTGCCACTGAGGGTGACGGCGATTGCGTGGGCGAGGATGTGACGGCAGGTGTTGGGGAGATCGGCGACCATCGGCAGGAAGAGGGTGCCGAGGAGATTGGTGCCAAGAAGAACGAGCGCGAGGAAGATGGTGAGTGCGAGGACTCGGGCCAGGAAGACGCGGCGGTTTTCTATGGGCAGTACGGAGAGGACGTAGACGTCGAGGAGGTCGGGGAAGAGAAGGTCCCACTCGTAGATGGTGGCCCCGCCCATGACGACGAAGGCGTACATGACGAAGAAGTAGTGATCCGAGACCTGCGGCCAGAAGGGGCGTGGGTATGGGTTCGGTGGAAACGCGTGATACGCGGGGTAGAGGAACATGGAGACGAGCAACGTGGGTAGAGCGACGAAGTAGCCGACCTGGAGGACGCGTTTGGTTTCATCGTCGGAGCTGAGGAGTTCGTTGTGGAAGAAGCGGTAGAGAAGATGGCGTACGAGGACTTCAAACTGCGACTGCGGGCGGCGCACGGTGGGCGTTGACTGTGCTGAGAGAGAGAGCACCGCGGGCTTCGTGGAGGCGAATAGGCCGTCGTGACTAGGCATGTTGCACCGCCATGGTGGCGACGAGGTCGCGGGCGATGCTCTGCGTGTCCTGCTGCTGGACGAGTTGCGCGAAGACGCTCTCAAGGTTGGCGAGCTGGAGTGAGGATTTGAGGTCAGCCGGTGGGGCGTCTGCGAGGATCTTGCCTTTGGCGATGACGATCACGCGATGGCAGACGAGCTCGACGACTTCGAGTACATGTGAGATGTAAAGGATTGCTTTGCCTTGCAGGGCGAGCTGCTGGATGAGGTCTTTGAAGAGGCGTGCGGTGACGACGTCGAGACCGGAGAGCGGTTCGTCGAAGATGAGCAGCGCCGGGTCGTGGATGAGCGAGGCGGCGATGAGGACTCGTTGCTTCATGCCTTTGGAGTAAAGGGAGATGGGTGAGTGACGCCAGGACTCGAGGCTGAGTAGCGAGAGCAGGCGGTTGGCTTTTTGCTCGATCAGCGGCTCGGGCATATTGCGGAGGCGACCGACGAGCTGGAGGTATTCGAGCCCGGAGAGGTGCGTGTAGACCTGTGCTTCTTCAGGCACATAGCCGAAGGCGGCGCGGTACGCGGCGAGGTCGCGGTGGATGCTTTGCCCGTTGAAGAGGACCTGGCCTTCGGTGGGTTCAAGCAGGCCGGTGACGATCTTGACAGTGGTGGACTTGCCGGAGCCGTTGGGGCCGACGTAACCGACGATTTCTCCGGGTTGAATGCGGAAGCTGACGTCCTGGATGGCTGAAAGACCGCGATAGCGCTTGTGAAGGCCCTTGACTTCGAGCATGGCTACACCTCGATGACCCTATGTAGCATTCGTAATAGGGGCTAGTCAAGTAGCGTACTACATAGGTATATTTTTCAGCATGGCGACGGAGACGAAGCTCTCGCATACCGCGGCGATGATTTTGCAGACGGTGAATGCCGGATATATCTACGGCTTCAGCGTGATGGAGATGACTGGGCTGCCCAGTGGGACTGTGTATCCGGCGATGCGCAGGCTGGAGCGGGATGCGCTGATTCGATCGCATTGGGAGGAGCAGTCGATTGCGGACGAGGAGCAGCGGCCTCCGCGGAAGTACTACAAGCTGACTCCAGCGGGTAAAGTTACGCTGGAAGCGTCGCGGAAGCGGTATCCGTTGCTGGCGAAGCTGGTGCCTGAGCATCAGGAGGAGCAGGTATGAAGCTGCGGACTTCGCTGCCATGTCACCTTGCGGAGCTGTGCATGATTCGCTGCGCTTCGTGGCTGGTTCCGCGTGAGCAGCGGCAAGCCTGGCTGATGGAGTGGAACGCGGAGTTGTGGCATGTGCGCGAGCTGTGCACTCCGCAGAAGGGAGTGAGCTGGCAGGCAGAGCGCGAGGTCGCGGAGTTCTGCTGGGGAGCGTTTCAGGATGCGCGCTGTCTGAGGCAGGCAGATGGCAATGGGATTGCACGCGTTGCTGTGATGGGATCGGCGATGCGTTGTTTGTTCTCCATGATGGTTCTGCTCGCGGCGAGTTATGGTGCTGCGCTGCTGCTTCCAGGCGCGTTCGTGGCGATGCATCCGCCGAAGTACAAGGATGTTGGTCATCTGGTGCTGATCCAGAGCACGATGGCTGCGAGCGATACTTCAGCGACGATCTCGGGTGAGCAATACAACACGTGGAAGTCTCGTCCGCGGAAGCTGTTCGATGGGTTTGCGTTCTATCAGGTGATGTTGCGTTCCCTTCCAGATGCGCAAGGGAAGATAGTGAAGGAGTCGGTTGCGGTTGCGAGTCCTGATCTGTTCCGGCTGCTGGGTGTGAATCCTGATGATGCTGCTGTACAGAGCCGCGACGGTGTTTTGCCGATGCTGGTAAGCAGCAGTTTGTGGCATCGCAGGTTTGGTGGTGATCCTGCAATCGTGGGGCGAGAGATTGCTATCGGCTCGGACAGAGTGCGGGTGGCCGGGTTGGTGCCGGAAGGGTTTTGGCGACTTCCGGGAAAGGTTGATGCGTGGGTTCTCACTCCGGATGATGCGATACCGCCGGATGCGGTGGGGTATGTGGTGGGGCGCGTCAGCGCGGCGGCGAAGTATCCAGGGTGGACGAACAGCTGGGAGATGACTGCTCCGCTGCCGAACGGTAATACAGGGGAGTTTCTGTGCGTTAACTTGTCGGACCGTATGCGCGGGCCGCAAGGGCTGTTCCTGTTCGCGGTGATCCTTGCGTGCCTGGCGCTGCCGGCGACGACGTCGCTGCCGCTGGGCGAGTATCGCGGAGCGCCGCGCGGACTGTCGTGGGGAACGCGGTTGCGGCGGTGGAGCTTCCTGGGCTCGAAGCTGGGGCTGCTGCTGCCGATTGTGTACTTCGCGTCGCTTGACCTTGCGCACCTGACGACGAGTATCGACCCGATCAAGAGCGAGTACATCCAGTTGCTGGCGGCGTTCTCGCTGTGCCTGTTCGGGCTGCGGTGGGTGCTGCGCGACCAGCGTGAGCGGTGTCCGGTGTGTCTGCGGACGCTGACCAATCCGGCGCGAGTGGGACATCCGTCGCGGAACTTCCTGGCGTGGAACGGGACGGAACTGATCTGCACCGGCGGGCATGGACTGCTGCATGTGCCGGAGATCGAGACGAGCTGGTTCAGTACGCAGCGCTGGCTATACCTCGATCCTTCGTGGGAGATACTCTTTGCGGAGTCGGCATCGGCGAGCTACTTCTAGGTGGCGGGGGTACCCCACCCCTCCCGTACCGTACTTTTTCCGGGTTGGATACCTAGAATCAGCTACTTGCGCTTTTGAAGGTTGGCAAGATATTCGAAAGACAGGGGATAGTAGGCAGAGGATAGAGAAAGCGCTGAATTACTCCCTAATTCAAGTATAGAAGGCCGGGTGGGAGAACATACTTTTCTTTTTGGCGTGCTAGTGGTTTGGTTTGATGGAGTTAGGTGCTGGCTTAGGGAGTCAGGGGTTGACAGGATTCTTCCGTGGCTAAATCTCCTTGGATTCAAGCAGGATCAGCATCTGTTTTGCCACTCCTTTCGCGTGTTTCAAAAGCGCTACTTCCTCGATCTCCTGGGCTCCGAGAACGACCTCTTCAAACCATCCTGAGCGCAAGAGGCCTGCGAACGTGTTCGCCGCCCCGAGCGGATCCTTGACTTTCCATCCCTGACTGCCGCTCCAGCGATCGAGGTACGCAACCATCATTGCGTTGCGCGCCTTCACCACCTCTTCCGTATACCGTCTCCCGAGTTCGGGAAACCGACCCGCATCGCGTATCACCACGCGATAGAGCGCCAGCTGGTCCGCAGAGAGTGCGTGCCGCAGGTACGTCGCCCCGCCAAGCAGAAGGCCAACGCGTGGAGGTTTTTCGAACCAGGAATGGTCTGTTGAAGAGACCTCAGTCGGCTCCGCGGAGCATGCCGCCTGCATCACCGCACTGAACAGATCGTCTTTGTTTTCGAAGTGCCGGTACACCGTCTTGATGGATACACCCGCACCCTTCGCGATGCTGTCCATCGAAGTCTGGGCGTACCCACCCGAGAGGAAGGCCTGGTGCGCAGCGTCCACAATCAGGGCGCGCTTTCGCGACATCAGGGACGCCTTCGGATCATCTTCTTTCCAAACTTTCAAGCAGCCTCCGCCTATCGCTCTTGACAGATTATACGACAACGAATATTGTCGTATAAAACGACATGGGTCGTTGTCGTATCCGGCCTGCTGAAAATCAGCCCGAGGGAGCAAGTATGAATCGATATTCAAATGCCGCAACCATGGATGCGCCGATGCCAGTCCTGGACGATGCAGCCACGCTTCGCCAGTCGCTTCTTTTGCCCTGCGGCGTTACGTTGCCGAACCGCATCGCCAAGGGAGCAATGTCGGAGTGGATGGCGGACCCACAGCAGCAGGCCACGGTAGCGCACCAAAATCTGTACCGCGCGTTTGCCGCAGGCGGCGCGGGGATGTTGCTCACCGGCAATGTTCAGGTAGATCGATTTCACCTCGAGCAGGCTGGAAACGTGGTCATTGATGGTCCACAAAGCGCATCCCGCCGGGCGGCGCTTCGCGCCTGGTCTGCTGCGGCGAAGAACAACGGTTCGCAGATCTGGATGCAGCTGTCTCATGCAGGTCGTCAATCGCAGCCCCTCATCAATCCAACGCCGAAGGCACCTTCGGCAGTACCGCTGAAGATGCCACTGCTCAAGTTTGGAACACCGGTTCCACTCACGCATACAGAGATTCTTGAGCTTGTCGATCGATTTGCCAATGCTGCGGCCATCGCAAGGGAGGCAGGCTTCAACGGCATTGAGCTGCATGCAGCGCACGGATACCTGTTCTCGCAGTTCCTGTCGCCACGGTCGAACCTGCGGAAGGACGAGTGGGGTGGGGACCTCGCTGGCCGTGCGCGCTTTCTTCTGTCCGTCGTGACGGCGATTCGCAAGAAGGTCGGTTCTGACTTTCCGATTGGGGTGAAGCTGAACTCCGCTGACTTCCAGCGAGGTGGCTTCAGCTTCGAAGACAGTCAGATCGTCGCGGGTTGGCTGGATGAAGCGAGCGTCGATCTGATCGAGATATCCGGAGGTTCGTGGGAGGTGCCTGCCATGATGAATATCGAGGTGTTTGAGCCAACCTTCGATCCCCATGTCAGCCAGTCGAAGCGTGACCGCGAGTCTTACTTCGCACGCTTCGCACCCGAGATGCGACGCCACATCAAACGGGCGAAGCTGATGGTGACCGGAGGATTCCTTACAGCGCGCGGAATGGCCGATGCGATTACAAACGGTGGTGTCGATCTGATCGGCCTGGCGCGGCCTCTGTGTCTGGAGCCCAACGTACCGCATGCATTGCTTACGGGTGAGGTGACTCAGTTAAGACGCCGCGAGGACTACCTAAGGCTGGGGTCTGGGATATTAGGGACCAATTCATCGGTCAAGGCCATGAGGGCGATCAACGGACTTGGCGGTGGGACCTGGTGCAATGCTCAGATGTTTCGCATGGCGCAGGGTTTGAAACCCGATCCGAACCTGAACTTCATCTCGACCTTCCTGCGCCTGCAGATGAAGGACAAACGCATGAGCCGAGATCTCCACGCTGCGATCTGTGCCCTCCGGCCGTGACGACGAAGGCTGGTGGTGTTAGCCGGCTATGGTCTAACATCCTGGGTGGAGGTTTCGATGACAGATCAGGCTCGTCCGCCGGTGCCGCCGTTTACGTATGAGACGGCGGTGGTGAAGGTTCGCAAGGCAGAGGACGCGTGGAATACGCGCAATCCAGAGGCTGTGTCGCTGGCGTATACAGTGGACTCGCGGTGGCGGAACCGGTCGGTGTTTTTGAAGGGGCGCGCGGAGATTGTCTCGTTTCTGACGGCGAAGTGGGAGAAGGAACGCGAGTATCGGCTGATCAAAGAGATCTGGGCGTTTGCGGAGGACCGCATCGCGGTGCGGTTTGCGTATGAGTGGCATGATGCCGAGGAGAAGTGGTGGCGCTCGTATGGCAATGAGAACTGGGAGTTCGATACGAACGGGTTGATGGCTATGCGGCATGCGAGCATCAACGATGTGGCGATTGCGGAGAGTGAGCGGCTGTTTCACTGGCCGCAGGGACGGCGGCCGGATGAGCATCCGGGGTTGAGTGCGTTGGGGCTGTAGGGTACGCTCGCGCCTTCGGCTCTTGCTGCGGTAAAGGCGTTCACGCAGAGGACGCGAAGGAAAAGCCCGCAAAGGACGCAAAGGAAAACAAAGGCAAATGCAAACGCAGATTCCCTGCGGGAATGACAAGCAAGAGGGGCTTAGTCGTTTAGGCCTTTGCCGGCGAGGATTTGTGGGGTGAACTTTTCTACTCTGGCTTCGCGGGTGGTGGATTGTTTGGCGGCGGAGATTTGGAAGATGTAGGCCTTCTGGCGTCCGGGTGTTAAAACGTTGAAGGCTTTTTTCAGGGCAGGGTTTGTGTTGAGTTTGTTCTGCAGTTCTTCGGGGATGGCGTAGTCTGAGGTTTTTTTGAGGGGGACCTTCGCGCCGGATTTTTCTACTTCGATGGCCTCTTCGATGTAGGCCTTGATGGTTGGTTTGAGGCGCTTGATTTCGGCGGCATTGGTGAAGCGGAGCTGGCGCGGCGCCTGCATGTGTTCGCCGATGCGGCAGAGCAGCTTGTCAGTGTCCTTCAGCAGGGCACCTTTGAAGAACATCAGAGCGACGTAGTTGTTGAAGCCCTGGATGAGGACGATGTTTTTGCCGGAGAGCGTGTAGCAGGGTTTGCCCCACTTGATCGCTTCGGTGAGGTTGCAGCTGAGGGCGATGATTTGCAGCATCGCGGTTTCCTCGGCGTAGCGGTGCCGAGGGTGCTCCATGGGGTAGTGGCGGGTTTTGGAGAGTTTCTTAGCAGGCGATTTTGTTGTCATGGAGAGCCTCGTAATGATGGCGTTCGCGCGACAAAAGAAAGCATACCCCAGGACTAAAGCCCCATTTTAAAAATGGCCCACGAGACCCGAGGCTGAAGCCTCGGGGTACCTGTTTGAGCCTCGTGACGATTCTACAGTCCGTGCCTCGCTGCGATGCTACCGGTGTCAAGAGGCTACAACGGATTTGAGGTCGTTGACGAGGGCGTCGATGCGGGTGGGGTCGGAGTCCCAGGCGAACATGAAGCGGGCACCCCCGCCGATGAAGGTGTAGAACTGCCAGCCTTTGGCGCGGAGAGCGTCCTGCGTGGATTGCGGGAGTCTGAGGAAGACGCCGTTGGCCTGCGTGGGGAAGAGGAGTTCGACGCCGGGGAGTTGCTGGATGCGGTCGGCGAAGGTGCGTGCGCAGGAGTTGGCGTGCTCGGCGTTGCGGAGCCATGCGCCGCTTTCGAGCATGGAGGACCAGGGCGCGGAGAGGAAGCGCATCTTGGAGGCGAGCTGACCGGCCTGCTTGCAGCGGTAGTCGAAGTCGACCGCCTGTGCGGGATTGAAGAAGAGGACGGCTTCGCTGACGGCCATGCCGTTTTTGGTGCCGCCGAAGCAGAGGACGTCAACGCCGGCCTGCCAGGTGATCTCTGCTGGTGTGCAGCCGAGCGTGGCGCAGGCGTTGGCGAAGCGCGCGCCATCCATGTGCAGGCTGAGGCCGAGCTGGCGACAGATGGAGGAGATGGCGCGGACCTCGTCGACGGTGTAGACGAGGCCGGTTTCAGTGGGCTGTGTGATGGTGACGACGCGCGGCTTGGGGTAGTGGATGTCGGTGCGCTTGGAGACGATCTCTTCGATGTGCTCGGGGGTGAGCTTGCCGTCGGGTGTGTGCGCGACGAGGAGCTTGGAGCCGTTGGAGAAGAACTCGGGTGCGCCGCACTCGTCGGTTTCGACGTGCGCTGCGTCGGAGCAGATGACGCCGTGATACGACTGGCAGAGGCTGGCGAGCGCGAGTGAGTTGGCGGCGGTGCCGTTGAAGGCGAAGAAGACCTCGCACTGGGTGTCGAAGAGGGTGCGGAAGGCTTCGGAGGCGCGCGCGGTCCAGGCGTCGTTGCCGTAGGCGGAGGCGTGGCCGGTGTTGGCTTCGGCCATGGCCTGCCAGGCTTCAGGGCAGATTCCGGCGTAGTTGTCGCTGGCGAACTGTTGGGTCATGCTGTCTCCTCGATCGATGGGAGAGCGGCTGACGACGTTGTAGAAGGCCCGGTAGTTGCCGGTTCGGCCACATCCCCCGTGCGTGGGGCGCCACCTTGCTGGGAGCAGGTTGGCGTTGAGCGTCAGCTCAATCTCCTGATGTCAGTGTCTAGGATAACAGGACGGTGGCGTTCGCGAGGCAGCATCACCCCATTCATGACGACGGTGAGGCTGTCGTCATGAATGAGGCGTCCAGAGGTTTTGGCGAGGTTAGAAGGAGAGTTTGAAGGCGAACTGGATATTGAAGGGTTCGCCGTAGCCGATACCCGGAGCGCCGGCGCCATTGCGGGTCTGCGTGATGAGACCGTAGGTTCCGCTGCTGGGGTTGGTGCCGGGGTTGGCAAAGTTGTTGAAGTTGAAGATGTTGAAGATCTCCACACGGAACTCTGACATGACGCGTTCGGTGATGGGGGTGTGTTTGAAGAGCGAGAAGTCGATGGTGCGGAAGTTGGGGCCGGTGAAACCATCACGCTGCTCGTCACCGTAGGTGCCAGCGGCGGGAGTGATGAAGGTGCCGTTTGCGTTGGTAAGCCACTTGTACTGGCGGCCGGCAGCGGTGCTCGTGGCGAGTTGAATGCCGGTGTAGGGATTTGTGGCGTAGTTGATGTTGGGACGATCCTTCAACTCGCCGGTGCCGTCGACGTTGGTGGTGTAGGCGACGTTGATGGGGATGCCGCTGGAGTAGGTGTAGATGGCGTTCAGCTGGTATCCGCGCGTGAGCTTGGGCAGGAAGTGACCGAGCTGCGGGACGTTGTAGTAGACGAAGCCATTGAGGAGATGACGGTTGTCGAAGGTACTCGGGCCGTAGTCCTGATGCAGGTTATAGCTGTTCATCGGGGTGGTGTTGGTGGAGGCATCATCCAGCGACTTGGACCAGGTGTAGTTGAGCGTGGTCTGAACACCGTGCCAGGCAGCCTGTTTGACGGTCGCCTGAAGAGAGTTGTAGCCGGAGGAGGCTTCAAAGTTCAGCTGGTTGATGCCGACAAGAGCCTTGCCGGCAAAGGTGGCGTTTTCGTTGGGGAAGGATGTTTGCAGGTACGGCCGTGCGTTGGGCGTGGCGGTGCCACTGGCGATCGGCTGGTTGAGGTCGTAGAGAACTTCGAGGTGCCGCGCCGATGTGCCGACGTAGCCGAGCGTGAACAGCGTCGTCTTCGAGAGCTGCTTCTCAAGGTTGAGGCTGAAGACCTGCGAGTACGGCATCTTGAAGTTCTGGTTGACGCCGAAGGCACCGACCTGCGGCGCGCTTGCTCCAGCGAACGGGTTTACGTTGGTCTGCCAGCGGACGTTGGATTGTACGAAGATTGCCGCGGCGTCGGGGCCTGCGGGGTTGTTCTGTGCGTAGTTTGCGCCGCCGTTGGTGGTGGTGCCGGTGACCCAGCTGCTCATGGCAGGGAAGTCGTAGAAGATGCCGTAAGAGCCACGGAGGACGGTGCTGGCGTTGCTATCGAGCGCATAGGAGAAGCCAACGCGAGGAGCGGCGCTGCTGTAGGTGTTGGGATAGGTTCCGAACTGGAAGCCAGGTGTGGGGCCGGGAACGAAGTTGTAGATGTCGTTCTTGACGGCCTGGATGGCACCCGGGATTGTGTAACGGACGCCGTAGTTAATCGTGAGCTTGTTGGTGGCCTTGAAGTCGTCCTGTGCCCAGAAGTCTTCGGTCGAGAGCGTCCAGACGCGCTGGGCGCTGCCCTGGAGAAGCTTTGCGCCGGAGGAGTTGGTGGTCTCGCCGATGAGGAAGTCGGAGATGGCAGAGAGGTTGGTGCCCGAGCCGCCCCAGGGACCGCGTGAGCCGTCGAAGGCGAAGGTGCCACGGGAGCTGGAGAAGTAGAGCTGATTCACGTTCGAGTGACGGTATTCGCCGCCGAATTTGAGTTCGTGACGGCCGAGGGTCCAGTGCAGGTTGTCGGTGACGTGGCCTGTGACGTCTGTACGGCCAGAGGGCTGCGTGGCGCCGGTTTCGTCGAAGCCGGTGACGGTGATGGTGGGAGCGCCGGCGGCGATGATGCCTGCATTAAGACCAAGGTTCAAGCCAGCGTTGGTGCCAGGGTTGAAGTTCTGGTCAGCGTCGTTGAAGGTCTGCAGGAAGTAATTGGTCGCCAGCGTGACGGTGTTCACTAGGTGGCTGTTGATGATGTAGGTATCCACGACGCCGAAGTTGTGGATGTGCATCGGCGCAGTCTGGAAGTACTCTGCGTAGTCGGAGCCGGTGGGAGCGGTCTGCTTGCCGGTGGTTCCCAGATAGCGGAGCGACAGGCTGTGCTTTTCGTTGAAATGATGGTCGATCTTGAGGATCCCGTTGAAGCTGTTGTAGTTCGAGGTGCCCTGCGCGAAGTAGTTGCTGGTGGTTGCGGGGCCGCCCTTGGAGTTGGCGGGATAGAGAAGGCTGTAGAGGTTGAGGCTGAGTTGATTGGCGACGTAGGGGTTGCCGGTAGAGGGATCGACGTACTTAGCGATGTTGGCTTCGCCAGCGGCGATCCACGCGTCGCTGAGAACGGTGTCGGTGAGTGCGACGTTGGCTTTGGCGATCTGAATTTCACCAGCGAGGAAGAAGAAGGTGTGGTCCTTCCAGATAGGCCCGCCGACGGTGAAGCCGCCCTGATGGTTGCGGATGAGGGGTTTGCGGCTGCCTACGGGAGCTACGGGCGAAATGGCGGCGAAGAACTCATTACGGTCGAAGTAGAAGAGGTCGCCGTGGAGGTTGTTGGTGCCGGACTTGATCACCATGTTGGAGTTGGCGCCGGCGTTGCGGCCCTGGTCGGCCTCGCCTCCGGACTGCATGGAGAACTGGTCGATGGCTTCGATAGGGATGAGGCCTCCGGCGACGGAGGCGATGCCGCCCTGGTTGGAGGCGACGATGCCGAGCCACGGATCTACGTTGTCGGCGCCGTCCAACTGGAAGTTGATGCTGGCAGTGCGTGAGCCGTTGACCGAGTTGGTCAGAGCCGCAGCACCGGGAGCGAAGTGCGTCATCTCGGTGAAGTTGCGGCCGTTCATCGGCATCTCGGCGACGGATTTGGAGTCGATGACGGCGACGAGGGCTGAGCTGTCGATGTCTGTCTGCACAGCGTTGGCTTCAACATCGACCACCGTGGTGGTGGAGCCGACCGCAAGCTCGACGCGTTCGGCGACAACCTTCGATACCTGTACGTCGATGTCGTCGATCTTGCGAGTCTGAAAGCCGTTGAAGCTGACGGTGAGCGAGTAGTGACCTGCGGTGAGCTCAGGGAAGTCAAAGATGCCGCTGCCGTTGGTGTCGGCTTTCTGGCTGGTTCCGGTGGCGGGGTCGGTCAGCACGACGGATGCATTGGGAATTGCTGAACCCTGCGTGTCGACGACGGTGCCGGTTATGGATCCGCGCGAGGTTTGCGCGAAGGCAGCCGAGGCTGCGGTGGCGATCAAAACGAATAAGGCAAGCCAGCGAAGACGAAACATATGCGGAGTCCTCCAAGAACGGGTGTTCAAAATGAAGTAGCGCAAGTCTGAGTGCATGAAGAACGCGGCTTAGGGTGAGGCCGGCGGAGCCGTCGTAACGATGAGTGAGTGCGAGCTGTTATCCCCGAGTGGCGGGACAACGGAGTTGATGCAGCGTGAGTGCGAAGGCTCGATAGAGATACCGCGGCGCAGCCTGCGGCATGCACGAGAGATTCGACAGGAATGCCGGGCGAGCAGATGTGAGCTACTTCATCCTGGAAGGGCGCAACATCCGCGCAGAACAAATTTTGCGGTGTAATCCAATTGAAAACGAGAACGCGTTCTCAGGTCAAGGGGATTGCGGATTCGTTGAGCGAATTGCGATACACCAAGAATGTTCAAGCGGCATCCGTAGACAATCGTGTTTGGTATGTGTCTCGGTGAAGCGCGACAGATCGCTTCAGCGGCGATTGCTGTGCGGGATACAAAAGGCGGTTCTATCGAGGTGTGCCCTAAGTAGAAAACCCACTCCAGCGTGGCTGGCAAGTGGGTTTGTCGGTAACTATACGATCCGGAAGATCCTATAAGTTATGCGTCAACAACCTGTCCCCACTCGCCAGTAATCATGCGCAGGGAACAACAGTTCGCGTTAAAGATGTTGAGCATTACGTTGAACCTATCACAACCAGAGTTTTTGTCAAATATCAAACAATAATCAGGGTGTGATTTGGTCTCGTCAGAGCGCTACGAGATGGATTGAAGATCACTGAAATGGCTGCGTGAAGATTTTGTTCAGGTGAGGATGACGCGGGTCTTGCGGGCGCGGATGGCTTCGATGGCGACTGGGCTGGCGCCATCATCGGTGATGAGGACGTCGACGTCTTCCGGAGAGCAGACACGCATGGGGAAGACCATGCCAACTTTGCTGGAGTCGGTGATGGCGATGACCTGCTTGGAGTGGCGAACCATCTCGGAGAGGATGAGGGCTTCATCGGATTCGATGACGGTGATGCCGTACTCGGGATGAAAGCCGCAGACGCCGAGGAAGAGTTTGTCGAAGAAGAGGCGCTGCAGGGAGTCGAAGGCCGTGGCGCCGACCATGGAGAAGCTGCCGGGCCAGCGGACGGCGCCGCCGGTGAGCGTGACCTTTAGGTTGGGCAGGCTGGAGAGCTCCATGCCGATGTTGACCGCGCTGGTGATGATATGGATGTCTTCGCGGTGACGTAGGCTGCGGGCGAGTTGCGTGGTGGTGGTGCCGGGTGAGATCGCTACGACGTCACCCTTTTCAACCAGTTCGGCGGCAGAGAGGCCGATGCGGCGCTTCTCGTCGGCGAAGCGTTCTTCGCGCAAGGGGAAGGCGGCGTCGAAGCGGAAGGGTTCGTAGTTGAGCTTGCCGGCTACCTCTGCCCCGCCGTGCGTGCGGTTGACCAGGCCACGCTCTTCGAGGTGGATAAGGTCGCGGCGTACGCTGGCCGGTGAGGCGCCAACGGCGATGGAGAGCTCCTCGATCGAGCCACTGCCCTTTTGGAGGAGCAGGTGGAGAATCTGCTTCGCGCGGTCGTGTCTGGCGGCCATGGTCCCTTCCAAGTCACTCCATCATATACAGAAAGCGATGCAGGACGGTCTGACCAGTAACAATACTGACTCAAAATGTGAAGTATTAATCAATAAGATTTCAATACTTTGCAATGTTTCGTTGACAAGTGACAACCCGGAACCCTAGACTCCGATGTCATAAGAGAGTTTTCCCGACATTTGATCCAAAAGGCGAGAGCCGTGTGGGTTGAGGTTCATATCGGGACCGAACGGTTTAGGTTTCACTTTTGGAGGTTTGGCAATGATGAAGACGATCCGCCTGGGATGTCCGGGATTGGTGTTGGCCCTGCTGCTGGGAGCAGTGGGTATGCGGGCGCAGACGTCCACGGGCGCAGTGACCGGCGATGTGAGCGACGCTTCGGGCGCGGTTCTGCCGGGTGCAACGGTGGTGGTTGAGAACACCGACACGAATGTGAAGACGACCGGGACGTCGAACGCGGCAGGCGTATATACGGTGCGCTTTTTGCCGATCGGCCACTACCAGGTGCTGGTATCGGCACCGGGTTTTGCGACGAAGTCGACACCGCCGTTTTCGTTGGAGATCAATCAGACTATCGAGTTGCACACGAAGCTGACGGCGGGTAGCGAGAGCACCGTGGAGGTAACGGACACCGCGCCGATCCTGGATACGACGGACGGCACGATCGGCACGACATTCTCGGAGAACGAGGTGCAGAGCGTCCCGCTGGAGGGTCGCAACTTCCAAGCAGTGGCGTTGTTTACGCCCGGCGTTGTCAGCACGGATCCGACGGGACTAACAGGTGGGAACGCGACGGGCCGCAGCACGAATGCCAATGGCCTGATCAGCGTAAACGGCAATCGCGGACAGGCGAACTACTACACGCTGGATGGCGTGGACATCAACGAGCCGCAGAACAACCAGATCGGATATAACCC
>CAJCIM010000175.1 GCA_903970395.1 Acidobacteriaceae bacterium
GAGAGCATTCACATGGAGACCAGCGTAAGTACGCTGTTCAATTAGCTTCCGGCTGGTAGCGAGAAGCAGCCATTCACGCAGTACTCACCACAGCGGCTGCAGCCGCAAACGGAGTCGAGGAAGCCAGCGGCTTTCTCTTCGCCCGAAAGGAAAATACTATGGCAACGTCTACGACACCTACCGTGACTGCGACTCCGCGGACGGGCAAGTTCAACAAGAATGCGGCGCGCCGCGTGCGTGTCTCCGGCCAGATCCCGGCGGTGGTTTACGGTGCGGGGCAGGAGTCGGTGGCAATCGCCGTCGATCCAAAGGTGATTACGCGCATTCTGCACTCAGATTCCGGCCACAACAGCATTTTCGATCTGGATGTGACGGGCGCCGGGCTGGTGAAGGCGATGATTGTGGA
Organism: Acidobacteriaceae bacterium; assembly: GCA_903970395.1. Taxonomy (GTDB): domain Bacteria; phylum Acidobacteriota; class Terriglobia; order Terriglobales; family Acidobacteriaceae; genus Granulicella. Next base: position 407 of record CAJCIM010000175.1, read on the forward strand.
TTGGCAGTATGAGCCGATCAAAGGCAAGCTGCTGCACATCGACCTGAAGCGCATTGCGATGGACAAGACGATGCGCGTGAGCGTTCCGGTGCAGCTGGTTGGTACTCCGGCTGGCGTGAAGAACAGCGGTGGCCTGCTGGGCCAGGTTCTGCACGAGGTCGAGATCGAGTGCCTGCCGGATGACATCCCGAGCCACATCGACATCGATGTGAGCGGCCTGGAGATCAACGGCGCGATCCACATCTCGGACCTGCCGCACAACGCGAAGATCAAGTTCCTGGGCGATGAGCACGCTCTTGTTGCTCACGTGACGCTGGTGAAGGAAGAGGCTGCCGAAGAGGTAGCAGCAACCCCGGCAGAGCCTGAGGTCGCGAAGAAGGGCAAGGCGGATGCTCCGGCTGCTGATGCTGCCGGCGATAAGAAGAAGTAAGCAAGACAGTGAGTAGACGGTAGACAGTAGGCAGTAGAAAAACACTGCTCACTACTGTCTACTGTCTGGCTCACCGAAGGTGAGTGCGTTGTGAAGCTGATTGTCGGTCTTGGAAATCCTGGTCCGGAGTATGCGCTCACGCCGCACAATGCAGGGTTTCTTGCAGTCGATCGCATCGCGGCAGTTTGCGATGTGCAGGTTACGAACTTTCGCGGTCGAGCGATGACTGCGAAGGCGAAGTTGATGGGACATGACGTTCTGCTGGCGAAGCCGGGAACGTTCATGAACCTGAGCGGGCTTTCGGTAGCCGCTCTGCTTGAAGAGCTGGAGCTCGGCGTTGAGGACGTGATCGTTCTCTACGACGAGTTGGCGATTCCACTGGGCACGCTGCGGATACGCGAGCGCGGCTCAGCCGGAGGGCACAACGGAGTGAAGTCGATCTCCGGTGTGCTGGGCACGGAAGAGTGGACGCGTGTTCGGATTGGAGTGGGCAAACCGCCGCTCGAGACCGGGCGCGAGGTGAAGGCAGGCGGCACGAGTTATCTGTTGGCTCCGATGCGGAAGCAGGAGCTGGCGATGTTGGATGAAGTGCTCGACCAGGCAGTACGCGCGGTCGAGGTTGTGTTGACGAAGGGTGTCGGCGCAGCGATGAGTGAGTTCAATCGCAAGGTTGAGCCTGAGGGCAAGGAGTAGTGAGTAGAGGAGTAAGGCAGTGTAGAAGAGCGCGAGAGGTATGCGTTTCTTCGAAACAGACTTACCGCTCACTAAGAAAAGCAGTGATCTTCCATACCGGTTTCGGTCGGAAGCAGAACCGAGACGGTGCGGGGCAGAACCCCGCAGAAAGAAGTACCCATGAATCGCACCTACGAAATTATGTTTATCGTGCGGCCCGATGTTGAAGAGGCCGATATCGACAAGTTGATCGACACCTTCAGCGGTTACATCACAGATGGCGGCGGCGTTGTGACCAACAGCCGCGCCGAGCAGAAGATGGGCCGTCGCCGCCTGGCATACACGGTTAATAAGTTCAACGACGGCTTCTATATCCTGCTGCTGGTTGAGGCTCCTGCTTCGCTGATCTCGGAGATCGAGCGTCGTCTGCGTGTGAGCGAGCCGGTGATCAAGTTCATTACGGTGCGCATGGACGAAGAGAACAAGCGCGTGGCCAAGATCAAGGCCCATCGCGATGCGCATGTGAAGCGCAGCGCGCTGCCGCAGGTGAACGCGGAGGCCGCAGCGGAAGTTCCGGCTGCTGTTACCGAGCCTGTTGTTGCTGAGCCTGCCGCTGTTGAAGCCGCAGAGCCAGTGGCCGCCCAGGCCTAGAGCAAAGACGAGTTTCGCAGAGCGCTTAACGCGCTTTGCCGATGAGGACGAGAGCAACGCTGCAAAGTGCTTCCGAAGGTCAGAGTGATTGACCGAGTCCAGAGGTCCCCACGCGGATCTGGAGCAGGAGCAGCAGAACCGGTTCAGCGAGATAGAGTCGTTGAGCAGACAAAGGAAAAGCAACATGGCTGATGAGATTGTGAATCAAGCAGCAGCTCCGGCAGCAGCAACGACCGGTGAGAGTGCAGCGCCGGCGCAGCGCACGGGTGGCTATCAGGGTTCGCGCCCGAGTGGCGGTCCGCGTCCTCCGCGTCCCGCAGGTGCAGGTGCGGGTGGTCCTGGCGGCGGCCGTAAGTTCTTCCGCCGCAAGAAGGTCTGCAAGTTCACCGTGGAGAAGATCGACACGATCAGCTACCGCGATGTGCGCCTGCTACAGCAGTTTGTCTCCGACCGCGGCAAGATCATTCCGCGGCGTTTGAGCGGCACGAGCGCACCGTTTCAGCGCAAGCTGACGCGCGCCATCAAGCAGGCCCGCGCGATCGCGCTTCTGCCGTACGCGGCGAAGTATTAATCTCTCCGCGCCGATTGGGCGCGCACCTTGCCTGGCTGACGACGGCCGAGGGCAAGCTTTCAGCAAGTCTGGAGACGTGTCATGGAAGTGATTCTGAAGGAAGATGTAAACAAGCTGGGCCATCGCGGCGATGTGGTGAAGGTCGCGAATGGTTATGGGCGCAACTACCTGCTGCCTTACAAGCTGGCCATTGAGGCCACGGTAGCGAACAAGGCAGTCATCGAGCAGATGAAGGCTTCGGCGATCCGCAAGTCGGCCTCTGAAAAGGGCGGCGCGGAAGAGCTGGCAGCGAAGCTGAACGAGCTGGTGCTTACGTTCGAGCGCAAGACGGGCGAGAACGACCACCTGTTCGGTTCGGTGACGAGCCAGGACATCGCGCACGAGCTGGAGCTGCAGGGCTACCATGTCGACCGCCGCAAGATCCACCTGGAGAACCCGCTGCGCACGATCGGCGAGTTTCATGTGCCGATCAAGCTGCATCGCGAGGTCTCTGCGCACCTGCAGGTGACCATCAAGAGCGATGCGCCGGAGAAGGTCGCGACCGAAGCGGTCGAGGACGACACCGTGTTCAAATCCACGTATCGCGGCGAAGTCGACTTTCAGCGCGAGTAGTTTCTTTATCCGTTGAAGACGGAGCCCACGACTCCTACGGGAGCGTGGGCTTTGTTGTTTTGCGAAATGGAAGTGGTAGGGTAATCACGTGCGTTTTCAATTTAGAGAGTTAAACGACGTGGATGAGGGAAGCCTGCAAGGACCCTGGCGCTGGATTGTCAACGTACTGCTGATCCTGCTGGCAGTTAATGGCGCGATTGCGCTGGTTGGGTTGGTGCTCGTTCCGTGGCACTTTCTGCCTGCTGAAGATGCGGTGATTCTCTATCAGTACAGCTGCAACCTGGCGCATCATGGCGCGATTACCTACTATGCGGGCGGTCCCTATGCAGAAGGGGCGACAGATTTTGCATGGATGGTTCTGGTGGCCCTCGCGGTGCGGCTGGGCGTTGAGCCATTTGTCTTCAGCTGTGTTGTGAGCGCGGGCGCTCTGTTGGGTATGGCCTGCGTGCTGGTGCGTCTTGCCGGGATGCGTCTTCGCCCAGTGCGCGTGCTGGCGGTGTGCGGCGCCGCTGCGATGGTGCCGCAGATGGTCGCAGCTGGTGCGGGTTTTGCGGTGCTGATAGACGCCCTGTTGTTGAGCCTGCTGGCGCTCGCCGTGATGCGAAAGCATGTTCTGTGGGCCTGCGTTTTAGGGTTTGTGTTTTGCCTCTTTCGACCGGATGGCGTGGTGTTTGCAGCGCCTTTGTTGCTGGGGCTCCTCGTCGATAGAGAGAATCGAATGCGCAGATTGGTGACGATTGCTCTCTGTTTTCTGTTGCCGGGGATGCTGTATTTTGCGTGGCGCGCATGGTATTTCAGCGCATTGTTTCCGTTGCCGTTCCTTGTGAAGTCGGATGTGCATCGCACGCTGGGTGTGCTGGTGCCGCACTCGATGGAGACGAGCTTCAAGTACCTACTCTTTGATGCGGCACTGCTTGTTCCCGTTTGGTGGCATAGGCCATGGGCGGCTGGCCGGTGGCAGCTCGTTGTGGGATTGATGATTGTGCCGACGTTGTTTTACTGGGCGATGCGGCTCGATCAGAATGTAGGTGACCGGTTTTTCTTTTATCTGCCGTTGGCGGCTGCGCTATTGATTGCGGCCTCTTGGGCGACGCTGGCCGAAGGCCGACGGCACATGGTGCTTTCCGCGGGTGTTGTGGCGTGGTTGCTGGTACTGTTTGCGCCGCTGTTGCGTGAGGTCCGGACGTTTCGCGACTACCAGTTTCAGGATGTGGATGCGATCGCGAGGAGTCTGGGGCAGAGCTCGTCGCGGGGTTCGCTGCTGAGTGCGGAGGCGGGTTTTCTTGCCTTTGAATCTGGCTGGGTTGCCTACGATGCGTGGGGACTCAATACCGAGCGGTTTGCGAGGAAGCTGATTCAGCCAGAGGATGTCGTGCAGCTAAAGCCGGACCTGATTGCCTTTCATCCCTATCCGTCGGAGAGCTGTCTTCCTCAGCAGAACTGGGCGCCGGCGTATGCGGAGCGGAGCTGGGAGCATATGTCACGGAACATGGTGATGGGAGCGCAGA
>CAJCIM010000176.1 GCA_903970395.1 Acidobacteriaceae bacterium
GCCCTTTAGATACGAGGGAGTTGGCCCTTCGCGTCATCCGAGCGAAAGGCTTGGATGAGGCCGATAGAGTTCTTAGGAAGACGATCGCCTACAAGGTCGTGCAAGCGCTCACGATGGCGGCGAAGCGAGGCAAAATCAGCACTGACGGAAAATCGAAAGGTGTTCGCGTTTGGAGTGCGCTTTAGCTTCTCAAAAGCGGCGTATACTCGATTGGCGCATGGTGATGCTAATGTTCGTTTGGAGAGGCGCTTGGGCATTGCCTATCCTTTCGTCTACCATCGAAGACCTTGCAGAAGGCGTGCTTACAATGTCTGATATCCGACATATACACGCGGCAAGTTGAATGTCGATCTAAAATCTAATTTATCGGATAAGGGAGCGCCTATCGGATTATGCAGGCGCTTGGGGATGGCGGCGAAACGCCAGACGATCGTTGCTGACGGAAAGTGGAGTGGCGCACGTGGCGCATGCTTAGGTAGTGTCGCAAATCCGCAACTACATCCCATATTTGCCTTGTGGCGGCGCTTACGCGCAAGGCCGATGCAAACGCGCAATCTTAGCCTGAAACGTCTAACAGACCGTAGTGTTAGACCGATAATAAAAAACTTGAGAGAGTGTCGGAATGAACCTTGCACCGTTAGTGCTACGCGGCGCTATGCGAAAAAAGGCGGCATTATGTAAACCCTTTTGGCAGTTATTGCGTTGACTGTGGATAGCGCATGTCGCATGGGGTGTTGGCAGACGCGAGAAAAACAAAAGGATTTTGTGGTTAGTGTTGGATTTGACGGTCATGCGGCAATGTGCATCGTGTGGAAAAACGGTGCGTGAAGTCGCCGGTTTCGGGAGAGGATACTAGCAATGCTGATGCATGCTATGAACCGGGAGCTTAGCGTCCCATCAACGCCTCTTGATCAGGCCGCACTCCTCAAGCTTGCAAGGACCCCTCTTGCTCAGATCGGGCAGGCGCGCTTCTCGTTGTCGGTTCGTTGCCTGCTTCAAAAGCGCGGCCAAGTTTGGCAGGCGTTTACTCTTGAGTATGGATTGGCAGTTCAGGGCGATTCCGAGAAGGATGTACGCGCCCGGCTGGACCGCGTTATCTGCTCCTATGTCCACGACGCGGTTTTTGGCGACGAGCGGGAGTATGCGGAAGACCTCCTTCTCCGGCGCGCAACGCGAGCGATATACGTAAAATATTATGCGTATAAATTGTTGTCGCATGTCCCTCGCCTTCTCTTCGAGAAAGTTGTGGGGCCAGGAGCACAAGCATATAGCGAACCGCTTGCGTTAATGGACGGAATATGTTCGCCCTGCTGAATGAGCGGGCAACATCCTCCTATATCATGCTCTGACTTTGAGGACATCCTTTCGGCCTTGGGCTTTAAGCGCAAGGAAGGGAAAAAGGGAGGTACATCTCACAGGGACTATGTTCGTCACTTCCGAGGGAAATATCGGAAGGTGACTGTAGACTGTTGATTTCCACTGAGAACTGACCCAGGCAGCCCAGGTTTTTCCACTGAGAACTGACCCATGTTCGAACCTTACCCCCTTGGCGCGGCCTGGGGGCGACGGAGTGATCGACATGGAGTTATTAAGCGTCATCCGGCGCTGGCATTTTCGAGACCATTTCTCGATCCGGGAAATATCTCGACGTACAGGTCTGTCGAGGAACACGGTGCGCCGATACCTGCGCTCGGACAGCGAGGAGCCGAAGTTCAACCTCCCTGACCGGCCGAGCAAGCTCGACCCGCACGCTGACAAGCTGTCGCATATGCTGCGACAGGAGGCGGGGAAGTCACGCAAGCAGAAGCGGACGATTCTGCAATTGCACGCCGATCTGGTCGCTCTTGGCTATGACGGCTCCTACAATCGCGTGGCGGCCTTCGCGCGCGACTGGAAGGCCGCTCGGCAGCGCGAACAGAGAACCACGGGCCGGGGCGTCTTCGTGCCTCTGGCGTTCTCCACCGGCGAGGCTTTCCAGTTCGATTGGTCGGAAGACTGGGCGGTCATCGCCGGCGAGCGAACCAAGCTCCAGGTCGCCCACTTCAAGCTCAGCTACAGCCGCGCCTTCTTCCTGCGCGCCTACCTGCAGCAAACCCACGAGATGCTGTTCGACGCGCATAATCACGCGTTCCGCGTCCTGGGCGGCGTTCCGCGACGGGGCATCTACGACAACATGCGCACCGCCGTAGACAGGATCGGGCGCGGCAAGGAGCGGAAGGTCAACGCGCGCTTCTCGGCCATGGTCGGCCACTTCCTGTTCGAGGCCGAGTTCTGCAATCCGGCGTCAGGTTGGGAGAAGGGGCAGATTGAGAAGAACGTCCAGGACGCTCGTCATCGGCTTTGGCAGCCGACGCCGAGCTTCCCCTCCCTGGCGGGGCTGAACGGCTGGCTGGAGGCCCGCTGTCGGGAGCTATGGGCTCAGACGGTGCATGGCTCACACCCGGGCTCTGTAGCCGACGCCTGGGCCGAAGAGGCGCGGCAGTTGATGCCTCTTCCCCGGCCGTTCGATGGCTTCGTCGAGCACCCCAAGCGCGTCTCGCCGACATGCCTGATCCATTTCGACCGCAACCGCTACAGCGTGCCTGCCTCGTTCGCCAATCGACCGGTCAGCGTGCGGGTCTATCCCGAGCGCATTGTCGTCGCCGCCGAGGGGCAGATCGTCTGCGAGCATGCTCGCGTCTTCGCCCGCTCCCATGATCGCAAGAGCACGACGACCGTCTACGACTGGCGGCACTACCTGGCGGTCATCCAGCGTAAGCCCGGAGCCCTGCGCAATGGCGCGCCGTTCGCCGAGCTGCCGCCCGCCTTTCGAACCTTGCAGCAGCGCATGCTCAAGACGCCAGGCGGCGACCGCGAGATGGTCGAGATTCTGGCGCTCGTCCTCCAGCACGACGAGCAGGCCGTGCTCACCGCCGTCGAACTGGCGCTGGAGGCCGGCGCGCCAACCAAGACGCATATCCTGAACCTGCTGCACCGCCTGGTCGACGGAAAGCCCATGGACACGCCGCCGATAAAAGCGCCGCAGGCGTTGGCTCTGACCACCGAGCCGCAAGCCAATGTCGAGCGCTACGACGCTCTGCGCAATGCCAGGGAGGCGCGCCATGCGTCATAATCCCGCTGCCGGCGCCATCATCGTCATGCTGCGCGCCCTCAAAATGCAAGGCATGGCCCAAGCCGTCGGAGAGCTGACCGAACAAGGCTCTCCCGCCTTCGAGGGCGCGCTGCCGATCCTGTCGCAGCTCCTGAAGGCGGAGACGGCCGACAGGGAGGTGCGGTCAACCGCTTATCAGCTCAAAGCTGCGCGCTTCCCGAACTATCGCGATCTTGCCGGGTTCGACTTCACCAGCAGTGAGGTCAACGAGGCGCTAGTCCGCCAGCTTCACCGTTGCGAGTTCCTGGAGGACGCGCATAACGTCGTCCTTGTTGGCGGCCCCGGCACAGGCAAGACGCACGTCGCTACGGCCATCGGCGTTCAGGCCATCGAACATCACCGCAAGCGCGTCCGGTTCTTCTCGACGGTCGAGCTCGTCAACGCCCTCGAACAGGAGAAGCTTCAGGGAAAACCTGGGCAGATTGCCGGGCGGCTTGCCTATTCCGATCTCGTCATCCTCGACGAGCTCGGCTACCTGCCGTTCAGCGCCTCCGGCGGCGCGCTGCTCTTCCATCTGCTCAGCAAACTCTACGAGCGCACCAGCGTCATCATCACGACGAACCTGAGCTTCGGCGAATGGGCGACCGTCTTCGGCGATCCGAAAATGACGACGGCGCTCCTCGACCGTCTTACCCACCGCTGCCACATCCTCGAAACCGGCAACGACAGCTTTCGCTTCAAAAACAGCTCGGCGAAGCCCGCCAAAAACACCAAGGAGAAATCGAGAAACTTGACGAACGCCTGACCCCAAACCATCATCAAGCCGGGTCAGTTCTCAATGGAAATTCTGGGTCAGTTCTCGGCGGAAATCGACAGCCAGGCGACCGTGCGTCATCTGCACGCTCTCCGCGCCGCTTTCGTCAGGGCACTCCGTCGGATACCGCAGGCAAAATCGTGTGAAGGCGATTGGCGGCAGAGTATAGCCGCCTTCATTCAACACGGACGCCGGCTTCGCGCCCATGCGCGTCGCCGCCATCGTCGTCGAGCTGCAAAACGCCAGGAGTGCGGCCATAGAAAGGATCGTCAGCGATTTGTTCAACATGGATCACCCCGAAACCGTGAGGGTGATCTGCCGCAGGGGTCTCAATTCCCGTTGAGATTTGACGCGCGAATCTGAAACTTGTCGTCAACCTATCGGTAGTGAGTGTTTAAACGCGGTTTCTCTGCGCACTCAAATTTATGCCAACAAACAAATTCAAAGCAAAATCGATTGTCGGTCGCTTGCAACTGGTCATATGAACCGCCTTCATAACGTCCTTTATCGTGATGATGATGGTGTTTTGCGGAATACTCGCTACGGAATTTCGCAAGCGCATGCCTTTACCTAGCGCACCTCCTGCATGTATGAACTATTTTGATCATCAGAATTGCGAGATACGACCGCTTCTCGGAGACTATTTTTCGGACCCAAT
>CAJCIM010000177.1 GCA_903970395.1 Acidobacteriaceae bacterium
CGAGAGTTTCGATGGCGAGAGCGCACTGCGGGACGTTGGGTGCGTGCTTGAGCAGACCTACGTTACCTGCCATGAGCGCAGGCGCTAGGAAGCGGAAGACCTGCCAGAGGGGGAAGTTCCACGGCATGATGGCGAGGATGACGCCGAGGGGATCAAAGCGGACGTAGCTTTCGGCAAGAGGCGTGGCCGCATGCTCGGTTTTGATGTGTTCGGGGACGAGGATGCCGGGGGCGTGCTCGGCGTAGTAGCGGCAGACGGTGGCGCACTTGAGGACCTCTTCGCGGGCGGCGGTGAGGGTCTTTCCCATCTCGGCGGTCATGGTGGCGGCGAGCTCGTCGGCGTCGGATTCGAGCAGCATGGCGAGGCGTCGCATCCAGAAGATGCGCTGGTCGAGGCGGAGCTGCGGATAGGTGCGCGCGGCGTCGGCTGCGAGTGCCAGACGTTGGGCTAATGCTTCCTCTGTGAGGGCGGGGAAGGTGCGAAGGACGGCGTTTGTTGCTGGATTGATCGAATGAATCATAGAGGCAGAGAAGTAGAGGGTAGAGGAGTAGAGAGTAGAAACATCTGATTTGGTGTCAGTTGCAGTGTCGCTGAAATTGAGCGGTTATGCCAGTGACGATAGGAGTGTACGCTCCGCCTTCGGCGATCGCTGCGGCAAAGGCGTTCACGCGGAGGGCGCAGAGCAGAAGCCCGCAAAGGTCGCGATGGAAAACAAGCAACGGCAGAAGCAAGAGCAAACGCAAATTCCCTTCGGGAATGACAACAAGAAGAGCAAAGGCTACTCGTTGGCGAGTTGCGCGAGGGCAAGGGCCAGGATGCGGGTGCCGAGGGCGATGGATTCGGGTGTGGCGTATTCGTCGGGGCGGTGGGAGACGCCGTTGCGGCAGGGGATGAAGAGCATGGCGACGGGGGCGATGCGGGCCATGAAGCTGGTGTCGTGGTAGGCGCGGGAGACCATCTTGCGATAGGTGACGTGTTCCTGCTCGCAGAGGGTAGTGAGCGTGTCGACGATGTGGTCGCCGCTGATGGCGGGGGTGTCGGCGTTGATGCGCTCTTCTATGATGCGGACGCCGCGGCGGGATTCAATGTTGGCGATGTCGGCGCGGAGGGCGGTCATGGTGTGCTCGCGCCGCTCGGGGTCGGTGTCGCGGATGTCGAGCATGAGAGTGACGCGCGAGGGGACGGAGTTGACGTTGCCGGGATGGACGTTGATGGCGCCGACGGTGGCGACTGAGTCGACGCCGGATTGGCCGGTAAGCTTGGCTTCGGCGTTAGCGGCGAGGGTGTGGCGTTCGACAGAGAGGATGAGCTCGGCGGCGGCGGGGAGGGCGTCGCGACGGTCGGGCATAAGGAGAGCGCCGGCGTGGCCGCCGAAGCCTTCGACGATGAAGCGATAGCTGGCGGGCGCGGCGATGTTGGTGACGATGCCGAGGATCGTTCGCTCCGGGGCTAAAGCCCCATCTTTTCCCGAGGAGTTTTCAGGGGCCGGAAGGCCCCTGCTCCCTCCAGACGGGCTGAGGCCCGACCCCTTCAAAGCCGAATCAGCTGCGAGCATCTCGCGTTCGAGGAGTGGGCCTTGTTCGATGTGGAGTTCGACCCAGGCGTGGTAGTAGCCGATGGGGAGTGTGACGTCGGTGAGCGGGCCGGTGAAGCCGGCAGCGGTGCGGACGTCGTGGAGGGTGAGGCGAGTACCCTGCGGACCCACCTTAGCCGACGATGAAGCCGTCGGCGAAGATGGGGCACCCGGAGTTATTTCTGAGAGGAGGTCGGGGAGGGCGTCGGCTGTTGCGGGGTCGAGGACGCCGCCGAGGAGGCGCGAGCCGAGGCAGCCGATGCCGAAGCGGGTGGGCTCTTCGCTGGTGAAGACGAGAAGTTCAAGAGTGCGCCTGGGGGTGAAGCCGGACTCTTTTAGAGCGCGGAGGGCTTCGAGGCCGCCGAGGACGCCGACGGTGCCGTCGTACATGCCGGCGTGGGGGATGGCATCGGTGTGAGAGCCCGTGCCGACGACGCCGAGGTCCGGATCTGTGCCCTGCCAGCGGATGTAGGTGTTGCCGACGGGATCGACACGGACGGTGAAGCCTGCGGATTCGGCGAGAGAGATGAGCCATGCGCGGGCTTCGAGGTCGCGTGGGGTGAAGACGATGCGCGTGACGGCCTGGGTGGGCGCGGGGAGGGATGCGTCGGTGGTGGGTGGGCAGTCGGTGAGCGTGGCGAGGTGGTGGAGCTCGCGGAGGAGGCGCGCTTGATTGATCACGACAGGGTTGAGGGTGACTTGCATACGGATGATGGTAGTACGGAGAGTGCCTCCGGGGCTAAAGCCCCATGTTTCTGCGGAAGCTATTCAGGGGCATGAATGCCCCTGCTCCCTCCGGGATATGCTCGCGCCTGCGGCGCTTGCTGCGGCAGCCGCAGGTCTCTCCGCTGCGCATCGCGATGAAGCTGCGATGCTTCGGTCGAGATGACACTTTTATGGAGGGTAGAGACTTTTGTAGACAGAGAGACGTTTGCTACTGAGATGGCAGAGACGTTAGTAGGGCAGGGTGTGGCTGAGGGACTCGACGAACTTCCAGAACTGTTTGTCGTAGGCGATCTTCTGGAGGGAGGTGTCGTGGGCGGGGTCGGGTAGCTGTTCGCCGGGTAGGACGTTGGTGCGGCGGGCGAAGGCCGCTTCTAGGTGGCGGCGGGCGTCGAGGGGGTTGTGGAGCTCGGCGTCGACGCAGGCGAGGTTGTAGTAGTAGTAGGGGTAGGTGGGGTCGAGCGTGATGGCCTGCTCGTTGACGTCGTAGGAGTCCTTGACGTCGCCATAGATGGCGTAGGACATGGAGAGCTGGTCGGTGAGCGAGCGGCGTGTGTTGCGGGTGTCTGGTGAGGTGGGCAGGGTGTCGAGCGCGCGGCGGTAGAAGGCGGCGGCGGCGCGGTAGTCGCGGGTGGTGTCGTAGAAGTAGCCGCCGAGGATGGTGTAGTCCTGCGAGGTGGGCTCGTAGTCGCCGTCGAAGCGCATGTGGTTGATCTCGGCGTCGAAGAGGGTGGCGCTGGTGGAGACGTCGCTGGACTGTGTGAGGTGCAGCTCGCCGCAGGTGTGCGGGCCGGCGGCGAAGGCGAAGACGTTCTGCTGGTTCATGGCGGTGAGACCGCCAGTGCTGACGAGGAACGAGGTGACGGCGAGCGTGACGCCGTTCGCGGCCTGACGTGTGGTTTCGGCCTGATGGCTGATGACGGTGTGCGAGCGGAGGTCCTTGATGAGATTGGGGAGCACCATGTCGCGGCAGGCCTCGGGCGTGCCGTCGTCGTTGGGGTAGATGGAGGCTTCGAGGGTGATGTCGTTGCGGTGGTCGACGAAGATGAAGGTGGTGCGGTAGCCGCCGTCCTCCAGACGATATGAGGTGGGGGCGAAGGCAGGGCTGAAGGGAGCGACGAGGCGGCCTTCGCCGTCGGTCATGACGAGGTTGATGGGAGCGGGCTGTTGCGCACGCATAGGCCCTACCAACAGCGAGGGGGCAAGCAATGCAAAGAGCTGAAGTACAGCAAAGTTTTGAAGGCGCATCCGCTGTGGGTCCCATGTGTTGTTGTTGGCCGCGATGGTGGGAGAGGGTCGAGGTGCGTGCGATGTTGAGGTTTATGCCTTTGCAGGTCTTGTGGAGCGTGTGCCTGTTGAAGGCTGTTTTCAGAGCGTGTGCCGGTTGAAATCTTTGTAGATGAGATATTTTGCGGGTCGTTTGCCGATTGCTCCGAACCACTGTGGGCAGTAGGGCGCCATCCAGATGAAGTCGCCTGCGGTGGTGGGATACCAGCTGTCGCCGAGGCGGTAGATGCCGCCGCCTTCGAGCATGAGCAGGCCGTGTTCCATGTAGTGGATCTCGACCTGCGAGAGAGCTGCGCCGGGAGCGTAGGTCATGGTGTTGCAGGCGAAGTCGAAGGCGAGCGATGCGGGGAGTAGCGAGCGGACGAGGAGGTCGGGGTCGCCGTTGAGTGGCGCGGCGGGAAGGGCTTGTTCGCGGCCGATGAGGAATTCGGGGTTGGGTTCGGTTTCGAGTGGGAGGAACGGCTTGTCGATGACCGCAATGCGGGACGGGGTTATTGCTGTGAGGGTGTGTGTGTGCTCGGTGGGTATGTAGGCGTAGCTGCCGGGAGCGAGTTTGTGCAGCTTGCGCTGGCCTTCGACGGCGAGTGTGAGCTTGCCTTCGAGGACGTAGATGAGGCGCTGCGTGGGGCCTTCGGTGAGTGTGCCGCCGGGTTCGAGCTCAATGGTCATCTGCGTGAAGGCCGCGCCGGCCGCAGGTGCAACATGCACGATGGCGAGGCCCTTCGTCAGGCCAGGGAGTGGTGTGCGGATGAAGGTGTCCGGGGTGAGCAACAGATGGTCGTGCTTGTTGGTTGAGCGCGTATGGCCGAGATTGAGCATGTGCAGTGATTTTATGGCAGACAAGCAGATTCTCGCTGAGACGAAGGTCGCATGCGAGATGCCCAAGGTAACGGTCTGGTTTTGTAGGGAGTAGGGAGTATCAGGTGTGGGGGTGGAGGTGCAGCAGGAGGTTGAGGAGGGTGGCTAGTGCGGCTTCTACGTCTTCTTCGCGAACGGATTCATTGGGGTGATGTGAGAGCCCGCCGGGGGAGCGGAGAAACAACATGCTGGTGGGCACTGCCTGGGCGAGGATCATGGCGTCGTGACCCGCGCCGGAGAACATGGATTTGGCGTCGTGACCGGTGCGCTCGGCGGCCTGGTGCAGATGTACGGTGAGGGCGCGGTCCATAGGGACGGCCTTCTGCTCCGATATGAGGGTTGCGGAGACGCTGCAGCCGTAATGTTTTGCGGCAGCTTCGGCCTTGGTGAGCAGATGGGCGACGGCTGCGTGGCGGGACTCGTCGCGCGGATGGCGGACGTCGAGTGTGACGTGGACGGTGCCGGGGACGATGTTGATGGCGCCGGGTAGGGCTTCGATGCGGCCGACGGTGGCGACGAGCTGCTTGTAGTTGGCGGCGTACCGCTCGACTTCGACGATCCAGTTAGAGGCGGCGACGAGGGCGTCGTGGCGTAACGCCATGGGCGTGGTGCCGGCGTGGTTTGCGTGGCCGGTGAAGGTGAGGGCGAAGCGCGACTGGCCGACGATGGCTTCGACGACGGCTAGTGAGGCGTCGTCGGCTTCAAGGACAGGCCCCTGCTCGATGTGGACTTCGATGGCGGCGAAGGTGTTGGCGGGGAGTGCGCAGGTGTCGGCGATGTGCGCCGGGCTGAGGCCGAAGTCCGTAATAGCCTGAGCGATGGAGACGCCGTTGGCGTCAGTGCGCGCGAGGTCGGCTTCGGTGAGTTTGCCGATGGCCGCGAGTGAAGAGATGAATGGGAAGCTGAAACGGGCGCCTTCCTCTTCGCTGAAGGCGATGAGTTCGATGTGGAAGGGGAGCGGAGTCTGGTGGAGTTCTTCGATGGCTGCGAGGGCGATGAGGACACCGAGCGGGCCGTCGAAGGCTCCGGCGTTGGGGACGGTGTCGATGTGCGAGAAGAGGATGAGCGTGGGTGCTATGGGCTTGCGGCTGGGGCGTGTGACGCGGAGGGAGCCTGTGTCGTCGATGCGTGAGTCGAGGCCTGCGTGGCGAAACCACCACTGGAGCAAGGTGTGCGCGTCGCGGGTGGCGGGCGAGAGGAAGAGGCGCGTGGTCTGGCCGCGGACGTCGGATATTTGCGCGAGTTCGCGGCAGCGGGCGATGATGCGGGCGGCGCGGGTTGTGGTGGTGGTGGGCATGATGGTTCTTATCTTGTCACGCACTGCTGCATTTCGTGTCACTTCCTGCAAACTCACAGATGTGTCATCTCGACCGGAGCGAAGCGAAGTGGAGAGACCTGCGTTTAGCCTGCCGGTGGTGCGTCTGCACGGTATGAGGGAATGGGTTTACCCCAATCATCACTGAGGTCCGTCCATGTTGGATTCTGTGCTTCGATCAGAGCGATTTTCTTTGCTCGTGACCAGCGTTTGAGTTGCTTCTCACGCGCGATGCTGTTGTTAGCGAAGGCGAAGCGCTCAAAGTAGACCAAGCGGTTGCAATTATAGGTTTTCGAGAAGCCATCGTAGGTCCCGGCTTTGTGCTGTCGCACGCGGACTTCAATTTCAGAAGTGAAGCCGATGTAAAGCGTGTGGCTGCGGCTGGCCATGATGTAGACGTAGTATTGGCGTTCGCTCATAGCGGTAGTGGTGGTACTTAAACGCGGGTCTCTCCACTTCGCGGACGATGAAACTGTCCGCTTCGGTCGAGATGACACATCATAGTTGGTTCGATCAAAGCGGATAAAGCAGATGTGATTGCGCAGGTGGCTGTGGCAGTCCGGTTGTATCAGGTACGGGTGATGGTGGCTTCGATGGTGCCGTGGGGTTCGTCGGTGGGGACGAAGATGTGGTTGGGGTTGTCGCGGTCGAAGCGTTTGAGGTCGATGAGCAGATTGTGCTTATTGGGCATCAGGAGATAGACCTTGTCGATGAGGTCTGTGTGTGCGAGGGCGGACTCGCCCATAGCGTAGAGCGTCTGCTGCACGCTGAGGGAGTCGTGTTTGGCGAAGGTGGCGAGCATGGTCTCGCGCAGATGCTTGCGGACCTTGTTGAAGTCGATCTCGGCTGCGATGCTTGCGGCGGTGTAGGTCCACTCGGCTTTGACGACGGTGCCGAAGAGGCGGTCGGTGGTTTCAGGGAGCGTGGTGAGGTGGTCCTTGATGTAGCCGATGAAGCCGGATTGCGCGGTCTTTAGAATGAAGAGGCCGTCGAGGCCGCTGGTGATTTCGAACGCAGCGTTTTGTTTGCGGGAGACGCGTGTGGTTTGAACTTCGTCGGAGCCGTGCATGAAGGCTGTTGGGTAGGGCTGGCCGTCGACTGTCATGCGCTTCCAGAGATGCGACTGGATGATGCACTCGGCTTCAGAGACCTGCGGGTTGCGCGCGAGGATGTAGTCGATGAGGTCCTGCGCGTAGCCTTCGATGCTGGTGGCTTTGGTCTCGTGAGCGACGACGTAGACGGTGTTCTTCATCGTGTCGGTGGGGAGGATCTTGGAGTTGTCGCCGAGGGTGTGCGCGGTCTCGAAGTCGCCGGAGAGGAGAAGCTGCACTGTCCATTCGTCGAGGTCGTGATGGCCGTTGTGCCTGGTGAGGCGCATGACGCGGACGCGGGACTTGCCGTAGCGGTTTTGCTGGAGCTGGACGGGCATGAAGGACTCCAAGGAGCGGTGAGTAAGGAGTAATGAGTAGTGAAGGTTTAGCTGCCGCGGTAGGTGGTGTAGCCGTTGGCTGTGAGGAGAAGTGGGATGTGGTAGTGCTGCGTGGAGTCGGTGACGTTGAAGGTGATCTTCACGTGAGGATAAAGGCTCGTGATTCCTTGCGCAGCGAAGTAGGGCGAAGTGTCGAATGTGAGTTCGTAGGTGGTCGCTTCGAGGGGCAGGTTGCCAAGCAGTGTTTTGCAGCGGCCGTCGTCGTCGGTCATTCCCCCCGCTAGTTCCGTCCACACACCATCGCGTAGTTCCATGAGGATGAGTCTGACGTTGGCTGCGGGCCTGCCGAGGGCGGTGTCGAGGATGTGTGTGGAGAGTCCCATAGGGCAGAGTGTAGAGCGTAGAGCGTAGAGAAAGCTATAGAGTTGCGAGCCACTTGCGGAGGCGGATCTGGGTGATCTGGCGTTGCTGCTCGCAGGCTTCGCGGAGTTCAGTAGCCGGGTCGTTGTGGAGGCGCTGGCGGAGGATGGCGAGCATCTCTGCGGCGGATTTGCCGGTGGCGCA
>CAJCIM010000178.1 GCA_903970395.1 Acidobacteriaceae bacterium
CGTAGGCGACGGCACCACCAAGGACACCGCCGCCATCCAGAAGGCCATCGACAGCTGTGCAGCCGATACAAAGGGCGGAACCGTCACCCTCACCGCCGGCACCTACCTCACCGGCCCCATCGAGCTCAAGTCCAACATCACCTTCAACGTCGAAACCGGCGCAACGCTCCTCGGCTCGCCCGACCGCGCCGACTTCGGCCCCTTCACCTTCGCCGGCAAGCAGACCGTCCTCCCGCTCATCCGCACCGAGAACGCAAAGAACATCACCATCACCGGCGGCGGCATCATCGACGGCAACGGCCACATCTGGTGGGAGTACGTCAAAGGCGTCAAAGACTCCGGCGTCCTCGGCACCGACCACCCCCGCCCCATGGGCCTCACCTTCGTCCGCTCGCATCACATCCGCGTCGAAAACATCACCGTGCAGAACGCAGGCTTCTGGCAGATCGTCCCCTACTACTCCGACGACCTGAAGTTTCTCAACATGAAGATCCTCGCTCCCAAATCGCCAAACACCGACGCTATCGACCCCTTCAGCAGCTCCCACATCCTCATCGACCACGTCTTCTCCTCCATCGGTGACGACAACATCGCCATCAAGTCCGGCGCCATCGACTCGCCCGGCCCCGACGACCCCTCCACCTACATCACCATCACCGACTGCACCTTCGAGCAGGGCCACGGCCTCTCCGTAGGCTCGGAGCTCTCCGGCGGCGCCTACAACATCCACGCCAAACGCATCCACTTCAAGGGCACCGACCAGGGCATCCGCATCAAGGCCAACCGCGACCGCGGCCACGACGTCTCCAACCTCACCTTCAAAGACATCGACATGGTCGACGTTCGCACCGCTATCCTCATCAGTGAGTACTACCCCAAGGTCTACCCCGAAGGCGACGTCGCCGCCGCACCCATCGGACGCCTCACGCCGTTCTTCCACAACATCCGCATCGAAAACGTGCACGCCACCAACAGCGGTTCCGCAGGCGTCATCGTCGGCCTGCCAGAGTCGCATGTGAAGGACATCATCCTCACCAACGTCGACATCCAGGCCAGGACCGGCATGAAGATCGCCTACACAGAAGCCATCTTCAACAACGTCAAGGTCAAAGCCGACGAGGGTGAAGCCATCACCATCTCACCCACCGCGAAGGTCACACAGAAGTAGGTGCAACGGCGAGGCGCAGGCAGTAGTCTGTTGCTATGAAGCTTGCGCTACGCATCTGTGCATCGCTCGTTGTCTTCCTCGTCATCGGCTGGATGGCCCAGCACATCGTGCTCCTTCACGCGCACGTTCGCACGGCAGGCTACGGTCCGGAGACCACGCTCGCAGGCTACACCGCTGGCCTCTTCGCTGGCGGGGCTGCGGCCACAATCGTTCTCATCGCTCTCTTCATGCTGGACAATCAGCCGCCGAAGAACTAGCGCACTCCGCCGGGTGCCCCATTCATGAGCAGTCTCATCGCTCATGAGTGGGATGCCGCTGCTCATACGCCCTCAGCATTCGGCCTGCATCACAGAGCTCTTCGCACCTGCACCTCTGCCGTCACTCATACACGCGCTTCCCAAAGATCGCCGTCCCCACCCGCACGCACGTCGAACCCTCTTCGATCGCGACGCGGTAATCGCCGCTCATCCCCATCGAAAGCTCCACCAGCATCGGATGCGCACCGACATTTTCATCGCGCAACTGCCGCAGCCGCTGGAAGTACGGTCGCGCCGTCTCGGCATCCTCGCTCCACGGAGGCACCGTCATCAGCCCGCACACACGCAGCCGCGGCAGCGTCGCCAACTCGCGCAGCAACTCCGGCAGGGCCTCAGGCGCAAGCCCATGCTTGCTCTCCTCATGCGACAGCTTCACCTCCACCAGTACGCGCAGCGTCTTGCCCAGAGTCTCGGCGGCAGCATTCAGCCGAGTCGCTGTCTTCATACTGTCGAGCGTATCCACTGCGTCGAAGATCTCCGCAGCCTTGCTCGTCTTGTTGTTCTGTAGCGGCCCAATCAGGTGCAGCTCCAGCCCATCAACCTGCTCGGCGCGCAGTTGCTCCACCTTGCCCTGGGCCTCCTGCACGCGGTTCTCGCCAAACAACCGCTGCCCGGCTGCATAGGCCTCCAACAGCGCCTCCACCGGATGCACTTTGCTCACGGCCATCAGCGCAACCTCGGCAGGGCTACGGCCGGCGCGCGCACAGGCGTCGGCTACCTCATTGCGAATACGTTCCAGATTTGCGGAGATAAGGTTTGTGGACATGGACATGAACGTCTATAGACATCTCTAGTGTACGAGCCGGTACGTGCACAATCTCACCGGCCGTCGGTCTTATACGATGGAGGTGCATCCACTTGGACAGAATCCACGTCCTACATAAGCGGCAGCCCCCAACGGTTCTCGGCACAGCGTCGAGTACAGCAGGTTCTCTGCCCATAACGAAATCCAGCAGGTACCCGGCGCCGTATCAAGCACAGGCCAGTGGGAGCGCAACAATCTCCCGGCGCCGGGGTTTACTGCCAACGGATAGCATTGCATCACAGCCAGGAGTTGAGAAAACTATGTCCTTCCACCGATTCCACAACAGTCTTTCTTTGAAGGCGACGCATACGGCTTCTTTCCTCGCGATAGCGGCTCTCGGTTTCGCGGTTGCAGCCTCACCGGCCGCCAGCGCGCAAACTGCGGCTCCGGTCGCTCAGGCTCAACCTGCAAATCTTCTGCAGACACCCGCCCTCGACACCTCCAGTTCCAGCGCGCAGCTCTTCTCCTCCAGCAGTGAGCAGGATGCGGCGACAGCCACGACCACCGAAGCCTCAATAAACCCGGCCTCGGCCGTCAACTTCGCCAACTATATGCAGTACGGTGGTGGCCAGCGCCGCCGTTATGGCCGCCCCACCTATCGCGGCAACAACACCACCGCGGATGGCACACCCAAGTACACCTTCGTCGCCGGTGTCGGCTTCACCCAGCCCCTCGGCAATACCTGGCACTACTTCAAACCCAACTACGGCTTCCAGGTCGGCGGTGGACGCAACTTCAACAGTCACCTCGGCGTGTTGCTTCAGTTTGACTACGACCACTTCGGCCTCACCGGTCAGACCCTTAGCAACCAGAGCCAAATCTATTTCAACGGCGACCCGAACGCAGCTGACAACGGCCTCGATGGCTCCAATCACATCTGGTCCTTCACGGTGAACCCGGTCTACACCCTGTTCAATGGTGGGAAAGCCGGCGGCTTCGGGGCCTACCTCGTCGGAGGCGTCGGCTTCTACCACAAGGTCACCACCTTTACGGTCCCCCAGGTAGAAGAGTTCTTCGATCCTTTCTTCGGTCCGGAAGAGTTTGAGGTTAACGGTACCTTCGACCATTACAGCTCAAACGCTCCTGGCGTCAACGGCGGCTTTGGTGTCACCTACAAGTTTTCGCGTTTCTCCAATGAGCGGTTCTTCGGTGAAGTTCGTTATGTCGTGGTCTTCGACTCGCAACGTCAGGGACTCGCGATCTCGAACGGTAATGTCGTAGCGACAGGCTCGAACCCTGACCTGAACAACTTCTTCCCGGCCAACAGCAACCGCACCACTTACCTGCCGGTGAAGTTCGGCCTTCGGTTCTAACCCGCGTCTCCCAGGACGCACAACCACAAAGGCCCGCTTCGGCGGGCCTTTGTCTTTCCAGAATATTTTCCCTGATATGCAACGCGAATATCAGCCATATCGTGGCTTACGCCGCGGCGCTGCTCCGCCGATGCACACGGTCCATCCATGCACTGCTTCCGTATCGGCCTTCCAGCATGTTTTGCAGATAGTGGTCCACGTCGATCTGCGGCCAACGCAGATGCACACCATACCTGTCCATCTCGATCTCCGCCGCCTGCTCCGGAGTCGCGTTCTCCAGCCCCTGTATGTCCTCACCCGGGATCGCCAACCGCCGTCCGTCGCTGATCTGAAACACGAACAAATCGAGCCGGCGGTCATAGAGCGCACCGCCTTCCACCACTCGCGGCTCATCGGCGATCAGCGAGGCTCTAGCAATCGCCTCGTCAATCTCTTCATCTGTAACCATCAACTTATACTCGGCCATGTACGCTCTCCCAAAGTTCAGGCAACTGCCGCCCATGCACGGTGGCTACTCTCAGGATCTTCTTTACGTCGCCACGCTTCGCATTAGCAGGACGAATCTTATCTGCTCTTGACGCGAGCCAAATGCCGCCATCCCGCACCTCGAAGATGACCTCTGTCTCCGCATAGTGTCCGTACACATGCGGCGGCAGATGGTCATCGGAGTGGACCGCGAATCGGACGCCATCGAAGGGTATCGTGCTCAACGGCTTCCTCTGCGTGTGCCTGGCTCAAATCTAGCGAAGAGATCAGCTATCGCGCAAGAAACAAGCGATAAAGCCAACAACTCGCCCCTCATAATCCCTGTCAAGCCCCCAGCCACCCGATTACCAACTTAACCCCAACAAAGTAAACCACTAAGCGCCGAAAACGAAAAGCACTTTCCCAACCTCCACCTTCTATACTTAAATTAGGCTCCAACCCTAAACGCAGCCACAACTCCCGTGGCGAACCTTAGCTAACTTGGCGTCCTTTGCGGGAGAGCCTTTGGCGGCTCTAACCCCTTCATTTGCAATATCATACCCACAACCAAAGCAGAATCAGCCACTTAGCCCCGGGATACCCCGCTAAGTGACTGATTCTTCAACGCACACCAAATTTTGGCCGGGGGGGGGAGGGCTACTCCCACTCAATCGTCCCTGGTGGCTTCGAGGTGATGTCATAGACCACCCGATTGATCCCTCGCACCTCCGACACGATCCGGCTGGAGATGGTCCGCAGCACCTCATACGGCAGCGCCGCCCAATCGGCCGTCATGCCATCCTCGCTCTCCACCGCGCGAATAGCGCAGGTGTAAGCATAGGTCCGCTGATCGCCCATCACGCCGACGGTCTTTACCGGCAACAGCACCGCGAAGCTCTGCCACACCTTGCGATACAGCCCAGCCCGCTTGATCTCCTCCACGCAGATGGCATCGGCCTCCTGCAGGATCGCAACACGGTCTGGCGTGACCTCGCCGAGGATGCGCACCGCCAGCCCCGGCCCCGGGAACGGCTGCCGCTCCAGGATCTCCTCCGGCATCTGGAGATCGCGTCCGATGCGGCGAACCTCGTCCTTGAACAGGTCGCGCAGCGGCTCGATCAGCTTCAGCTTCATGTCCGCAGGCAGACCGCCAACGTTATGGTGAGACTTGATGACATGCGAAGGCCCATGAACGGAAGCCGACTCGATCACGTCAGGGTACAGGGTGCCCTGCACCAGCCACGCAATCTCTTCGCCCGATGACTTCTCCGCCTCGAAGATCTTCTTGGCCTCATCGTCGAAGACCGCAATAAACTCGTTGCCGATAGCCTTGCGCTTCTGCTCCGGATCAGTCACACCCGCAAGCTTGCTCAGAAACCGCTCGCTCGCATCGGCAGCGACCACGTTCAAATGCAGCTCTTCGCGCATGGTCTTTTGCACCTTGGCAAACTCGTCCTTGCGCAACACACCGTTGTTGACGAAGATGCACGTCAGCCGATCGCCGATCGCACGCGCAACCAGCACCGCCGCAACGGACGAGTCAACGCCGCCGGAAAGCCCGCAGATCGCATGGCCAGAGCCAACCTGCTCGCGGATCTTGGCAACGGTCGTGGCGATGAAGTGCTCAGGCGTCCAATCCTGCGCGCAGCCACACAGCTTGACGACGAAGTTCTTGAGCAGCTTCATGCCATCCTTGGTGTGCGCAACCTCAGGATGGAACTGCACCGCCCAGATCTTGCTGGGATCGTTAGCGATCGCCGCGATAGCGTTGTTCGTCGTGGCAGTGACGCGGAAACCCGGCGCAAGCTCTTCTGCATGGTCGCCGTGACTCATCCAGACAGAGAGCGTCGAAGGCAGACCATGGAAGATGTTCTCCACCTCGGTGACCGTGACCGCCGCATGACCATACTCGCGAGCATGACCCGGAACAACCTTGCCGCCCAGATGATGCGTGATGAACTGCAGCCCATAGCAGATGCCCAGAATCGGCAGCCCGGTAGAAAGGATGGCAGGATCGGCCTTCGGCGCCGCGTCGTCATACACCGACGAAGGACCGCCCGAAAGGATGATGCCCTTCGGCTTCAGCGCCAGCACCTCGGCCAGCGGCGTAGTGCACGGCAGCACGACGGAGAAGACGTTGAACTCGCGGATGCGACGCGCGATCAGCTGCGTGTACTGCGAGCCGAAGTCAAGGATGACGATGGTAGAGGTGCCTGGGGTGTCCACGGATTAAGTGTAAATTGTGAGGATTTTCCGTGCTGTGGATGCTCGCTCCATGCAGATTGCGCGTGTCAGGAGCGAACTTCGAGGGCCCGATAGAGCGAGAGGTAGCTGGCCGCACGGACCACGTGGAAGTAGTCCGAGAAGGCAAGGTAAGCCAGCGCAACGCCAGACCACCAAAACCGCAGGAACTCGGGCGTGGCGACCGCGTCGAACGGCAACGGCGTGGCGGAGAAGACCATCGCCAGCACAATCAGAGCGATGCGCACGATGTTCATCACCAGGTTGATCTCGATGAGCTTGCCTCTGACGCGCGATGCAGTAAGCGCAGCGCCAAGGGCGGAGAAGGCACCGAGATTGCGCCGCATCGCAAGCAGCGGAGCAAGCTGTAGATACCAGCTGAACGCAGCCCAAAGAACGTAGATCAGCAGCGTCCCGCAGATAATCATCGCAGCAAACAGGACAACGCTAGGCTCCTGATTGCGCACAGCAGGAGCAAGAATCGCCGTCCGCGCGCTGAAGGCTACCAGCTTGATCCAGAACCACCACGCACCAAGCAGCAATCCCGAACGAAGCACTCCAAGCAGGAAGAGCGTTCTGCGACGCGGCTGCATGTCAGGGTCAAGCCGGCGAAGCACGACGGTACGGCCAAATGCCGCAACGAGGTTCCAGAGGATGAAGATAGCCAATAGCGTCCAACGCAGCCAAGGCCACGATGCGACGACAGTCTCGGCAAGGATCGAGTAGATCGTGTTTATGGCCGCTACAGGCTGAAAGACGCTCACCGACTGCAACTCCGCCTGAAGGTCAGTCGCCGTCGGCAGGCTCAGGTGAACATCCATGCCGAGACCGCCCAACACAACACTGAAGCCAATACCGAGAGCCGCGACCGCAGGGAGCCAACGCCAGAGAATCTCAAGGAACGTCAGCGAGGGACGACCCCAAACCTCGGCCATGATGCCCACGAACGATTGCGCGCCACGAACCGGAGCTGCGGCCATCTACTTGATCACCAGGTTGACGAGCTTACCTTTGATGACCAAATGCTTCACGATCGTCTTGCCCACAAGCCTTGCGGCGACCTTCTCATCTGCCAGCGATGCCGCTTTGATAGCAGCCTCATCGGAATCAGCCGGCAGCTTGATCACCGTGGCGAGTTTGCCATTGATCTGCACAGGAATCTCAATCTCAGACTCTCGCGCGAGTGCAGCGTCGGCAACCGGCCAGGACTGCGTAAACACGCTGCCCTCCGCTCCCAGCTCCTGCCACAACTCGGCAGCGAGGAACGGCGCAAACGGCGCAAGCAGCAGTGTGAGCTTACGCAGCAACTCCGCAGTGGTCGCCACGGAGATAGCGCCGGAATCCATCGCAGGCTCGGCAGCGATGATCTCGTTCACCAGGATCATGATCGCCGAAATACACGTATTGAAGTGCCAGCGGCCAGAGAAGTCTTCTGTGATCTTGGCGATGGTTTGATGGAGCGTGCGCAGCAACGCAAGCTCAGCTGGCGTCTCGCTGGCAAACTCCGCCGCCGCGACTTCGTCGCCACGGACGCTGCTCTCCAGCGCGCGGACAGCAGGCGCAAACTTGGTAGTCACGCGATAGACGCGCGCGAGGAAGCGGCTGATACCGGCGACGCCATCCTCCTGCCAGTCGAGATCGCGGTCTGGAGGCGCTGCAAACAACGCATACATGCGCGTCGCATCGACACCGAACTTATCGATCATCACATCAGGCGAGACAACGTTGCCCTTGGACTTCGACATCTTCGCGCCGTCCTTGATCACCATGCCTTGCGTGAACAAGCGCGTAACCGGTTCGGAGTTCTCGATGAGGCCAAGGTCCCGCATAACGCGCGTCCAGAAGCGCGAGTAGATCAGGTGCAGAATCGCGTGCTCGACACCGCCAATGTACTGGTCGATCGGAAACCAATAGTTGGCCTTTGCGGAGTCAAAGGGCTTCGTCGCGTTATGCGCATCCGTGTAGCGGTAAAAGTACCAACTGCTATCGACAAAGGTATCCATCGTGTCGGTCTCGCGACGCGCAGGTCCACCGCACACTGGGCACGTCGTGTTGAGAAACTCCGGCACCTTGGCAAGCGGCGAGCCGCCCTCCTGCGTAATCTCGACCTGCTCTGGCAACAGAACCGGCAAGTCTGCCTCTTTGACCGGAACAATACCATGTTCCGCGCAATAGACCATCGGAATAGGCGTACCCCAGTAACGCTGGCGGCTAACACCCCAGTCCTTGAGCCGGTAAGTAGTCGTAGCCTTGCCGAAGCCGTTCATCTCAGCGTGCGTGGCTAGGCGATGCTGCGCTTCAGCGCAAGTGAGGTCGGAGTAGTCGCCGGAGTTGATGATGAAGGCGCCTGCTTCAGCGATGAACGGCAGAGGCTCTTCGCCGTCGGCGGCGGTGACAACGCGCCGGATGGGAAGGTGATACTTGGTGGCAAACTCAAAGTCGCGCTCGTCGTGGCCAGGCACGGACATAATCGCACCTGTGCCATAGTCCGCGAGGATGTAGTTGGCGACCCAGATCGGCAGCTGCTCGCCGTTGAAGGGATTGATGGCGAAGTGAGCGGTAGCGACGCCGTGCTTGTCGATGCTGCCGATGTCGCCGGACTCTTTCGCGGCCTTCTGCTGCGCGACCATCTCGTCGACGGCGAGGGAAAGCTTGTGGTCAAGAGCGGCAAACTGCTTCACGAGCGGATGCTCCGGCGCGAGCTGAACGCTGGTGGCGCCGAAGATAGTGTCGATGCGGGTAGTAAAGACAGTGATCTCCGCAGCATCGTTGTCCACAACCTTGAAGGTGACGTGCGCGCCCTCGCTACGGCCGATCCAGTTGCGCTGCATGGTGCGGACTTTTTCCGGCCAGCCAGGCATCTGATCAAGGCCGTCCAGCAGTTCGTCCGCGTACTTCGTAATTCGCAGAAACCACTGCTCAAGCTCACGCTGCTCAACAAGCTGGTCTTCGTGCCGCCAGCAGTAGCCGCTGATGACCTGCTCATTGGCCAGCACCGTCGCACACTGCGGGCACCAGTTCACCTTGCTGGATTTCCTATAGGCAAGCCCTTGTTCGACCATCTTGAGAAACAGCCACTGATTCCAACGGTAGTAATCAGGCAGACAGGTCGTAACCTCCGTGCCGGCCCAGTCATAGCTGAAGCCAAGCCGCCGCATCTGCACCTTCATCTGCGCGATGTTGTTCAGCGTCCACTGGCGCGGAGGCGTGTTGTTCTTCAGCGCCGCATTTTCGGCAGGAAGACCGAAGGCATCCCAGCCCATGGGATGCAGCACGTTGTAGCCACGCATCCGCATATAGCGGGCAAGCGTATCGCCAATGGAATAGTTACGCACATGGCCGATGTGCAGTTGGCCGCTGGGATAAGGCAGCATCTCCAGGCAATAGAACTTGGGCTTGTCGGAAGTGTGCGGCTCAGCCGCATACAGCGTAGGATCAGCGTCCCACTTGGCCTGCCAGCGCGGTTCGATCTCGGCAGGGTTATAGCGGGTTGGGTCTTCGCGCATTTGCGGTTCGTTCTGTTCGATATCGGGCATCGTCTTCCATTGTAATGAACGGCGACGGGGAGGTACGCTATGGGGGTACGGAGGTGACGGCGATGGCGGCTTCAGCGGCAGTTCCGTTTGTTTCAGTGGAAGAGTACCTGCATAGCGACCCGCAGCCGGATGTGGACTATGTGGATGGCGTCCTTGAGGAGCGGAATTTGGGCGAATTCGATCATGGTGATATTGAGAGTGAGCTTTCAACGATCTTTCGCGGCCACCGAAACGATTGGGGCATCCGAGCTGTCGTAGAGGTGCGCGTGCAGGTCGCACCGACACGGTTCCGCATCCCTGACGTGTGCGTAATGCCGTTGACTTGGCAGAAAACGCAGATTATCCGTGAAGCTCCGCTCCTTTGTGTCGAGGTAAAGTCGCAGGGTTTCACTCTGAAACGCGAGATGACGCGGGCGCAGGATTATCTGCGGATGGGTGTGCGCGAGGTATGGATCTTCGATCCAGAGACGCGGAGCGCGCATGTGATGCGCGGGGAGACGGTAAGCCAGCAGCGGGATGGGATT
Organism: Acidobacteriaceae bacterium; assembly: GCA_903970395.1. GTDB lineage: Bacteria > Acidobacteriota > Terriglobia > Terriglobales > Acidobacteriaceae > Granulicella. The sequence continues at coordinate 10,370 of CAJCIM010000178.1, forward strand.
CTGCGGCTGGATGGGACCGCGATTGAAGTGGACATATCAGCTGTATTTGCCGTGCTGGACGCGTAAGCGCAAAGCTTTCCGAAAAGGGCGCGAAATTAGCAAAGGTTCGCCACGGTGTCAGCGGCGAACCTTTGCTTTTCAAGCGAGAATGATGCGGACTATGGGGCTTCGTTCGCGACGGGCAGGCTGATGTAGCTGGCCTTGCCGGGTTCGTGCCATATCTTCTGCGTAGCCTTGATGTAGTCGGCTGGCTTGGCGTCGAAGATATTGGGGACGAAGGTCTGCGGGTTGCGGTCGTACAGCGGGAAGAGGCTGGACTGCACCTGCACCATCAGGCGGTGGCCAGCAGGGATGGTGCGGTCGATCATGGGCAGGCCAAAGGTGAACTCGGCGGCCTCGTTGGGAGTGAGGGCCGCAGGGTGCTCAAAGCTGGTGCGGTAGCGGCCGCGGAAGATGTCGATACCGATGGGGGCCTCATAGCCGCTCATGTTGTACGGCGTGCCGAGGACGCCGGGGAAGGTTGTAGTGCCAGGAGGAACACCCGCCGCTGCGCCGCCGCCGACGGGAGCGTCGGGGTAGACATCGATGATCTTAACGACCCAATCGGAGTCAGTACCCGAGGTCGACGCCCAGAGATGAGCGATAGGCTCGCCAGCAAGTTTGAGCGGCTGCTTCAGAGGCTCCGAAACATACGTGAGCACGTCGGGGCGGCCATCGACAAAGTGCTGGTCGGTCACCAGCCAGTTGCGCCAGTTCGAGCCGTCGTACGGCAGCGGCGAGAACGGAACGGGATGCGCGGGGTCGGAGATGTACTCGTCTGGTTTGCCAGCGACTGGGCCGCCTACGGGAGCCTCAAACGACAGAGCCCCGTTGGCGTTCAGATAGAGCGGCTTCGAGGTCTCAGGGCAGCCCTTCTCACACACGGTAGGCCAGACCTTCGGGGTGTCCCAGTGGTCGGTGCCCGCGCCGCCGACCACTTCGCCACCAGCGTCGTAGATGAGCGCCTTGGGGAGCTCAAACTTCGGCGAGCCGGGCTTGAGGTAGGTGTTGAAGAAGGGTACGAGGTAGTCGTGACGCCACTGCTCAGCAGTATCGGTGTTCCAGGCGAAGGGACCGATGCCGCGACCGGAGCGGTTAATCTGCGAGTGGAACCAAGGGCCCATGACGATGTGGTTGAGTGGGTCGTTCTTGTGAACAGCCTCAATAGCGCGGTACGAGTGGATAGCTCCCCACATATCTTCCTGGTCCCACTCGCCCTGCTCCCAGAGCGTGGGGACGGTGAGGCCCTTTGCAGCAAGAAGATGATCCAGCGCCTGCGACTGCCAGAAGGCGTCATAGGCGGGGTGGGCTTCGACGATCTTCCAGAAGGGCAGTTGATCTTCGCCCATGGCGCGAGCAGCGTCGCCGGTGCTTCCGAGACGGAGGAAGTTGGTGTACTCATCGCGGCCACCGCGCGAGACATGGTAGCCCTCACCGCGCTTGGTGGTCTGCCCGGTAAAGTAGTCCAGGTTGGGCTGACGGAACGCGCCGTAATGGAACCAGTCGTCGCCCATCCAGCCATCCACCATGGGGCTTTCCGGCGCTGTGACCTTCAGCGCGGGATGCGGATGCAGCAGCGCCATGACGACGGTGAAGCCCTCATAGGAGGAGCCGATCATGCCGACGCGGCCGTTGGATTCAGGCACGTTCTTGATGAGCCAGTCGATGGTGTCATAAGCGTCTGTGGTGTCGTCGGCGCCGGAGTTGTTGAAGCCGGATCCGACAGGCGGCGGCGTCATCAGGTAGACACCCTCAGAGCCGTACTTCCCACGAACATCCTGATAGACGCGAATATAGCCATTCTTGACGAAGTCCTCATCGCTCAGAGGAAGGGCTTCAATCATCTTCGGCGACTTGGAGCGCTCGACGCGCGCGGCGGCATTATAGCAGGTCCGTGTGAGCACGATGCCTGCTGACTTGGGGCTGATGCCCTTCGGCACAACAATGACGGTGTAGAGCTTAACGCCGTCGCGCATAGGAATCATCACGACGCGCTTGTCGTAATCAGGGGCAAGAACCGGCTCCGTGACAGGGGGCTTGAAGTTCGGGTTCAGCTCGTCGATGACGGTTTTGGCAGGATCCTGCTCCTGCGCGATGGCGTGGGTGGCAGCGAAGACAAGCGAAAGAGCGAGCGCGACGGCGAGGCGATTCATGAATTGTTCCTGAGGCCCGGGCTGGGCGGGGATTGGTGCTCAGGATAGCATCGGGCGCGATAGCTAGGGGATGAGTTGTGTGGGTGCTCCCGCTCCGTTGGATGAATCGATCACCTTGTAGTCCGCAGGAATCGCAAACAGTTGCGGCGATGGATCGGCACGCTGCAGCTCAGTAACCTGCGTGGTTGTAGTCCCGAATCGTGGATCATCCATCGTGGATTGCAGAGTGATCTTGAGGTCCGGCGACGTCCAGGTCTCCATCACGGTTTTGATGTCGCGATCATTCCCCTGCGTGCCTGCTGGAATCATATGCGTTACGCGCATACCTTCCGCATATACCCCCGCGATGTTCTGTGGGGAGAGCTTCTCGATGTCACGCGCCGGTGCCGGAGTTGGATTCTCTTTTCGGGAGGCTACCGCGGTAGCCCGCAACTCATCCTGCCTTGCCTTTTGCTCCGGTGTCTGAGGAGTTGGTTGAGACAGATGAGTGATATGGCCGGTCTTCGTCCTTACGAACAGTGTCGTATAGGTACGCGCCTCGGGATCGCTTAGGGTAATGCTGTCGATGGTGAACTGGCCATCCTTGATGTGGCCCACCTCTGTCCGCACTCGTCCGTCCGAATCACGCATCTGGTGCTCTTCGCGGACGTTCGTAATCTTCGTACCGTCGCCCAATGTACGTACACTGTTCGTCATCTTGACCAATGAATATGGTTGTCCCGTAACCGCTCGTAAGACAGGCCCCGAACCTGAAGCCGAGCCGAGGATTACCCCGCCGAACACGCCACCGACGACACCAGAAGCAGGTGGCACGACCACCAACTGCGGAGGGGATGTGGTCTGCGCAACGAGACAAGCGCTCGAGAAACATAGGACGGCGACGCTTCGCAGAATCTCTTTCAGCGGCATGGGATTACTCCTCGGTTTCGATACCATTCTTGCGCTGGCACGGCGAAGCGGCAAGAAAAATCGCCTTCCTAAGTCCCACGTGCGGACGAAATTGGGAGACTATTGCAGTTCGGCTGGAGACGTGAGCTTGAGGTGCGCAGGGTCTTCGGTGAGGTAGACGGTGCGGATCTCGGGGTGCTGTGCCTGTATCAGCAGCAGGGTGCCAAAGTAGAAGCTCTGAACATCGGCTCGCTTTTCCATGTGCTCGGCCTTGATGGCACCAACAAGAGCGTCGACGAAGTCCTGCGCGGGGCGAGTGTTGTTGCCGCCGCCGGGCCATCTGTCACCCTGGATTTTAGTCTCGAGGTTGAACTGGATGGTGTCGCCAGTACGGGCGCGGGCGGCAGCGTGGGGCGAAGATTTGCCGGGGCCGGTCTTGTAATACGCAGCGTAAAACTTGGCGAAACGCATTAACTGCGCAGCGTTAGTAGGCGCGTAGGGGCTAGGCATGCCCTCCTTCTTTGCAAACGCGACCGCAACTGGCGAGAGCGACAGGTCATTGGTTTGGAGCGGGCCGAAGTGGAGCTTGTCGCAGATAAAGGTACGCTGCGCGTCGGCCATGGAGATATCGCGGATGTAGACCTTGTTGTCGAGCGTATAAGGCGTTCCATCGGCATGGCGGCAGCTCTGCGGGTTGAGAAACTGGTCGTGCCAGATGAGAGACTGACCGTCAGTCGTGACTCCCGTGTCCGTTTCGAGGGTCGTCATACCGAGGTCCATGCCGTTTTCAAAGGACGGCAGGGTGTTTTCAGGGCGAAGCGCCCGGCCGCCACGGTGACCCTGCGCGTCGAAGCGGTCAAGGTAGGCTAGCTCTCCGGCATTGCCGGCAGCAGCGGTGCGAGCTTCTGCGAGGACCTGGTCGAGCATCGCAGGATCGTCGGAGATGATGCCGTCAACGTGCTTAGCCAGGAGAGCGCGCATAGAGTCTGCGTCGTCAACGGTCCATGGAATGATCTGAATTCCCTGCGCGTGAAGGGCAGCCACGTCAACCGCGCCGTTCAGAACCGTCTGATAAACCGGCGAGAGCACAGGCTTGTAATGGTCATGATGCGCGGCAGCATGGGCTGCGGCCTTCTGCATCAGCGTGTTGATCGGGTTGGTTGCAGGCTGCATCATGCCGGGTGTCTGTGCAACAAGTACCGAAGTGAAGCAAAGGAAAACAGAGAGTCTTGAAAAGTGCGCCATGTGGTGTTTCTACCACATTCAAGTTACGGACAAGCAACACTCTTGAAGAGTCCGACCGGCGGACGCATGCAAAAATCCATGTCAAGCCCTCAGCACAGTCAATCCATCTTAACCTCAACAATCCAAACCACTAAGCCCACAAAACAAAAAACATGTTCCCAGTCCCCACCTTCTATACTTGAAGTAGGGTCTGATCCTCAACACAACCACAACTCCCGTGGCGAGCCTTCGCTAACTTGGCGTCCTTTGCGGGAAATTCTTTTACTCACCCCTAACCCCTTTACTAGGAATATCTTACCCGCAACCCAATCAGAATCAGTCACTTACCCCCGGGATACCCCGCTAAGTGACTGATTCTAATCAAAACCGAAAAAACAAGGGTAGGGGGCACCCCCCAGCCTAACCCGCCGAAAGAGCGCGCAGAGCCATCACGTTCCGCATCTCGTCGCCAGGTTCATCCACTGGAGTCTCAGCAATGAAACAGGCATGATCGAAGCGAGCGTCGTGCAGTAGACGCTTGAACGCAGCCGAGCCAATAGTGCCTTCGCCAATATGCTCGTGGCGGTCGAGCTTGCTGCCCATCGCTGCCTTAGCGTCGTTGCAGTGCCAGACGCGGACGGCCTCAAAGCCTACGGTATCGGCGATCTGCTGCATGGTCTGCTCGTAGCCTTCAGGCGAGACGAGATCATAACCCGCAACATGGCAGTGGCAGGTGTCGAGACAGACATCCACCGGAGCGCAAGCTCGGAGCGTCGCAACGAGTTCGGCAACTTGATCGAAACTGCCGCCTAGCGAGAACTCCGCACCAGCGGTGTTCTCGATGAGAATCCGGAAGTCGTGATCCTGCCAGGCAATGCCGTCGATGGCCTTCTCGATACCCTGCGCAGCTAAGCGAAGACCCTCGTCGCGCGTGAGTCCCTTCCAACTGCCAGGATGCAGCACCAGATATTCCGCACCCATGGCAAGCGCCCGCTCAACCTCGCCGCGGAAGGCGTCGATTGAGTTGGTGCGAACCGTCTCGGTCTGCGAGCAGAGGTTGATCAAGTAACTTGCGTGAATTGCCACTGGATTCACATCGTGTTGCGCACGCAACTCGCGCATCTTCGCAGCGTCCTCTGGCTTCACTGGCGCAGCCTTCCACTGGCGAGGGCTCGCGGAGAAGATCTGGAAGGTGTTGGCGCCAGCCTCAACTGCGCGCGTGACAGCGGTAAAGCAGCCACCAGCTGTGCCAACATGAACACCAATGCGTTTCTTTGCCATGAGAGTTAGGGTAACGCAGCGGGATGAGGATGCGCACATCGAGTCATAGGAGCTGGCAAGCTGATGATTACAGGGTTTAAGCCAGACAGTAGACCGTAAGACAGCAGTGAAATGCGAAAGGCCGCCTCAACCAAGGCGGCCTTTGTCGTTTCTACTGTCTTAACTCTAATGTCTATTGTCTGCGGTTTAGTAGACGTCGAGCTGGTAGCGCTTGGCCTTTTTCATGGCCGCAAGGTACTCATTGGCGTATTCCAAGGTGTTGTTGGCACCGAGAGCGATGATGTCGAGCAACGTGCGTTCTACGTCCTTGGCCATACGTTCGGCGTCGCCGCAGACGTAAACGTAGGCACCGCTCTCAAGCCACGCGAAGACGTCGTCGGCGTGCTCGCGCATGCGGTCCTGCACGTAGACCTTGCGCTGCTGGTCACGCGAGAAGGCAGTGCTGAGGCGAGTAAGAAAACCGTCCTGCTCCATTGCCTGAAACTGATCCTTGTAAAGATAGTCTGAAACCGACCGCTGCTCGCCGAAGAAGAGCCAGTTGTCGCCCTTGTGGCCCATGATCTGGCGGTACTCCAAATACGAGCGGAAGGGCGCGATACCAGTGCCAGGGCCAACCATGATCACTGGCGCATCGGTGTCAGCAGGCAAGCGGAAGTTGTTGTTCTCGTGCAGGAAGATTGGAACCAGCGTACCAACCGGCATACGCTCGCCCATGAAGCCCGAGCAGACGCCCTGGCGGTCCATGTTGTGCGAGTGGTAGCGAACGACACGGACGGTAGTATGCACCTGACCCGGATGCGCCTCAAGCGCCGACGCGATGGAGTACATGCGCGGGGTGAGGCGTGCGAGAACCTGGAAGCAGTCCTGCGGAGTTTTGATGAGGCCAGGGAACTCGGTGATGAGGTCGTAGAACTCCCGTCCCCAGACATACTCCTCTGCAAGGGCCTTGTTGTCAGGGCCCAGGAGAGCCTTGAGGCCTGCAGGAGCGGCGTCGCCAGCGAGCTTGCCAAGCTGATTGACGGCGCTGCGGGTGAGCTTGCCGATGGCAAGGCGACTGGTTATGGCCTCGAGAAAACTAATCTCCACTTTATAGTGGTCGAGTACGCGCTCGTCGCCGGTGTAGCCCAACGCCTTAAGCACGGACTCCACCTGCGGCTCGCGATTGGTCGGGATGATGCCGACGGCGTCGCCAGGAAGGTAGCTCATGCCCTCTTCCAGCTCAAGCTCAATATGAATGGTCTCTTTTTCGGACTCGGGACCGGTAAGCTTGGTGTTGACCAGCGTCTTCGACAGATAGGGCTGGTTGCGCGTGTACTTCTGGACGTGTTTCGCAGGGGCTTCAGTGGAGCTTAAAGTAGTCTCAGTCATGCCGCTTCTATTATAGGTTGCGAGCCCTGCGCCTTTACAGAAAAACATGTCGTGAACCACATTCTGCGCATTTTGGGCGGATAATCTGCCCAGGCTGGCTATACAGGCCGCGCAGCGGTGGTCACGGTGTAGGAAAGTGCGTCGGGGGCCGACACCGAGGGTCTTCTGGTTGTACTCACCGGTAGTGCTGCGAATATCTGCAACACGCCACAAAATCCAAATGAGTACTGGTCGTCTTGTCAGGCGGTTGCTGTGTCCGCTGCAGGCAAGCCGGTTTTCATAGGCTTGGCTTCATCTGGGTTTACCAGATCGCGGAGTTCTTTGCTGGGTTTGAAGTAGGGTACCCGTTTCGCAGGCACGGCTACGGACTCACCAGTCTTGGGGTTACGCCCGATGCGTGGCTTGCGCTGGCGGGTGCGGAAGCTGCCAAAACCTCGGACCTCGACCTTATCGCTGCCTTTTAGCGCACTGATGATGGAGTCGAAGAGCGTTTCGACGATGACCTCGCCGTCCCGGCGCGTTAAATCTCCCAGGGATACGACTCGATCAATCAGGTCCGCTTTCGTCATGCAATCTCCTTCAGTCAGTGACACTTCAAAGGGGTCGGCCACGTAAGTAA
>CAJCIM010000179.1 GCA_903970395.1 Acidobacteriaceae bacterium
CTGCGCGGCCTCGATGAGCTTGTCTACGATGAACTTGGGAGTGGCGCCGTCGGGGTTGCCCATGCCGAAGTCGATGATGTCTTCGCCACGCTTGCGTGCTGCTGCCTTCAGCTCGCCTGTGATGTTGAAGACGTAGGCGGGAAGGCGGGTGAGGCGGCGAAATTCTTCCATGACGAGACGGAGGCTCCTGCTGGGAAAATGTGTCTCTACAGGGTAGCGCATGAATGGGAGGCGCTGAAGACTCCGAAGGGATTTGATTGACACAGGCAGGCCGTCAATCCTAGTCTTTTCCTATGGAACTTGAACTCACACAAGCGCAGGAGAGTAAGTTGCGTGAACTTGCCCGGCATGAGGGCAAGAACGTCGGTGAGCTGCTGGTGGATACTGCGGCGTCATTGCTGGCAGGGGAAGATCGGCGATGGGCCGAGGTGGACCATGCGCTTGGCCAGGCTGAGCGTGGGGAACTCATCGAAGAAGATGAGATGGACCGGCGTGTCGCACGGATACTGGCAAAATAGTGTGGGTGCGTTGGACGCTTGATGCTGCAGACGATCTTGAAGGCATTCATCGCTATCTATCCCTGTACAGGCCGGAGTTGACGGAGAGCACCATCCTTTTTATCTACCGTGAGGTTGGTAACTTGCGAAGGTTTCCTCTGCGTGGGCGAGAGGCGATCCGTGAAGGATTAAGAGAGCTATTTCTTTCGCCTTTGCCCTATGTATGTACCTATCGCGTCGATGAATCAGCGGTAATCATCCTTCGAATTCACCATACAGCGCAGGATAGAGTCGTTCATGTTCAGTAGCCGACTTGAGTGCTAGACGATCCATCCGCCGCCGGCGACTTCATCTTCCTGGTAGAAGACGGCGGACTGGCCGGGGGTGATGGCGCGCTGCGGGTCGTCGAAGGTGGCTTCGATGGTGTCAGGGCCAGTGACGATGAGAGTGGCCATCGCGGGCTCGTGGCGATGGCGGATCTTGATGGCTACGCGGATGGGTTCGGTGGGTTCGGGGATGGAGACCCAGTTGAGGCGGTCGGCGATGAGGGTGCGCGACATCAAGGCTGTGTCGGGGCCGACTTCTACGGCGTGGGAGTCGGGGTGGATTTTGAGGACGTAGAGCGGGTCGGGCGAACTCAGGCCGAGGCCCTTGCGCTGGCCGACGGTGAAGCTGTGGATGCCCTCGTGGTGGCCGACGACTTCGCCTGATGCTGTGACGAGCTCGCCGGAGGAGTCGGGAAGAGCTTCGTTCTGCTCGTCGAGGTAGGCCTTGAGGAAGTCGGAGTAGCTGCCGCCGGGGATGAAGCAGATCTCCTGCGAGTCGGGCTTCTGGGCGAGGGCGAGGCCGTGGTCGGCGGCCATCTCGCGGACGGCGGGCTTCTGCATCTCGCCGAGCGGGAAGAGGGTGCGGCTGAGCTGCTCCTGCGTGAGTCCGAAGAGGAAGTAGGTCTGATCCTTGGTCTTGTCGGCGGGGCGCGAGAGGACCCAGCGGTTACGGGCGGGGTCGAAGTGGTTGCGGGCGTAGTGGCCGGTGGCGATGCGGTCGGCGCCGATGCCCTGCGCGGTGAGCAGAAGCTGGTCGAACTTGAGGTGATTGTTGCAAAGGGTGCAGGGAATGGGCGTGCGGCCGGCGAGGTACTCGGAGACGAAGGGGCGGACGACCTCGGCTTCGAAGCGCTCCTGTGCGTTGACGAGGTAGTACGGTATGCCGATGTGCTCGGCGACGCGGCGGGCGTCGTAGACGTCGTCGATGGAGCAGCAACGGCCTTGCGAGGTTTCAGGGATACCGGGACGGCCGGCGAGGCGGCGCTGGTTCCAGAGCTGGAGTGTGAGACCCACGAGCGTATAGCCCTGGGCATGCAGAAGCGCGGCGACGGCTGAGGAGTCGACGCCGCCGGACATGGCTACAGCAATGGTCTCGGAAGGGGTGGTCATGGTGTTGGGTTGCAGGGTGTAAAACCGGACCAGGCCGGTGGCTGCCAGAAGAATCTCTTCGGCAGGAAATCCTCTCCAATAGAGATGATAGTCTCCGTTAGGAGATAGAGAAAGCTGTTTGACCGGCGGTGACAGCATGCCGGGGTGTACGGTAGACTCTGCCGAGTCGGTTTTCAATGGAGAAAGTATTTCAAAGTCGTCGGCCCAGCTGGGTGCTCGCGTTTCTGGGGCTGGCGTGCGCAGTAGGTGTGGGGTCGATCTACTATAACCAGCCGTTGCTGCTGGTGATGGGGCACGACCTGGGCGCGGGCGCTCGCGCTATGGGGTTCGTCGCGGTTGCTACCCAGGTGGGCTACGCGCTGGGGATCTTGTTTTTCGTTCCGCTGGGTGACGTGGCGGAGCGCCGCTCGCTGATGGTGCGGATGTATACCGGTGTGAGCGTGGCGCTGCTGGCCGTAGCGTTTGCGCAGGGCCTGACATGGATGATTGTGGCGAGCACGCTGGTTGGTCTGCTTGCAGCCGTAACGCATGTGGCGCTGCCGATGGCTCCGGACCTGGTGCCGGTGGAGAAGCGCGGGCGGGCGATTGGGACAGTCATGACCGGGCTGTTGCTGGGGATTCTGCTGGCGCGTAGTTTTGCGGGCTGGGTCGCGAAGTTCGCCCACTTTACAGGTGTGCTGGCGCCGATCAATGGATGGCGTAGCGTGTATGTGGTTGCGGCTGCGATGAACCTGGCGTTTGTGCCGATCATGTTTCGGTTTATGCCGCGCATGGAACCGCGCCAGTCGCTGTCCTACAAGGCGACGATGCGGTCGTTGTGGACGCTGTTTCGCACTGAGCCACTGCTGCGCGAGGCAGGCGTGCTAGGCGCGCTTTGCTTTGGTTCGTTCAGCTGCTTCTGGACGACGTTGGCGTTTCTACTCCACAGCCACTATGGAATGGGGCCGGATGTGGCGGGAACATTCGGCGTGGTGGGAGCTGCGGGCGCACTGACGGCATCGCTGGCGGGTCGCATGGCGGACCGTAGAGGCACGAGATTTGTGGTGGGCATTGCCGGCGGGGTGTTGACTCTGTCTTACTTGGTGCTATGGGTTGGGGAACGAATGCAGATGTCGGTACCGCTGCACATGGCGGTGCTGGTGGTGGGTGTGGTGACGCTGGATGTGGGCGCGCAGATGATGCAGGTCGGCAACCAGACGCGGATCTTCGGGTTGGGAGCAGAGGCGCGCAGCCGGTTGAACACGATCTACATGACGATGTACTTTGTGGGCGGTGCGTTGGGGTCTGCACTTGCGGGCCTGGCGTGGGCGCGCTGGGGATGGGATGGCGTGTGCGTGCTGGCGCTGGGGCTGATTGGGCTGGCAGGGCTACGGCACGCGACAGGCTACAGCCGCAAGCATGCAGAGACGATCATTCCGGTTCCTGCAGGTGAGCGCGAGCCAGCGTAGGAGAGGGACGCGCGCTGCTGGTTGCAGCGCCGTGCTATCGGGAAGTTAGAAGGTGTATACGACGCAAAAACGCCCGGTCCTAGTAGATAGGTTGCCGGGCGCTTTTGCTTGCCTGAACTGCGGATTCGAGACTTATCTATAAGCGGGCTGGTGTGATTCAATGCGAGTCTTTAAAGGAGACTTCTTCACAGCTTTTTTTGCGGCCTTCTTCGCTGGTGCTTTCTTGGCTGCTTTCTTGACTGCCTTTTTGACGGCAGCCTTCTTTGTGGCTTTTTTCGCGGAGGTTTTCTTTGCAGCTTTCTTTGCCGATGCCTTTTTTGCTACGGCCTTCTTTGCAGCCTTGACCAGTAATGGACTGTAGGGCATAGTTTCACAAATCCTTCCATAGTTGATTTTGTGTAGCTGGTGCCAGAATTACGCAGGTCGCAACGAGATGGCAAGCACTTGCGGACGAAGATTCTGCGATTTGCGCGATGCCAGCCCTCGCGAGTGTGTGCAAGCACCGCAAACACGTCGTTCTCGATAAGTCCTATTTTGGGAACGTTGGGTTGTTCCCATCAAATTGATCCGAGTGTCTCGAAACTTATAACTCAGTGATGGTGGCAAGTTGACCTCAGTTTGTCGCTAAGTCCACGGGTACTGGATTTTCAACAGTACAGTTATCGTTTACTCTTACTTCGCATTCAGCGGTAAGAAGAGGAAGCATGCGGAGGTTTGCTGGAAGAAGAGTGTAAACGGGTATCTTTCCCCGCCGCCTCCTTGCCTGCTCCACTACCGTAGAAGTCTAATATTGCACCGAAGGGCGACCAGGAAATGAACATCAGCAGGCGAAGAGCACTTTCTTTCATAGCGGGCGCACCGGCGCTCCTTCGGTATCGCTCCTTCGCTCAGGATGCAGGCGTTCCCGCCGCCCTTCGAGGCCAAGATCATTCAATGGAGGGTGCCTCCCCCCTACTGGAGATCGCTCCAGGACCTTTCCAAGGCACACGAGAGTCCTTGCGTCAGTGGCAGGTTCCGGACTGGTACCGCGATGCCAAGTTTGGTATCTGGGCGCACTGGGGCCCGCAATCCGCGATCGAAGACGGCGACTGGTATGCACGCAACATGTACGTGCAAGGAAGCAAACAGTACGAGTATCACGTCAAAACCTATGGACATCCGACAAAGGTCGGATACAAGGATGTGATTCCTGTTTGGAAGGCGGACAAGTTTGACCCCGATCACTTATTGGGCCTCTACAAGAAGGCAGGGGCGAAGTACTTCTGCAGTATGGCTGTGCATCACGATAACTTCGACCTGTGGAGCTCCGCCCACCAACCCCGCTGGAACGCTGTCGCCATGGGGCCGAGGAGGGATATTGTTGGTGCCTTTAAGCGGGCTGCGGACAAGCATGGGCTGCGCTTCGCTGTCAGTGAACATCTGGCGCCCAGCTATCACTGGTTTTCAACGTCGCACACCAGCGACAGGACTGGCCCGCTGGCAGGAGTATCTTACGATGGCGCAAATCCCGCCTTCGCCGACCTCTATCACTCGCTGCCGACGGATTATCCGTACGGCTTGAGCATTAACGACCGTCAGGCCCCGGAATCCTGGAAGATTCACTACTTCAAGCGCATCAAGGACCTGATCGATAAGTACCAGCCGGATCTCCTGTACACCGATGGCGACATCTTCTTTGAGCGATATGGTCTTGCGCTGATCGCGAATCTCTACAACACCAATGCGAGTCTTCACAATAATCGGTGCGAAGCTGTGGCCTTCAGCAAGCTCGTGACTGACTGCCAGGTCGGAACCTGTGTGCTGGACTGGGAACGTGGAGTAGCCAGCGGCATCGCTGCCAGCCCCTGGCAGACTGACACCTGCATCGGGGAGTGGCACTACAACAGGGAAGCCACCTACAAGTCTCCGAAGTACGTCATCGATCTGCTGGTCGATATCGTGAGCCGTAACGGGAATCTGCTATTGAACTTCCCCTTGCCCAACAGTGGCGAACTGGACTACGAAGAGATGGTCATCCTGGACGAGATTACGAAGTGGATGGCGGTCAACAGCGAAGGAATTTACGGCACACGGCCATGGAAGATCTTTGGAGATGGTCCTCTGGCGACAGCGCCGGTCTCCACGCTGGACACAAGATTTAATGAGTCGTCTCGGAAGGAATTGACCGCGGAAGAGGTGAGGTTCACGACGAAAGGAGATACGTTGTACGCGTTTGTTATGGGCTGGCCGGAGAAGCTCACCCTGATCAGATCGTTGGCGACCACCAGCGCATTCCTACAGAAGAAGATCAGCCACGTTGAGTTGTTGGGCTACAACGATAGGGTGACATGGACGCAAGATGAGCAGGGTCTTACCGTGGTTATGCCGGAACACAAGCCCTGCAATTACGCAATCACTTTGAAGATCGTGTAGCAGGCATCACACGTGCTGAATGTCTGTGGATAGCCTCGGAGCGGCAAGAGGCGGACGAGATGATTGCGCACCGCCTGGATGCGATCTTAGCGGCGTAGTGCGCGATCAGTTGGGGTCAACTCCTATTCGCGGCAGCGCAAATCGCCCCCC
>CAJCIM010000180.1 GCA_903970395.1 Acidobacteriaceae bacterium
GCCGCAAAGTACCTCAAGTACATGAAGTTCAAGAGTGAGAAGCTCAGTAAATTTTGGGGCCGCGACATCTACCTCGGCGCTTGGATCCTCCTGCCCGCAGGCTTCGACGAGCACCCCGACGCGCACTACCCCCTCGTCGTCTACCAGGATCACTTCCACGCCGGCTCCATCCCCTTCAGCAGCCGTCCCTCAGCCGCAGGTTCGCGTGGCCGCCGCGGCGCGGCCCCGATAGGCAATGCCGTCGATCGCGGCTTCATCAACTACCAGGACTGGACCAACGGCACGCTCCCGCACGTCATCCTGCTTTACGTACAAAACGCCAATTCCTACTATGACGACTCCTACGACATCGACTCCACGAACGTTGGCCCTTACGGCTCCGCCATCAACGAAGAACTGATCCCCTCCATCGAGAAGCAATACCGCGGCATCGGCCAAGGTTGGGCGCGCGCCACCTACGGCGGCAGCACCGGAGGCTGGGAATCCCTCGCCACGCAGGTCTTCTACCCCGACATGTACAACGGCGTCTGGTCCGCCTGCCCCGACCCCGTCGACTTCCACGCCTACCAGAACATCAATCTCTACGACGACCCCAACGCCTTCTACCGCTCCGGCGACTTCGGCAAGGTCCCCGTCGGCGGCGACCGCAAGCCCGACGGCTCGCTCACCGCCACCACCGAAGGCGAGTTCCGCTACGAGTACATCCTCGGCACGCACACCCGCTCCACCGAGCAATGGGCCATCTGGCAGGCAGTCTTCTCCCCCGTCGGCCCCGACGGCTACCCCGCCGACGTCCTCGACCCGCTCACCGGTAAGATCGATCCCAAGGTCGTCGCCTACTGGCACGATCACTACGACATCAACGCCTACCTCCAGCGCAACTGGTCCACCGTCGGCCCCAAGCTAGAAGGCAAAATCCACATCGCCGTCGGCGACGGCGACACCTATTTCCTCAACAACGCCGTACACCTTCTGCAAAAATCACTCGACCAAACCACCAACCCCCACTCTGACGCGCAGTTCCAGTACGGGCCCGGCGAACCCCACTGCTACACCGGCGGCCCCACCGAGTACACCATGCAGCAGAACAACGCCACCTGGATCCAGCGCATCTTCCCTCAGATGACCGCCCACATGATCGCCACTGCGCCGAAAGACGCCGACACCAAGAGCTGGGTCTACTAGCTCATGGGTCTACTGGCTCATAGATTGTTGCTAACAGTTCTGGATGGTTGTCAACGGATTCAACGTTGGCAACCATCCGGTAGCCTGACCCTTAGGGTCGGGTCTCATAGGGCAACAAAAAGGAAGGGCTTTAGCCCTGAGGTTTGCTGCCTTCTATCATTCGTCAAACCTTCAGGTTCTTCGTAACATCCCAGCCCGCCGTCACAACTGATCCCAGCGAACCGTCCGGATTCTGCGCAGCCGCACCATACGTCGCCTGCCCATACTCAAACGTCACCGTCTCGATCAGGTCTCCACTCTCTGCTGCGGCAACGGCCATCGACTTCACGGCCACCAGCCCCATCGTGTAACTGAAGAACGGAGCCGTTGAACCCACACGAACCGCGGTCAGCACCATGCTCTTGATCGCGCTCCCGTCACACAGATGCGCCCACAAGGCTGCACTATTGGCATCCGGTTTCCGCGTGATGGAAAACGGGTTGAAGGTCACCTTGCCCGCGCCAGCACCGCTGGACTGGCTGCCGATGTTCAGCGTCTGCTCTGCATCGAAGCTCGCCGTCAGCACCTCAATCGTGATGGCCGGTGCTGTGGCAACCGCACTCAATCCTGCAATGGCAAGTCGTAAATTGATGGCCATAGTTAGCTCCCTTATTGTTGGTATGCCTCGCAACCGAAGCAACTGCAACAGCTAGGCCGATATCCGATCTTCCCGTGTGGAGACAAACCGAGTATACACACCAGTATTCGCCTCGATCAGTTCCATCTCCTCAACACCCCGCGAATCCTCCGCCCACGCATGCCATCTATACTTAAATCATGTCGCAGACCTCTCTCCCGCGCACCCTCGGCCAGCTTCGCTCCTCTGAATACACCCCCGAACGCGTCGGGCGCAGTGTCAAAGACGAGATCCGCGACAACCTCATCGTGCGCCTGCGCCAAATCGCCCCCGGCGGCAAGCACGAAGGCCAGTCGCTCTTCCCAGGCATCGTCGGCTACGACGACACCGTCGTCCCGCAGGTAGTCAACGCCCTGCTCTCGCGCCACAACTTCATCCTGCTCGGCCTGCGCGGCCAAGCCAAATCCCGCATTCTGCGCGCGCTCACCACGCTGCTCGACTCCTTCTGCCCCTTCGTCGCCGGCTCCGAGCTCCGCGACAATCCCTACGCCCCGCTCAGCAAGTTCTCCAAAGACCTCATCGCCTCGCTCGGCGACGACACCCCCATCGACTGGATGACGCCCGTCCAGCGCTACGTCGAAAAGCTCGCCACACCCGACGTCACAGTGGCCGACCTCATCGGCGACGTCGACCCCATCAAAGCCGCGCGCTCCGGCCACGAACTCGGCTCCGAGCTCACCATGCACTACGGCCTGCTACCCCGAGCCAATCGCGGCATCTTCGCCATCAACGAAGTTCCCGACCTCGCCGGCAAGATTCAGGTCGCGCTCTTCAACATCATGCAGGAAGGCGACGTCCAGATTAAGGGCTACCCCGTCCGCCTCGAACTCGACGTGGCCATCGTCTTCTCCGCCAACCCCGAGGACTACACCGCCCGCGGCAAGATCGTCACGCCACTCAAGGACCGCATCGGTAGTGAGATCCGCACGCACTACCCCGAAAACGTCGAAGAAGCCATCAGCATCACCGAACAGGAAGCGTGGACTGCACGCAGCTACGCCCCCGGCGATACGGCCATCCAGAACATCGTCATTCCGCACTACATCCGGCAGATCGTCGAGCAGGTCGCCTTCGTCGCCCGCGAAGACCGCCGCGTCGACAAAAAATCCGGCGTCAGCCAGCGCCTCCCCATCTCCACCCTCGAGCTCGTCATCTCCAACGCCGAGCGCCGCGCCCTCCTCCACGGCGAAAAGCTCGTCGTTCCCCGCATCACCGATCTCTACGCCTCCCTCCCCGGCATCACCGGCAAACTCGAGCTCGAATACGAAGGCGAGATGCGCGGAGCCGATGTCATTGTCCGCGAAATTCTCCGCCTCGCCATCGCCCGCGTCTACGACCGCTACTTCGCCGAGACCAACACCCAGCAGATCGAGCAGTGGTTTCACCTCGGCGGCACCCTCCAGGTCGACGACACCGACAACTCCAAATCCATCCTCAAGAACCTCGCCGAGATCCAGGGCCTCATCGAAAAGCTCGCCCCCCTCGGCATCAAAGGCAAAGACGAACCAGCCCTCATCATCTCCGGCGCCGAATTCCTCCTCGAAGGCCTCTACGCCCACAAAAAACTCAGCCGCACCGAAGAACGCGGCTTCAGCGCCCCCGAACGCCAGTCCCGCAAAGAACAACGCCAGCGCGGCGAAGACGACCAGCAATACGAAGACTGGCAAAACCGCCGCCCTGGCCGCCGCGGCAGCTTCAACTAACGCCTCGTACATTTAGCCTTTGCCTTTTTGGTTGTCATTCCCGAAGGGAATCTGCTTCTTCCTTTCGCCCGCAGCCACCACAAACGCGGGTGCCCCATCCTTGTCGCAGCTACATCGCGACAGGGTGGGAACCACCAATGCCAGCACCAAACGTTTTTGCAGTTGCTCTCGCCTTTCTTCCTGTCATTCCCCTTCAGGGGAATCTGCTTTTCACACTTTCACACTCACACTTCACACTGGTTCTTACAATGAAACGCACCACCTACACCAAATACAACGGCGACCTCGCCGACGAGCTAAGCCTCGAAGACCTCATGCAGCAGCTCTCCGACTACCTCCTCGACTCCGGCTTCCAAAACCCCTACTCGCAGTTCCAGGAGATGAACGGCGACTTCACCATGGATAACCTCCGGGAAGCCCTCCGCCAGGCCCTCGAATCCGGCGACTTCGATGAATCCATGCGCGAACGCCTCGAACAAATGGCCGCCGACGGCAAGATCGAAGAGTTAGTCGACCAGCTCATCAACCGCATGGAGCAGCAGGAGTACATCCGCATCGACCAACCTGGCGACCCCTCCAACAGCCCCAGCAATCAAGGCGGCGACGTAGGCGAAGGCTCAGGACAAGCCCGCTTCGAAGTCACCGACAAAGCCCTCGACTTCCTCGGCTACAAAACCCTCCAGGACCTCATGGCCTCCCTGGGCCGCGCCAGCGCCGGCCGCCATGACACCCAATACCAGGCCACCGGCGTCGAAGCCAACGGCTCCATCCGCCCCTACGAGTTCGGCGACACCCTCAACCTCGACCCCAACGCCACCTTAGCCGCCGCAATGACAGACCACGCCGCCGACCACCCCGGCGAACCGCTCTCCTGGCCCATCGAAGTCGACTACAAACACCTCCACGTCCAGCAGTCCGACTACCAATCCAGCTGCGCTACCGTAGTCATGCTCGACTGCTCCCACTCCATGATCCTCTACGGCGAAGACCGCTTCACCCCCGCCAAACGCGTCGCCATGGCCCTCTCGCACCTCATCCGCACCCAGTACCCCGGCGACACGCTGAACCTGGTCCTCTTCCACGACTCCGCCGAAGAGATCCCCGTCTCCCAGCTCGCCCGCGTCAAAGTCGGCCCTCACTACACCAACACCCGCGAAGGCCTGCGCATGGCCCGCAGCATCCTCAACCGCCAGCGCAAGGAGATGAAGCAGATCGTCATGATCACCGACGGCAAACCCTCGGCCCTCACCCTCCCCGACGGCCGCATCTACAAAAACGCCTTCGGCCTCGACCCCCTAGTCATCTCGGAGACGTTAGAGGAAGTCAGCAAATGCCGCCGCAGCGGCATCATGATCAACACCTTCATGCTGGCAACAGATCCAGGCCTCGTCCAGTTCGTCCAAAAAGTAAGCGCCATGTGCCGCGGCAAAGCCTACTTCACCACCCCAGAAACCCTAGGCAACTACCTCATGATGGACTTCATGAGCCGCAAAATGAAAACCGTCCACTAAAGCCTGAAGCAACAGAATTTTTCCGTCGTTTCTAAGCAATCGGTCGAAGCAGTTCGAGTGCCGGGTGCCCCATCCATACCGCGTTCTCTGCGGGATGGGTGGGAACCACAGCAGCCCGCACCACCACATTCTGCCGTCGTTCTTGCTGGGTGCCCCTGGTCTCGCCTCTGAGACCAGGGAACCGCAAAACCCGCGCGCAGCACCTTTGCCTTCTATCGTCATTCCTGCAGGCAATCCGCTCTTCGCCGGCACCACCACGGAAACGGGTGCCCCATCCATACCGCGCACTTTGCGGGATGGGTGGGAACCACAACAGCCCGTACCACCACATCCGCAAGCGCCAAAGGCGCGCCCCCATCCCAGCCCAGGGCAACGCCCTGGGTCCGCACCCAAACGAATCCCCAAACGAGGGCCCTCGATGGGCCCGAGCGCCTTTCTGTCAAATTACCCTGAAAGTCTACGATTGCATTGTTTGCCTGCACTGCCTACAATCACTGCATGCAATACACCATCCGCAACGTCCCAACCCATCTCGACGCCGCCCTCCGCTCCATCGCACAACGCCAGAGCAAGAGCCTGAACGACGTAGCGCTCGAAGCCCTAGCTCGCGGCGCAGGCCTCACCGGCGAACCGACCCGGCAGCGCGACTTGAAGAAGATCGCCGGTTCCTGGCGCCATGATCCAGCCTTCGAGAAAGCTATCGCGGATCAAGACACCATCGACGAAGCCATGTGGAAGTAGCCCAAGCCACCATGCGACTCCTTCTCGACACGAACCGCTACACCGACCTCTGCCGGAACGAGCTCTCCGTCGTCACCACCCTCGAAACAGCCGAGGAAATCTGGCTTCCTTTCATTACCCTCGGCGAGCTGCGCGCAGGCTTTGCCGTCGGCAACCAGGGCCCACGCAATGAAGCAACCCTGCGCCAATTCCTGCTCCAACCCGGCGTCGCCATCCTCTACCCCGACGAACAAACCAGCCATCACTACGCCAGTGTCTATCGCCAACTCCGCAAGCAAGGCACTCCCATCCCCACCAACGACATGTGGATCGCTGCCTTAGCCCTGCAGCACTCACTCACTCTCTACGCCCGCGACGTGCACTTCGACGCATTGCCCCAACTGCCCCGCATCTGAGCGCGTGGACTCCATTTCCCACCGAAATGAAGTACACGCGCCGCCCGCAGTTCAAAGCCCAGCCAACACCCCCTCCATCTTCCCCAGAAAGCCACTCCATCCATACTTCGCGCCCTTGTAGTTCGCGCCATGATCATCCGGGAAGCCCGACTGCTCTATCCGCAGAT
>CAJCIM010000181.1 GCA_903970395.1 Acidobacteriaceae bacterium
GCAGATGCTGGCGGAGCACGCTGACTTCCACGTGAACATCAACTCCGTGGTTGGCGGTGGGACGGCTAACCCTGAAGACGCGTTGACCATCAGCAATCGCGCGTTGGGTCTTGGGTTCAGCTCAACCATCGGCATCATTCACGACGGCAGCGGACAGCTCAAGCCGCTCAGTGATCAGGACCGCAAGGTCTGGGACGAAGTGCGTCGCCTCACCCGCCGCAGCTACTCCCGCTTCAATGGCTTTCAGGAAGCCATCGCGAACGGACAGCCCAACGACTGGCGCTGCCGCGCTGGTTCCCGCTATCTCTACGTCGATGAGAACGGCATCGTCAGCTACTGCTCGCAGCAGCGCGGCTACCCGGGCATTCCCATCGCGGAGTACACCAAGGCCATCGTGCAGCGCGAGTTCCTCACCGAAAAATCCTGCGCCCCCAACTGCACCATCAGCTGCGTCCACCAGGTCAGCTACATCGACCACTGGCGCGCCCCGCAGACCTCCACCATCACCCCCGGCGGAGCGCACGGACTCGTCAACATCCAGTAGCTCTCCGAAGCGGACGCAATCATCTAGTCGGCTGTGAGATTGTCTGCGGTCTGCAGCGCTTCCATCTCCTCCGCCAGCTGCTGCAGCGGATGGATGCGCGCCCATAGCCTCAAGCCGTCCAAAAACACCGGCCACGCGGCCATGCTGGCGAACAACAGTACGGTAACCGAGACTGCGAATGTCGTGTCGGACATAATGCCTCCCATGTTTCATCTGCGATTCGTGTGATTCCGTAGGACGCTTCGTGCTGCCACCCTGCAGCGAAGCTGCCACACCATCAACGGGAGAAAGAGGTTCAACCCCGGGTAAGTCATGCCCCGGTCATAGGCCATCGGTCAGATATCTATTTGAGTTTTTGCGGGAGCCCTGAGTGCAGCCTATCGCATTCCGCCGCGGCGGGGACCGGGAATATCCGGAAATTCTTTTACCTGCACTTGGTGTGGTTCACATTTGGTAATTACCCCATGTGTACCACTCGGTAGATTTCCTGTCGCAAGCCGCCAAAGCGGTGTTCAATACGGACATGACCTCGTCTGCCATCACGTCCTCTCCCTCGCAGACCCGCCCCCTCGGCCGTCCCCGCGCCTTCAACCGCGAACAGGCTCTTGACGCCGCCATGCGTGTCTTCTGGAAGAGCGGCTACGAAGGCGCCTCGCTCACTGAGCTCACCAGCGCCATGGGCATCAACCGCCCCAGCCTCTACGCAGCCTTCGGCGACAAAGCAGCGCTCTTTCGCGAAGCCGTGGAGCGCTACGGCGTCGGCCCTGGCCGCTACGTCCGCCGCGCCCTCGGCCAGCCTACCGCGCGCCTCGTTGCGGAAACGCTCCTCCGCGGCGCAGTCGCCAACGCCACTGACGCCGCCAACCCCGGCGGCTGTCTATGGGTTCAAGGAGCCCTCGTCACCAGCCCCGAATCCGCACCCATCCGCGCAGAGCTCGCCGCCCTACGCGCCCGAGGCATCGCCCAGATCCGCGCCCGCTTCGACCGCGCCCGCACCGACGGTGACCTCCCCGCGACCACCGATACCGAGGCCCTCACGCTCTACCTCATCAGCATGATGAACGGCCTCTCCGTGCAGGCCGCCGGCGGCTTTTCGCGCGACCAGCTCCTCCGCGCCGCCGACCTCGCCCTAACCCACTGGCCCACCTGACTTAAAGCAGAAAGGCTGCCAACACACACCCGGCAGCCCTTCCACATACTTCCTACTCGCTACTTGCTACTTCTTCGCAACCGTCTTATGCACCGGCGCAGCGGCGCCACTGCCAGCCATCGCCTCGGCCTGGTCAATCGCCTGGTACAGATCCGAGACGTCCTTCACCTGGATCCAGCCCTTCGGCGTGACTACTACGATCGTCGGCGTCTCATTCAGCCCCAGCTTGTCGCCGAGGTTGCGATCGGCTTCGACCTCCTTCGTCAGCTGACCGCTCGGGTCGACCACGAAGGGCATCTGCTTGCCGTGCGCCGCGAAGAACTGCTGCGTAAACTTCACCAGGTCGTCCTGGCTCGCAATCTTGAACTGCGAAGCGAAGACCTCACGCCGGTATTCCACCGCCAGGTCCACCGCAACCTTGTCCTGCAGATAGCGAGCATAGATCGCAGCCTGCTTGCTCCAGATATGGCCTGGGATCAAAAAGTCATACCGCACCAGCGGAATGTGATAGTGGTCGATGGCCTGATGCACCAGCGGAAACGCATGCGCGCACGCCGGGCACTCCAGGTCTTCCCACTCGACGATGGCGACCTTCGCGCCCACCGGTGGCTTCAGCATGGAGGTGTCTTTGAACGAAGAGACCGCGCCGCCAACCGCGGTTTGGGCCTGTGCCGCAGTAACGCTCAACGCGCTCGACATTGTGACAAACAGAGCAACTGCAAGAACTCGTGACATACCGTATGGACGCAAGTGGTGACCCTTTTGCGAGCAAAGTGTGCTCTTTAGTTATTCAATCACTTCGCCGTGGATTCAACAAACCCGCACCACCGCAACCGTCCTCAACCCGCCCCAGTGCTATCCTCGCAGCAGGAAAATAAGCGAAGGAAAACCGAAATGCTCTACGCCCTCATCGTCGTCTCCGTAGTGAATCTGGCACTGATTCTCGCGCTGTTCCTACGCAAATCAACGCAGCCCACGACCGACCCACGCCTCGCGCAACTGCTCGCCGCAGACCTGCCCACGCAGTTCACGCGCCTCGACACCCGCTCAGAAACACTCGACGCCCACCTGCGCAGCGAACTCTCCCAGCTCCGCAAGGACGCCGCCGACTCCAGCGCCTCCCTGCGCAGAGAGGTCCTCGGCAACATCGACACGCTCGGCAAAACCCTCACCGCCAGCCTCGAAGGCTTCCGCGCCGACAACACCCTCGCGGCCAACACGCTGCGCGCCGCAGTCACCGCGCAGCACGAGAGCCTGCAGCAAAAACTTGCCGCCTTCACCGCCGACGCTAACCGCAACAACGTCGAAAGCCGCGAGGCCCTGCACCAGCGCCTCAATCAGCTGCGTGAAGGCCAGACCGCGCACATGGAGTCGCTCCGCACCACCGTCGAAGCCCGCCTCGACGCCCTCAACAAAAACAATGAGAAAAAGCTTGAAGAGATGCGCGTCACCGTCGACGAAAAGCTCCACGCAACACTTGAGAAGCGCCTCACGGATAGCTTCAGCAGCGTCACCGACCAGCTCACCAAGGTCCACGCTGGCCTCGGCGAGATGACCAAGCTCTCCGCCGGCGTCGACGATCTCTCTCGTATCTTCACCAACGTCAAATCGCGTGGCGGTATCGGCGAACTCGCGTTGGAGATGCTTCTCAAAGACCGCCTCGCACCCAGCCAGTACATCCACAACGCCAAGGTCAAGCCCAACAGTCAGGAGGTCGTGGAGTTCGCCGTCAAGTTCCCCACCCCCAGCGGCGAGATGCTGCTCCCCATCGACAGCAAGTTTCCTCGCGAGGTCTTCGAGCGCCTTGAAGCCGCCTACGAGAGCGGCAACGACGTCGTCAGCGCGGGCAAAGCCTTTGAAACAGCCATCCGCTTCGAAGGCAAGAAGATCTGCGACAAGTACATCGCCCCGCCCTTCACCACCTCATTCGCCATCATGTTTCTGCCCACCGAAGGCCTCTACGCGGAGGTCATCCGCCGCGACGGTCTGCTCGCCGACATCCAGCAGAGCTGCCACGTCACCATCGCTGGCCCCAGTACGCTCTCCGCGATCCTCACCAGCTTCCAGATGGGCTTCCACATGCTCCAGATGCAGGAGAAGGGTGACGAGGTCTGGAAGGTGCTCGCCAACGCCCGTAAGGAGTTTGGCACCTTTGAAAAGCTGATGGACAAGATGACCGACGACGTCGGCAAGGTGCAAGGCACCATTGATAAGCTCGGCGTGCGCACCCGTGCCATCAACCGCACACTCCGCGACGTCAGCGTCGATCCCGAAACCACGGGCGAGCGCATCCTGCCAACTGGCAAAACAGGCAGCTTTGACGGCCTATTGCCGATGCTGACAGCAAACGACTCCGCAACCGAAGAGCCCGCGCGCGACGAAGCTGTCGATTAGCCCACGCCGCTAGCCCGTCCTGCTGTCCCTTATGCCGCAGCCCTCACTGCCGAACGGTGTCCGCTGTCCCGCCGGTAGCTCTTTCGGCGACACATTACGCACTCCCAGGGATAAAACCCGCAGTAAAACAGAACAATCCGCTCCAAAAAACCCGAACGGTTCAAGCGACGCAACTCCGCGTTCCTACACTTCTGGCAGACGTGGTGCCTGTATCGCGGTTGGCACATATCTCTGCTGGCCCAAGTCTGAAATGTGTTCACTGGACGAGTCATCCTTTCATCGCCAGTCTACGAACAAAGAACCAGCAAAGAGAAGACTATGAAGCAACTTCGCCCAGTCGTCCGTCCCTTTCTGGAACGCCTCGTCTTTACTTCAATCCCCTGCCCCAGTATGCTGTCTCACTGGGGCGGTCAATCGGAGCCGGTGCCACAAATGGGCCGCGCTCCTCTCCCATCACAGACCCAGTCACCCGTCCATCAGGACACTCAGGAGATCGTGCAATGGCAGCAGTAGACGAAAAAGTGAAGCAGATTATTGTCGAGCAGCTTCAGGTGGATGAAGCCGAGGTCACACCCGGCGCCAGCTTCCAGGAAGACCTGGGTGCCGACTCGCTCGATGTCGTCGAGCTGGTCATGCAGTTCGAAGAGGCCTTCGACATCCAGATCCCGGATGAG
Organism: Acidobacteriaceae bacterium; assembly: GCA_903970395.1. Taxonomy (GTDB): domain Bacteria; phylum Acidobacteriota; class Terriglobia; order Terriglobales; family Acidobacteriaceae; genus Granulicella. Next base: position 4,763 of record CAJCIM010000181.1, read on the forward strand.
GACGCCGAGAAGATCAAGACCGTCAAAGATGCAACCGACTACATCGAAGCCCATCAAAAGGGCAAGTAACCACAACCCCGCGGGCCTTGGCTACGCCAGGCCCTGCGGCCATAGCAAACCCGCCTTCAGCGGGACTTTGCAACTTTGAACAAGGAACGGAAATCGATGCAGCAACGTCGTGTCGTCGTAACGGGTATGGGCCTCCTGTGCGGGGTGGGTAACAACGCGCCACAGGTATGGGAGTCCCTTCTCGCCGGCCGCAGCGGTATGGCCGAGATCACCGCCTACGATCTCACCGACCACTCTGTGCGCTTCGCCGCCGAGGTCAAAAACTTTGACCCGCATGTCTTCGTGGAAAAAAAAGAGGCTCGCAAGATGGGCCGTTTCATCCACTTCGCCATGGCCGCCGCGGAGGAGGCCGTGCTGCACTCCGGCCTGCTTCCGCCCGGCTCGCGGTTCGAAGGGGAAGCCGGCGACATGGTCGGCGTCCACATCGGCTCCGGCATCGGTGGCTTTGACATCATCGAACGCGAGCATGCGAACCTGATGAACAGCGGCCCGCGCCGCATCTCGCCGTTCTTTATCCCTGCGGCCATCGTCAACCTCGCCGCTGGCCACGTCTCCATCAAGTACGGCGCACGGGGGCCAAACGAGGCCACCGCTACCGCCTGTACCAGCTCCGCGCACTCCATCGGCGACGCCTTCCGCATCATCCAGCGCGGCGATGCCGACGCCATGATCGCAGGCGGTGCCGAGGCAGCCATTACGCCGCTCTCCGTCGGCGGATTCGCCGCCATGAAGGCGCTCTCGACACGCAACGACGACCCCACCCACGCCTGCCGCCCCTTTGACAAGGATCGCGACGGCTTCGTCGTCGGAGAAGGCGCAGGCGTACTCATCCTCGAAGAGCTGGAGTACGCCCAGGCTCGCGGCGCCAACATCCTAGCCGAGATCATCGGCTACGGCATGAGCGGCGACGCCTTCCACATGACCGGCATGGCTCCTGAAGGCGATGGCTGCCGCCGCGCCATGCAGGCCGCGCTTCGCGTCGCGGGCATTACGCCCGACAAGATCGACTACGTCAACGCCCACGCCACCTCCACGCCCCTGGGCGACGCAATGGAGTCGCAGGCCATCGAAAACGTCTTCGGCGAGAAGGCAAAGAGCCACGAGCTCCTCGTCAGCTCCACCAAATCCATGACCGGCCACCTCCTCGGTGGCGCGGGCGGCCTTGAGGCAGGCATCACCGTCCTCTCCATGCTCCACCAGATCGCTCCGCCGACCATGAACCTGGAGAACGTCGACCCCGCCTGCCGTCTGAACTACGTCGCCAACAAGCCGCAGAAGGCGAAGATCGACTACGCCGTCAGCAACTCCTTCGGCTTCGGCGGCACCAACGGCTCGCTCGTCTTCAAACGCTGGGGCGCAGAGTAGAACCTTCCTCTGTTCCTGATTCACCGTCTTTTGTTTGTCATTCCGTAGCGCAGCGAAGGCATCTGCTTCACCGAACCACCCCTAGACCTCAAGGAAGCCCACGCATGCCGCAGTCTCATCGCGACATGCGTGGGCTTCTTCGCATCCAACCTCACTCCTACTCCCTACTTGCTACTCCCTAAGTAACCTTCCCCCAACCCCCGCATCCAACCTCGTGGAGGATTCATGGCATACCTGAAAGTTGGAACCGAAAACAGCACCGACATCAACCTCTACTACGAAGATCACGGCAGCGGTAAGCCCATCGTCCTGATCCACGGCTGGCCGCTCAGCGCCGCCGCCTGGGAGCGCCAGATACAGCCTCTGGTCACCTCCGGCTACCGCGTCATCGCCTACGACCGCCGCGGCTTCGGCCGCTCCTCCCAGCCCAACGAGGGCTACAACTACGACACCCTCGCCAAGGACACCTGGCAGCTCATCGAGCACCTAAATCTCGAAGACGCCACCCTCGTCGGCTTCAGCATGGGCGGCGGCGAGGTCGCCCGCTACCTCGGCAAGTACAACACCGGCCGCGTCACCAAGGCCGTCTTCATGGCCGCCATCGCGCCTGCGCTGCGCAAATCCGGCGACAACCCCGACGGCATCGACCCCGCCGTCTTTGAAGGCATCAAGCAGAGCATCGAAGCCGACCGTTACGCCTTCCTCGAAGGTTTCCTGAAGCTCTTCTACAACAAGCAGCTAGTGGGCGGTACCGACATCTCCGACGCCGCCATCCACGCCAGCTTCAACATCGGCGCCGCCTCCAGCTACTCGGCCTTCCTCAACTGCGTCGACGCGTGGCTTGAGGACTTCCGAGGCGACATCGCGCAGATCCGCATACCCACCCTCGTCATCCACGGCGACTCGGACCAGATCCTGCCCATCGACGCCACCGGACGCCGCACGGCTGACCTCATCCCCAACGCCATCCTCCACGTCATCAAGGGCGGCCCGCACGGCCTCAACTGGACCCACGCCACCGAAGTCAACACCGCCCTGCTCGAGTTTCTCCACTAACCCAACGCCGCAAAGTAAAAGGGCACTCCGCAACCGCAGAGTGCCCTTGTTTCTTGTTCCGAAGAATCAGCCAAACACGGCCTTCGACACCGTCGACAGCAGCACAACCACGAACCACCAGCCCACCACGGTGATGTAACCGGCGCTGCGCTTGGTCCCGGCTATGATCGCCAGCCCGATCGACATCAGCACCACCACCCACAGCCCGAAGACGTCGAACGACATCAGAAACGTCTTCAGCACCCCGGGCGTGCCGACGTAGTACCCGACGCTCGTGCCCAGCATGTTGTCCAGCGTAAAGTTCTCCGCCGCCACGCCGGTGTACAGCATCAGGGCTGCAATCACTCCCTTCAGGCTCAGCGGCAGGTACACATAGTTAACCAGGCAAAACACCCGTTTGAACTCCGTCTTGCCACCGAAGGCAAACGTAATCGTCCCCCACAGCACCAGCGAGACCACCAGCATCAGCAGCAGCCCGGACAACGACGCGCTGAACAGCGTCACCTTGAAGGTCGTGATCATCTGGCTCCGCACGACGGCCAGCGCCTCCGGTTTCAGGCTTGCCAGCTTCGCCTGCAGCGCGGGACTCGCCTGAATCTGGTTGTCCACCAGCTGCGCCCAGCCCACCTTCTGCACCACCGCCGTCGTCAATATCAGGCCCAGAATGATGCTCAGCACATACGGCAGCCACCAGCTCGCACTGCGCAGGATGTCCGTAAACGTCTTCGTGGGCGCCAGAAACGTGTCCACCACGCGCTCTACCTGCGAAAGCCCCTTCTCGGGCTGCGCCACTACTACCTCATCACTCATTCGCTACACCTCGTCATCGCTACTCAGGAGATGACGGCAGTGTATCGCCTTGAGAACATCCTCGCGCAAACTTTTCTCGCCCGCTATGTGCCACAAATGGGGCATATCCCATCCGAGCGCTTACTCCCCGCGCATCGCCCGCCCCAGCGCCGTCAGCACATGCGTCATGTACGACAGACCCCGCCGCGCGTCCTTCGACGTCGCCCGCTTCGCCAGCGCAAACAGCCCCGGCGGCTCTATCTCCTGCTTGTGCGCCGCAGACGCGCCCTCCATCGCCTGCGCCAGCCGCTGCAGCATGTCCGGGTCAACAGAGGCCAGCAGCCGCGCCCCGGCCATCGCATTGCGAATCCCCGCAACGGCCTCCGGCAGCACCGCCGCCTCAGCCAGCTTGCCGGTGATCACATCCTTGCCGCCGATCAGCCCCTTCGCCAGGTCGAGCATGCCCTTATCGTGCGCGGTCTGCAACACCTCCCACACCGCCAGCAACGCCTCGGCATGCTCCGCAGGAGCCGCCTCAACGCGCCCCATCAACTCCTTCTGCGGATCATGCGGCTTCGGCTTAAACGTAATCGGATGCGCCATCTGTTGTACCTTTCCTAATCCCTAACCCCTGTTCCCTAATCCCTGCCTCAAACTGGCTTCATCGACTCAATCTGAACCAGCTTGTCCTTCTTCAGCGACCCCGGCACATGGTAATCCGCGCGGGCGCGCTTGCGCTCCACCTCTACGCCCATCGTCGGCGTGCGCGTGCCGTTGCGGAAGTTCCTCCGCAGCAGCGGATTCGTGCCGCGCTCACCCAGCACCGTCATCTTCACGCTCAGCTCCTTGTACGCCGGCGTGTGCGTGGTGCGGTCCACATGCGAGCTCGTCAGCCGGTTCACCGGCTCCAGCACGTCGATCATGCCCATATACATCTGCTTGCCCTGTACGCGGTCTGTGATCAGCGTCTTCACGCGCACCTGCCCATACGGGCTCTCCAGCCGCACCCAGCTTCCGCTGTGCAGCCCACGCTCCTCCGCCAGCTCCGGAGACACCTCCACGAAGTTCTCCGGCGTAATCGCCTGAATACCCGGTACGCGCTCCGTCATATTCGCCTGCTGAAAGTGCTCCAGCAACCGCCCGTTGTTCAGATGCAGGTCGAAGGTCTCGTTCGCCTCTTCGCTCGGCCCCACATACTCCAGCGGCCAGAACGTCGCCTTCCCTCCCGGCAACGCAAACTTCTCCGTATACAGCAGCGGCGAGTCCGTACCATCCGCCGCCACCGGCCACTGCAGCGTCTTGTACCCCTCCAGCCTCTCGTAACTCACACCCGCAAAGTGCGGCGTCAGCTTCGCCACCTCATCCATCACCTCGCTCGGGTGCGAGTAGTTCCAACCGCCCGCACCGCCCAGCCTCTGCGCGATCAGTTGAATGATCTCCCAGTCCGGCTTCGACTCGCCCAGCGGCTCCCACACCTTGTACAGCCGCTGAACCCTGCGCTCCGTGTTCACAAACGTGCCATCTTTCTCCAGCGACGGCGACGCAGGCAGAACCAGGTTAGCATAGCGGCACGTTTCGCTGAAGAAGATATCCTGCACCACGAAGAAGTCCAGCATCCCAAACGCCTCAGCTACCTCCGTCGCATTCGAGTCCGACGTGATCGTGTCCTCGCCCTTGATGTACATCGACTTCAGCTTGCCATCCAGCGCCGCCGCAATCATCTGCCGGTTGTCGAGCCCCGTCGTCACTGGCAGCGTCACACCCCACGCCGCCTCAAACTTCCCGCGAATCGCAGGATCATCCACCTTCTGGTAGCCCGAGAAGATATCCGGCATCGAGCCGAAATCTGAGGCCCCCTGCACATTGTTATGCCCGCGCAGCGGATACCCGCCTGTGCCGCGCTTCATAAAGTTCCCCGTCGCCAGCAGCATGTTGCATATCGCCGTCGACGTGTCCGACCCGCCGCAGTGCTGCGTCACGCCCATCGCCCAGCACACGCAGACCTTCTTGCCCGCGATCGTATCCGCCAGCTCCTTCAGCGTCGCCACCGGAATCCCCGTCACCTGCTCCGCATACTCCAGCGTGTACCCATCCAGCGACTTCAAAAACTCCGGCCACTTGTCCACCCACTTGTCGATGAACGCCTGATCGTGCCTGTTCGTATCGATCAGGTACTTCGTCACCGCCTGCAGCCAAACTTCGTCGGTAGATGGATTTGGCCGGATGAACATATCCGCGCGCTCCGCCATCTCGTTCTTGCGAAGGTCGGCCACAATCAGCTTCAGCCCGCGATGCTTCTGGCTGCGCTTGATCCGCGTCGCCAGCACCGGATGGCTCTCCGCCGTGTTCGCCCCGATGATGATCACCACATCCGCAATCTCCAGGTCCGCAATCGACCCCGAGTCGCCGCCGATCCCCACCGTGCGGCTCAGCCCCTTGCTCGCCGGCGTCTGGCAGTACCGGCTGCAGTTGTCCACGTTGTTCGTGCCAACCACCGCCCGCGCCAGCTTCTGCATCAGGTAGCTCTCCTCGTTCGTGCACTTCGACGAAGCGATAAACGCCAGCGCATCCGGCCCATGCTCGTTCTTGATCTTCGTAAAGTTGTCGGCAACCATCTGCAGCGCCTCGTCCCACTCAATCTCGACGAACGTCTCTTCCATCGCGCCATTCGGCCCCATCTGCTTCACGCGCTTCAGCGGCTTCGTCAACCTGTCCGGCGAGTTCGCAAAGTCCCACCCAAACTTGCCCTTCACACACGTAGAAATCCCGTTCACCGGCCCTTCGCTCGGCTCAATCTTCAGAATGTGCCGCTCATGCGTCCATATGTCGAAGCTGCACCCCACGCCGCAGTACGTGCACACCGTCTTCGTCTTCTTGATGCGCTCTTCGCGCATATGCGACTCCACCTCGCTCAGCGCCAGAATCGGCGGATACCCTGTGCTCGGCTCCACCTGCTTCACCAGCTCGATCATCGTATCCAGCACGCTGTCCGGCGTGTTCGTCAGATACCCCGCCTTGCCCAGCATCGACTTCTCCATCAGCGCATTGCACGGACACACCGTCACACAATGTCCACAGCTCACGCAGCTCGACCCGTCGATCTTCTCCCCGCCATCCCACAACACCCGCGGAATCTCACGGTCCCACCCGATCGTCAGCGTCTCATTCACCTGAACGTTCTGGCACGCTTCCACACATCTTCCACACAAAATGCACTGCCCGGGATCGTACCGGTAGAACGGGTTCGACATGTCCTTCGGGTAGCCCTTGTCGCGGAACGGCCGCGCGTTGTGCTTCACTGCCAGCTCCGCGGTCGTATTGTGTACCGTGCAGTTGCCATTGTTGTTGTCGCAAACCGTGCAGTACAGCATGTGGTTCTCAAGCAGCCGGTCAAACGCCTCGCGCTGCGCAATGTCCGCCAGCTCACTGCCCGCGGCGAGTCCAGTCAGCACCTGCTCGCCGCCCGCCACCTTCGCCTCACAGCTCCGCACCAGCTGTCCGCCTACCTCTACCATGCACGTATCGCAGCTGCCAATCGCGCCCATCGCCGGCAGATAGCAAACCTGCGGCACCTTGTCCGCGCCACGAAACTCCGCCGCCCGATTCAGCGCGGAGATCAGCGGCTCCCCCACCTGCGCGGCAATCGCCGCTCCATCCACGCTGATCGTAGTGTCAGCAACAAACGCAACGGGCCAGTTCATCAACGGTTTCGGGTTCGCCATGATGCCTCAGATGCTAAGCCATCTGCGCCCGTTGTGAAAGACCCACTCGGGCAGCTCGGTTACCGCGCCAAAAACCTTGATACACGCACTCCGCCCATAGCGATCCCTGCGTTGCAGTTGCAGTCGCTGCCGCCTTGTCTTTGTCTTTGTCTTTGTCTTTGCTTTTGCTTTTGCCTTTGCCTTTGCCTTTGCCTTTGCCTTTCTGGTTGTCATTCTGAGCGAAGCGAAGAACCTGCTTCTCGCGCGCGAAGCGCGCGCCCGCTCTTAACTCCCTGTCAACCCCAACCACCCCTCCCAACTTCCTCAACCCGAACAATCAAAACCACTTCCACCCCAAGAAACAAAAACACATTCACTACCCACAACCCTCTAAAATAGAAATAGGGGCAGCACCACCCACAAAACACCCACACCAAACCCACAGCTTTTTCAATATCTTGCCCGCAACCCCAGCGGGTTCAATACTTTGCCGCATATCGACAACGCAAACCACTGATTCCAATAGACAAACCGATCAAAAGTATAGGAGGGGAGGCCCCAAGGGTACCCTACGCCGGAAACCGCGCCCGCACCAGCGCCAGCGCCTCTTCGGTCGTCGTCACCGCGCCTTCCAGCTGAGCATCCTCCGCCAGCGTCAGCATCTCGCGGAACCCAGGCCCCGGCCGGTACCCAGCCGCGGTAAGGTCCGCACCCGTCAGCAGCAGCTTCGGACGAATCTCCTCTTCGCCCAGCTCGTCCAGCCTGCTCTTGGCAAACTCGTACAGCTCAAGGTTCTTGTTGGAACTCAGCACGTCCGCACGATGCAGCGCGAGATGCTCATCGAACTTCGGCAGCCGCAGAAACCGCTTCAGCGTCGACTGCTTCATCTTCATCACATCGCCAAACTGCATGTGATGCTGCACCAGCGCCAGAATCTGCTCCGTCTCCTCGTTGCTGAACCGCAGCCGGTTCAGGATCGCCCGGGCCATCGCAACCCCAACCTCGACATGCCCGTTGAACCGGATGCGATCATGAGGCTTCTTCGGATCAGGCGCAGTAAACGTCGCCGGCTTGCCAACATCATGCAGCAGCATCCCCCACGCCAGCGTAGCGCTCGCGCCCGCTGGAAGATGCTCCAGCAGCATCATCGTATGCACCCAAACATCCCCCTCCGGGTGGTACTGCGGAGGCTGCTCCACGCCCTTCATCTTCACAATCTCAGGCAAAATCTGTTGCAGCAAACCACATTGATCCAGCAGCTCAAACCCGCGCCGCGCATGACCTTCGGTCAGTATCTTCGTCAGCTCATCGCGCACACGTTCAGCAGACACAACATGAATCTCCGCAGCCTGCGACTGGATCGCACGCAGCGTACGCAGCTCAATCTCAAACCCCAATCGAGCCGCAAACCGCACTGCTCGCAGCATCCGCAGCTTGTCCTCGGCAAACCGCAGCTTCGGCTCGCCAATCGCCCGAACGAGCTTCGCCTCCAGATCACTACGGCCTCCAACGTAATCCAACACGCAGTCCTGAAGCCGGTCGCAGGCCTCATACGCAATCACATCCAGCAGCAGCCCATTGATGCTGAAGTCGCGCCGCAGCACATCCTCGCGTGGATCGCCAGAGAACCGCACCGCATCTGGTCTGCGCCCATCGCTATACGCACCATCATGCCGAAACGTCGCAACCTCAGTAGCAATCCGCTCGCCGTCAACCTTGTCGATCACCAGCACCACACCAAAGTGCGCGCCAACAGCCTCCGTCCGCGAAAACGCCGCCATCACGCGCTCAGGGGTCGCATCGGTCGCAACGTCGAAGTCATGCGGCACAACGCCCAGCAGCATGTCCCGCACGCACCCGCCGGCAAAGTACGCAACATGCCCCAGCTCGCGCAGCCGCAGCGCAATGCGCAACGCCGCCTCATACCGTGGATCGTTCAGCCTGCTCATGCAACCCTCTCTACGCTCTATCCTCTACACTCTACTAAGTGCCTGACACCTTCATCCTCGGCATCGAGTCCAGCTGCGACGAGACCTCTGCATCCGTCCTCCGCAACGGTTCGGAAGTCCTGTCCAACGTCGTCGCCAGCCAGCTCATCCACGCTGACTACGGCGGAGTCGTCCCCGAACTAGCCAGCCGCGAACACCTGCGCGCGATCCTCCCAGTCGTCCGCGAGGCCATGCAACGCGCCAACCTCACCTACAAGGATCTCGACGCCGTCGCCGTCACCGAAGGCCCCGGACTCGCCGGAGCCCTGCTCGTCGGCATCACCTTCGCCAAGTCCCTCGCCTTCGGACTCGGCAAGCCGCTCATCGCCGTCAACCACCTGGAAGGCCACATCCACGCCGTACTGATGGATACCACCTTCGCCGACGCCAGCCCACTGCTCGCCCTCGTCGTCAGCGGAGGCCACACACACCTCTACCTCGCCACGCGCGAGCACGACACTTGGCGCTACCGCAACGTCGGCAAGACCCTCGACGACGCCGCTGGCGAAGCCTACGACAAGGTCGCCAAGCTCCTCGGTCTCCCCTATCCCGGAGGCCCGTGGATGGACGCCCTCGCCACCCACGGCACCGCCGACACCACACTCTTTCCCTTCGCTCAGATCAAACAAAAAGCGACCGGAAACACCGCACCCAAACTCGCCCGCGAGTCCGCAGAAGCGCTCGACAACACGCGCTTCGATATGTCTTTCTCCGGCATCAAGACCGCCGTCCGCCGCTACGTCGAGCTCCACCATATGCAGCCCGCCATCGCCAAGCGTGAAGCGGCGCTTCGCGAGATGGGCCTGCACAAAGCCAAGCCTGACGAAGCCAACATCGCCCGCGCTCTGCCGCACTTCGACGCGCACACCCTCAACCTGATCGCCAGCTTCCAGAACGCCGTAGTCAAGAACCTCGCCCGCTCCACCTTCCAGGCTACGGAATACTACGGAGCCCTCGGCATCCTCGTCAGCGGCGGCGTCTCCGCCAACAGCCACCTGCGCAAGACCTTCACCAGCATGGCAAGCGCTGCAAAGCTCCCCATAGCCTTCCCAACGCTGGCGCTCTCCACCGACAACGCCGCCATGATCGCGGCCGCCGCGTGGCCCAAGTTCCTCGCCGGGACCTTCGCCGCCAGCACGCTGGAACCCGTCCCTCAGCTGCGGCTAGGCTAAAATCAAACCAGCGTATAACCGAAAGAAAGCACACCCCTCAGCGTGGCACTGGAACTCTTCAACACCCTCTCCGGACAAGTCGAACCCCTCTTCGCCGCCGACGGCAACGCGCTGCGCTTCTATTGTTGCGGCCCCACGGTCTACGACTACGGCCACATCGGCAACTTCCGCACCTTTCTGCACGTAGATGTTCTTCGCCGTGCCATCAAACTCCACGGCATCGGCGTGCACCACGTCATGAACGTCACCGACGTCGACGACAAGATCATCCGCAACGCCTCAGCCGCCGGCAAACCCATCGGCGAGTACTCCGCCAAGTTCGAGAAGGCCTTCTTCGATGACATGAAGGCACTGAGCTGCGAGACGCCCGAAGACATCGCCCGCGCCACCGAGCACATCCCCGAGATGGTCGAGCTCATCCAGCGCCTCGCCGCGGAAGACATCGCCTACCAGACCGAGGACGGTAGCTGGTACTTCCGCATCAAGCGCTTCCCCGCTTACGGCCAGCTCTCCAAGAAGGACCTCGACGGCATCGAAGACGGCGCGCGCATCGACTCCGACGAGTACGAGAAGGACTCCGCCCGCGACTTCGCCCTCTGGAAGTCCGCTAAACCCGGCGAAACCAGCTGGGACACCGCCATCGGCAACGGCCGCCCCGGCTGGCACATCGAGTGCTCAGCAATGGCGCTCAAATACCTCGGCGAAAGCTTCGATCTGCACGCCGGCGGCGAAGACCTCATGTTCCCGCACCATGAGAACGAGATCGCGCAGTCGGAAGCCTGCACACACAAGCAGTTCGCGCGCCATTGGTTTCACGTGCGCTTCCTGCTCGTCGAAGGCAGGAAGATGTCCAAGTCCGAGGGCAACTTCTACACCCTCCGCGACCTGCTGCTGAAGGGCTATCGCGCCTCGGCCATCCGCTTTTTGCTGCTTAGCGTGCCTTACCGCCAGCAACTCAACTTCACCTTTGAGGGCCTCGCAGCCGAAACATCTGCTGTCGACCGCCTCCGCACCTTCCAGGCTCGCGTGGCAAGTGGGATCAAGGATGGCAAGTGGCCCGAAACCGCCGCCGATCCTGAACTCTCCGCAACGATCCGCAAATCCGGCGAAGACTTCACCGCCGCGCTCTCCAACGACCTCAACACCGCCGAAGCCCGCGCCCCGATCTTCGATCTCCTCCGCGCCGTCAACACCGCCGCCGACCAGAACAAGCTCACCCGCGCCGACGCCGAAGCCACGCTCGCCGTGCTGGCGCAGTTCGACACCATCTTCTCCGTCCTCGAAGACCACGACGCCGAGCTCACTCGCAACGCTCTCGCCTGGGCCGAATCCGAAGGCCGCATGGCCGACGTCGCACCCGAGGTCCTCGAAGCCTTCGGCAGCAGCAGCCTCTCCGACGTCGACATCGACGCCCTCGTCGCCGAGCGCACGCTGGCCAAGAAGCAGCGCAACTTCGCGCGCGCTGATGCCATCCGCAACGAGCTGCTGGAAAAGGGCATCCTGCTTGAAGACTCCAAGGACGGCGTGCGCTGGAAGCGGAAGTAGCCCTGCCCCTTTTCCATTGTCATTCTGAACGAAGCGCGCAGCGCGAAGTTGAAGAGCCTGCCCTGAGCGAAGCCGAAGGGATCTGCTTCTCCGCCCGGCTACTCCACCGCCTGCCCCGCATCGCCCACAAACTCCTCCGCAATGTCGCGCTTACCGCGGTCCACGCGGCTGTAGATCACCATCGCCACCGCACACACAATCACGGCCATGCCACCAACCTGCGTCGCCGCCATATGCTCGTGGAGCAGGAAGAAGCCCAGCAGCACGGCAATCACCGGGTTCACGAAGGCATAGGTAGAAACCTTCGTCACGGGCACGTTCTGTAGCAGGTAGGTGAACGCTACCAAGCCGAACAACGAGCCGAAGATGGAGAGATACACAACCGCGCCGAACCCGCGCCAAGACCATACAGCGCGATGCAGCCCGCCGGTTGCAAAGGCGAGGCTCAGGTTGAATACAGCGGCCGCTCCAATCTGCCATCCCGTTGCGACAAACGTGTCCGCCTTGAAACGAAACCTTCGGCTCAACACGGAACCAACGCCAAAAGACAGCGCAGCGCCCAGCAGTACTACCGTTCCTAGTACCGGACGCGAGTAACCAACCATCGCAGCGCCGCGCAACGAAGGCCACACCAGGATGGCGATGCCCACGGTGCCTAACAGCGTCCCTGCCCATCCGCGCTTGTTCA
>CAJCIM010000182.1 GCA_903970395.1 Acidobacteriaceae bacterium
GCCTGGTTAATCGGGGCAACAGCACCGTCGCGACCGATATTGAGCCAGAATGGTAACCTCGCTGCAACGGCCTGAGTGCGGCCCAACACGGTGTTGCCACGAAGGAAGCGCAAACCTGCCGCTCGTGACGCCGGGGTGCTATTATTCCTCGTAAACCTTCATCCAGTTAGAGGAGTCGCCATCCGCTATCAGGCGAAACCCGTTTTGGCACCAGTGCGTGCGCGACGTCTTCGTGGCGTTGCGGCATTGTCCGGTTTCCTGTGGCTTTCAGGCTGCGGTGGCGACACTGCGCCTAAGGCATTGCCTGCATTGCCTGCACTGCCTGCACCTTCCGCATTGCAGCTATCGAACAATGCGCTGAGTTTCCCGGCAACATACGTTGGCTCGCCGTCGGCCTCGCTGTCGTTCACTGTTACCAACGGTGGCTCCAGTGCCGAGAGCCTGCAAGGGGTCAGCTCGATCAATACCGGAACGACCTCGGACTTCAGCGAGACGGATAACTGCCCGTCGACGCTTGGCCCGCAGGCGGCCTGTACGATATGGCTCGTCTTCACGCCGTCATTGGCAGGGACGCGCACTGGCACCGTTACCCTTGCGAACGGTGCTGGAACGTCTGCCATGACGACCTTGACCGGCCAGGGCGTGGCCAATCCGCCCACGACCTACAGTGCCGCGTTGAACCAGAGTTCCGCGTTTATGGGTGCCTCGATTGTGCAGTATTGGCCGATGCCCGACCACGACTTCGGCATTGCGGGACAGGTAACGTCGCAGATGCTGGCAAGATTTCAGAGCCAGGTGATCGGCAAAGGCTATACGCGGGTCATTATCCTGGGCGGCTCCAATGACATCCTGACCGGCGTAGCGGGTGTTCCGAATGAACTGGTTGCGAACCTGCAGGCCATGGGGCAGATGGCCTCCGGCGCAGGCATGGAGGTGGTGTTAAGCCAATTGCCTCCGTCGTCCAGCGGAACGGCCACCGGAGTGCCGTTCAACACGACCGTTGTGCAGGTGAACGCGCTGATTAAACAAACCGCAATCCAGAACGGATGGCTAGTGGTCGATTATTACACCCCGATGTCGGGCCACCCGGAGTACTTTGTTGACGGGCTGCATCCGAACTCTGCGGGATATGCCGTGATGGAGCAGGCACTGGCGGGAGTTGTATCGCGTTAGAAGGGGTAGTTGTCCGGGCTACTCGTTGACGCCGATGTCTTCGTTCCAGAGCGCGGGGTGGGTGGCGATGAAGTTGCGCATCATGGTGATGCACATGGGGTCAGCGAGGTCGATGATCTCGATGCCCTGTTCGCGGAGCCAGTTCTCGCCGCCGGAGAAGTTCTGGCTCTCGCCGATGATGACGGTTCGAAAGCCAAACTGCTTCACCAGGCCGGAGCAGTACCAGCAGGGCGCGAGCGTGGTGACCATGATGAGGTCGCGGTAGCTCTTCTGGCGGCCCGCGTTGCGGAAGGCGTCCGTCTCGCCGTGGATGCTAGGGTCGGACTGCTGGACGCGGCGGTTGTGGCCGCGGCTGACGAGGGTTCCATTGCGACGGAAGATGGCGGCCCCGATGGGCAGGCCGCCTTCGGCGAGGCCGATCTGGGCTTCGTCGTAGGCGATGCGGAGCATGGCGGCGTAGTCGGGGGCGGTTGAGGCGGAGGTCACCAGAAGAGGATATCGTGCGGGAGGCAGCGGCGGACGTCATGTCGAGAAAACGATTTCTCGGGTAGAATGCTCCCGTGTCCTCACAACCCTTTTTTCGCGAGATGACCTCCATGAACTCCAGAATGACGGCGATGGTTCGAGTGGCTGTTTGTGTGTGCGCGGCGGCCGCGCTCTCTACCGTAGGCTTGGCGCAGAGCGCGCCGGCGAAGCTGACGATCGATACGCAGGGCGCGGGCAAACCCGTAAGCCCGACGCTCTACGGTCTGATGACCGAAGAGATCAACCACTCCTATGATGGCGGCCTGTATGCGCAGCTCCTGAGCAACCACACCTTCCGCAGCAACTGGGAGGGCGTGGAGAGCTGGGGACTAGTGAGACACGGCGATGCGAAGGCCGAGGCGAAGATGGACAAGTCCACGGGGCCGAGCGATGCGCTGCCGACGAGCCTGAAGCTGACGGTGACGAGCGCCTCAAAGGGCGATGACGCGGGTGTGAGCAACATGGGCTATTGGGGCATCCCGGTGCATGCGCGCACGATCTATAAAGGCAGCTTTTACGCGAAGACTGACGGCGTTGGTCCGGTAACGGCGCGACTGATCAGCGACGATACCGGTGCGGTGCTGGCGGAGACGACGATCGCCGTCGATGGGGATGCGTGGAAGGAGTACGACTACACCTTGAAGGTGGGCGCCGCTACGGCATCGGCGAAGAACCATCTGGAGCTAATGGTGGCGAAGCCGGGTTCACTGTGGCTCCAGTTGGCCACGCTGTTTCCGCCGACGTACAACGACCGCCCGAACGGGCTACGAGTGGACCTGATGGAGAAGATGGCGGCGATGCATCCGCACTTTGTGCGCCTGCCGGGTGGCAACTACCTTGAAGGCGATGAGATGAAGGATTGGTACAACTTCAAGGAGACGATCGGGCCGCTGGTGGACCGCCCGGGGCACCAGGCGCCGTGGAGCTACTGGTCGACCGACGGGCTGGGATTGCTTGAGTTTTTGGAGTGGACGGAGGACCTGCACGTGGAGCCGGTGCTCGCGGTATATGCGGGCTATGCATTGAAGCATGACTACGCGAAGCCCGGCAAAGATCTGGAGCCGTATGTGCAGGCCGCGCTCGATGAGGTGGAGTATGCGACCGGCGATGTGAGCACGAAGTGGGGTGCCGAGCGTGCCAAGGACGGGCACCCAGCGCCGTTTCCGCTGCACTACATCGAGATCGGCAACGAGGACTGGTTCGACAAGAGCGGCAGCTACGATGCGCGGTTCGCGCAGTTTGCGGTGGCGCTACGCAAGAAGTATCCGCAGTACAAGCTGATTGCTACAACGCCGGTGAAGGAGAAGCAAGGCGCCGAGCCGGACGTGATCGACGACCACTACTACAAGAGCCCGGCGGAGATGTTCGACCTGGTGCATCAGTACGACGATGCTCCGCGCACGGGGCCGAAGGTGTTCGTGGGCGAGTGGGCAACGCGGTCGGGTTCGCCGACGCCGAACATGGGTGACGCGCTGGGCGATGCCGCGTGGATGACGAGCCTCGAGCGCAACAGCGACCTGATCGTGATGGCGAGCTATGCGCCGCTACTGGTGAATGTGAACCCGGGCGCGATGCAGTGGCCGACGGACCTCATCGGCTATGACGCCGAGAAGAGCTATGGCTCGCCGAGCTACTATGCGCAGGTGATGTTCGGTGCGGCCATCGGCAGCAGTTCACCGCATACCGAGATGGAAGGTGCGCATGAGCGTTTCTTCTACTCGGTGACGAAGGACGAAAAGAACCTTTATGTGAAGCTGGTGAACGCGTCGAATAAACCGGAGCCTTTGGCGGTGGAGCTGAAGGGACTCGGCGCGGGCGCGCATGTGGCGAAGACGACAAGCCTGCACGCGGCGAGCTTTGAGGCGACAAACTCTATTACCGAGCCGGAGACGATTCATCCAGTGAGCGGCACTGCGCGGTTCACTGGAACGAAGCTGGAACGCACACTGGCGCCGTTTACGATCGAGGTCGTTGAGGTGCCGCTGCGTTAATTTTGAAAGATACAACAAAAGGGGTGCGGAGAGATCCGCACCCCTTTTGTTTAGGAAGATGGGTTAGTTGGCCGGGCATGCGCAGGCGGCGAAGCTCTTCGCGTGGTCGTGGACGAGTGAGCACGCATAGATCGGCCAGACGATGCTCATCGCCGCGGCCTTCAGGTTGAGGCCCGCACTGCCTCCGGTGACGAAGTAGTGGCTCTCGTACGCCTGGCTTGCGGCGGTCTTGCTCTGCGGGTCGGCGAGGAAGCCGTTGGTCAGCGTGCTGAGCGATGCGGCGGAGTAGTCGGGCTCGTTGTAGGTGGTGGAATACGTGTACTCGAGCGACCACGTCGTATTCACGCCGGTCTGGTTGCTGGCGGCGTAGACGCTGTAGTCGACGAGCAGGGCCTTGTCTGGATCAACAGTGCCGACGGTGAAAGACGGATTGTTGCCGTCCACGGGTGAGATCGACGGCACGAGTTTGCCGGGAATCGCTCCGCTGCCGGACTTCGCTGTGTACAGTCGCATCTCGTCCATGTGCGTGTGCCCCAACAGGACGAGCGAGATGACATCGGTGTGGTCATGCAGGGCGTCGGCGAAGAGGCTGGAGTTGAGAAACTCCGTCGGCTTGGAGTACCTGCAGCTGGCGTCGCCCTTGTTGTCCTTGGTGAAGGTGGAGTAGGCGTCGATGCCCGGCGGAATGTGCGCCATCACCCAGACGCGCTCGTGTTTGCTGCGTGCATCGTCGAGCTCCTTCGTGAGCCAGTCGATCTGCTCCGTGCCTTCCTTCGCGGAGTCCTTGCCGTCGCAGGTCTCGTACTTCTTCGACTCGAAGATGTCCTGCATCACCAACAGGCGTGTGTTGTGGAAGGGCTTCGGCAGGTCGACACGGTAGTCGCCCAGCGCGGAGAAGTCTTTCAGTACCTCGTCCTTGTTGCTTTTGTCGAGGACGACCTCGCTGAAGCTCTTGCCGTCGGCCTTCAGATAGTCGCTGTCCTCGGTCTCGCGGTAGTCCTTGCAGCCGGAGTCGTTGTTGCCGAGTGAGAAGTAGATGGGCGACTTCGGGAAGGTGTCGTGCAACTGCTGCGCGACGTAGGCGACGGTGTTCGCGGCGAAGGCGCTGTAGTCGGCGGCAGTGCCGCTGGGGACGAGCGCCTTGTAGCGACAGTCGAACTGGTGCGCCATCAGGTCGCCGGAGACGGTGATGAAGAGAGGCTTTGGAAGCTGCGTGTGCTGCGCCGCAAGCGCGGAGGTCAGAAGCGTCTGGTAGGTGTCGACGCCCTTGGCGTTGCAGGTTTTTTGCAGGCTGTCGAAGGCCTGCTGCGCCGCAGGCGTCATCGGTGTGGCCAGGATCGCGGGCCAATCCTTCACTTTTGCCTTCACGAGCTGCGGCACCAGCGTCGGGTCGTGGAAAGGATCGAAGTGGATGTCCGAGAGCATGAGGATGTTCTCTGTGTCGGCGGATGATTTGTGCGCGGCAGGTGTTTGGGCTGAGAGCGTGGCGGCGCTGAGCGCGAGAAGACAGAAGACGAGATGACGCATCGAGAACCTCATGCAATGGAGTAGTGCCGGAAGGATAGTGTAGCTGGCGCGTATGAACGGATGTGCTGTGTAATGGTGCGCATGAGACGGATTGCGTTTGAAGAGCTGCGGGAGCGTGTGAAACGTGTGCTGGTGGGGCTGGGTCTCCCGGCCGAGCGCGCGGCGTTGGGTGCAAGGCTGACGGCGGAGACGGACCGCGACGGCGTGAAGACGCATGGCATCGCGCGGCTGCCGCGATTTGCAGCGCAGGTGCGGGCCGGGTTGATCGTGCCTGACGCCGCTCCGGAGTGCGTCGTGAGCTTTGGCGCGATTGAACGCTGGACCGGGCATAGCGGCCCGGGAAACATCGCGGCACATGCAGCGATGGCGCGTGCGATGGAGCTGGCGAAGGAGCATGGCATCGGCTGCGTGGCGCTGGGCGATACCTCGCACTGGATGCGCGCCGGCAGTTACGGCTGGATGGCGGCAGAGGCCGGCTACGCGGCGATGTGCTGGAGCAACACGCTGCCGAACCTGCCTCCGTGGGGTGCGAGCACACCTGCGCTGGGCAACAATCCGCTGGTGGTTGCGGTACCGAGGTTCGGCGAAGGAGCGAGCGAGCCGGTGGTGCTGGATATCGCGATGAGTCAGTTTTCCTACGGCTCGCTGAATAGCTACGCACAGCGTGGCGCAGCGCTGCCGGTGCCTGGAGGCTATGACGAGCAGGGCACACTGACCACGGACGCTGCGGCGATTGAGCGCTCGCAACGCGCGCTGCCTATCGGCTTCTGGAAGGGTTCGGGGCTGTCGTTCGTGCTTGACGTGCTGGGTGCGATGTTGAGCGGCGGCAAAGCGACGCATCAGTTCTCATCGAGCGCGCTGGAGGAGGTTGGGCAGTCGCAGGTGTTTCTCGCGATAGCGCCGACGGCAGTGGGCGCGGTGGAGCAGATGCGCGCTGTAGTCGATGGCGCGATCAATGCGGTGCATCAGGCCACGCCGATTGAGGCAGGGAAGCCCGCCCGGTACCCCGGCGAAGGCGCGCTGCGTGTGCGTGAGGAGAACATGAGACTCGGCGTCGCGGTAGAAGATGCCGCGTGGAATGGCTTCGTGAAGCTGGAAGAAGAGATTCAAGGAGTAAGGAGTAGTGAGTAAGGAGTAGAAAAGAACGCTTCTTTCTACTCATTACTCACTACTCCTTGCCTCAGGCTACATATTGGTGTGGCCGCCGCGCATCTCTTCGTTGAAGCTGGGCTTGATGAACGCGAGTGCTTCCGCGACCTGCTCGCGGTAAGCGTCTTCCTGTGCGCGCAGCGTGTCGGTTGCGGTGGCCCACTCGCCGGTTGGATCGAGCAGGATGAGGCCTTCGGCAGCGACCGCTGCGGCGTTCTTCTTCAGCTCATCGACGGTCGTGTTCAGGTACTGCGCATCGCGCGGGTCAGCGAGCCACGAGGGCGCACCGCCGCCAAGGATGTGTGAGAGCCAAAAGGTCTTCGCGGCCAGGTACTCGTGGCGCTGCTTCTCGTTGGTGTCGTTGAAGCTGAAGACCTTCTTCCATAGCGAGTAGTAGCGCGTGGTGACGGGCACCGGCTGGCGGTTGCCGCTCTTCACCAGCTCCAGCTGGCCCTGGTCGAGCGTCTTGCGCACCGCGTTATAGATGAAGCCCTCCGCGAACGGCTGCTCGCGCGAGACGAGCGTCTCGGCAAAGGTCTGCGTCAGCGAAGCGGAGACCTTGGCGTGCAGTGGCTGCGTACGCGAGGCCTCTGTGCCGTCCTCCAGCTGTATGTTGCCGTGGACGATGAACGTGTCAGCACCGGAGGTCGAACCGTGGAACGGCCACGCGAAGCCATTGAAGCTGAGCGGAAAGCCGTGCAGCGTCATGTAGCAGTCGGGGCGCGGGTTGCGCAGGCGTTGTGCGGCCTCGTCGAAGAAGGTCTTGAAGTGCGGCAGGAAGGCCGGGTTGGCGGCATCGAAGTCGCCGCTCAGTTCGAGCACGAGCTGCTTGGTCTGGTCGGATACGAGGGCGACGACGGCGCGTGTGGTGGGTACGCCGTTGAAGTCGGTGCCGGGCTCGTCGGCGACGAGGGTGAGGCCAGCGGCTTTTGCGGCGGCGTCGAGCGCGAGTGCGGGTGCTGCGATGGTAGACATGGTGGGTTTTCCTTCGAAAAAGTGTGCCTCTCCATTGTAGCGACTCCGGGCGCAAGTAGCGCATTCTGCGTGGAGACAGGCATACTGAACGGGCTTATCACGGGAGGTTGCGATGAGGTTCCGAAGCTTCAAGGCGAAAGACCGGCAAAGATCAGCAGGCCGCGTGGCGGCTGCCTTGATCACGGTCTGCCTGGCCGTTAGCGGCGCAGCGCGGGCCCAGGTTGTCGGTGCCTTTGAGCGCGCTCAGCACCTCAAGCGGGGCATCAACCTCAGCATGTGGTACGCGCAGGATCACGACCTCTACAACGCAACCGGTGGCGCCGAAAGGCTCGCCAGTTACACCACGCCGAAGGACTTCAAACTTGTGCACGATCTGGGCTTTGACCACGTTCGGCTCAGCATCGATCCCCAGCCGCTGATCGCCGATCCTGTCTCCGGCACGCTGCGGCCGGAGGCCATGGCGAGGCTGGATGAGACGGTGAAGCAGATCACGGCGACCGGCCTCGTCGTCGTGCTCGACATCCATCCGGAGACGCCGTGGAAGCACGCGGTCACGATGACCGGCGATGGCACGAAGCAGTTCTTCGCCTTCTGGAAGAGCTTTGCGCAACACTACGCGGGCAGCGACCCGGAGCATGTGTACTTTGAGGTGCTGAACGAGCCGGAGGGCGTCGATCCGTATCGTTGGGCCGGTGAGGAGGCGCGTGTGGTGGCGATCATCCGCGCACAGGCGCCGCGGCACACCATCATCGCCACAGGCGAGGGTTGGGGAGGCATCGACGGGCTGGTGGAGATTGAGCCGATGCGCGACGACAACATCATCTACTCCTTCCACGACTATGAGCCGATGGAGTTCACACACCAGGGCGCAAACTGGGCGGGTGATGCACTGAAGCCGTTGCGCGCCGTGCCGTACCCATCCACGTCAGAGAACGTCGCTCCGCTGCTGCCCGCGCTGTCTGACGACGCTGCGAAGAAGGCGCTCGCGTGGTATGGCCAGCAGCACTGGGACGCCGCACGGATGGAGCAGCGCATCGGGCTCGCTGTCGCCTGGGCAAAGCAACGCCACGTGCCGCTGTGGTGTGGAGAGTTCGGCGTCTACCGGGAGTACGCGCCAGCGGCGGACCGCGACCGCTGGATCACCGACATGCGGACAACGCTGGAGCATGACGGCGTCGGCTGGAGCATGTGGGACTACCAGGCGTCGTTCGGGGCGGTGACGAAGAAGGACGGCGTCACCACCGTGGATGAGGGTGTAGCGAAGGCGCTGGGCGTCGGTAGATAGAGCTACGGCTTCAGCGTGCGCTCAAAGAATGCAGCAGCAGCTGTGTACCCGGCAACCCAGTCCTTGTGCAGCAGAAACTCGTGCACCTCGTCGGGGAAGATGAGCTCTTCCACGTCAACCTGCTGGTCTTTGGGCAGGCTGGCGTTACGGGCACGCAGCGCGTCTGCGAGCCGCGGCGTCTGCGCGTAGGCGACGGAGGGGTCGTTGTCGCCGTGGATCAGCAGGATCGGCGAGCGCCAGTGGCTGATGTCGCCGAGCGGCGAGCTTTTGAGGGCTTCTGCGGCGATGGCGTCCTGCTGCGCGTTGCTGCCGCGCTTCCAGTCGCCGGCGTTGTCTTCGAGGTTCCAGTCATGCACGCCGTGGAAGTCGACTCCTGCGGCGAAGATGTCAGAGTTGCGCGCAAGGCCGAGCGCCGTCAGATAGCCGCCGTAGCTGCCGCCCCAAAGGCCAATGCGTTTGGCGTCGACATCCGGGCGCGACTGAAGATACTTCGCTGCGGCGAGGATGTCGTTGTACTCGGCTGCGCCTGTGGCGCCTTCGTGATCGCACTGGCGGAAGTCGAGTCCATAGCCGATGCCGCAGCGGTAGTTCACACTGAGCACGATGAACCCACGCGAGGCGAGGTACTGGTTCATCGCATAGGCGTTGGAGTAGTACTCCATGCCGGGGTAGCCAAGAAGCATCTGGCGACGTGGGCCGCCGTGCATGAAGATGATGGCGGCATGTTTTGTCGTCGTACCGAGGGTGGGTACGAAGAGCTGGCTGTGAATGCGTAGACTGTCTGTAGATGTGAAGGTGATCAGACTAGGGACAACCGGATAAAACCCTTGTATGCGAAGATCTCGTACCGGATCAGGATGCAAGGGAGTATGTGTGCGACCGTTCTGCCAGGAGCCATGCTCAACATCCACGAACTGCGGTTGCATGGGAGTCCACGCATCCGCGACGAGATCCGCGACTGTGCCGTCGGCGGCAATCTGCGGATGCGTGTCAATTTTGCAGCAAATCTCCAACTGTTCAGCGACAGCCGAGGGTCGTGTTAGATCCACCAAGAAAAGATTGCGTCGCTCCGCGTAAACGGGCATATCGGTCCACTCCCGTCTGCCAGATTCGGCCATTGGCGTGGTGGACATAAGACGCGCGGGACCGTTCGCAGAAAAATAGAGCCGTGTGCCGTCAGCGCTGGCTACAGGGCTTTCGACTTCAAAATTACCCGGCGTAAGAAGCCGTGGCTGAGGGGCATCGTTTATGTCCAACGAGTAGAGGTGGCTCCAGCCATCTACTTCGCTGAAGAAAACGATGCGTTCGTTCCTGGCCCACAGCAGATACGGTTCAGTGTCGTCAGGAATCGGCAACACGCTGCCGGGTTTGTTTGGCTCTGGTGAGTATGCCGTGCGTGTGGTGCCTGAAGCTGTATCCAGCAATTGGATCGACCAAGGATTCGCGCTAGTGCGGTTGAGTGCGAACTCCGGCGTATCGGTAAACGGCGCGCGCAGCCATGCGAGGTATTTGCCGTCGGGTGAGAACGCTGGTGCGGAGTCGTCGCCGGTGCTTGGTGCTGGAAATGTCAGAGTGTGCGTCGTCAGCGAGTACAAGGCAAGATAGCTGTGCGAGGGTTGATTCACCTCACGCCTGCGGCTGATGAAGGCGAGCGTATTGCCGTCGGGCGAGAGTGTGAGCGCACTTGCGGAACCACGATCAAAGACCAGTTGGTGCGGCGTTGCTGACTGCGTGAGATCGGCGATCCAGATTTGACCGTCGCGCACGCAGAAGAGGCTGCGGCCATCGTGTGCGAACAGTGGCAGACGTCCTTCGCCGACTACGACCGGCTTTGCGCTCGCATCTACCGGCTGCACGATCACGGTGAGCGGTGTCGGCCGCTGCAGATGCGCCGGATTTGCAGGCTTGCCGTCGGCGCCACTCTCCGCTCCATAGGTGTAGGCGATGAGTTTCGCATCGGGCGACCATGCCAGTTGGCGAATGTCCTGCCCATCATCCTCGGTGTAGTGCGTCAGCGCGCGCGCCGGCATGTCCTTGCCGCCGACGTAGAGATTATGGCGGCCCTCGGCGTCTTCCACCCATGCAAACAGCGGCCCGGTCGGCGCGGCGGTGAGCTGGTTTGCGTAGGGAGCGCTCATCACTTGTTGCAGCGTGAAGGGCTGCGGCGATTGAGCGCAGAGCGATGCGGTCAGGGCAATGGCAATGAGAGCGGCGGCGAAAGACCTCATGCGCTTGAGGATAACGCGAGCTTACGCTGAAACCTGCATCTCACATGGCGACGGTGTCGCTACGCGGCATCAAAGAAAAGCGGAGGCACTATGTCGCAGGCGCACATCGAAGACCACGTGAAGTTGATTGCGCGGCACGAAGAAGAGTTTCTCGCGCGACGCACGCCTTGGGAGCGCGCCACGGACAGGATTGCCATCTTTATAGGCAGCGCGGCGTTCATTGCGGTGCATCTCGCGATCTACATGGTGTGGATCGTCTTCAACTCGCTGCCTCAGACACAGCACTTCGACCCGCGACCGTATTCGCTGCTGCAAACCGTGTCTGCAATGGAGGCGATTCTTATCGCGAGCTTGATCCTGATGCGGCAGACACGGATCGGGCGGCGCTCCGACGAACGCGATCACTTGATGCTGCAGGTGCTTCTACTGAGCGAAAAGGAGACCACCACGCTACTCAACGTGAACCGCGAGATCGCCAACGAGGTTGGGCTTGGCGTCGTCGCCAACAGCCGGGAGGCGAAGACCTTGAGCCAGGACATCTCCATTGATGAGATGGCACAGACCATTCGCGAGACGCTGCCGAAGAGCTAAGCCCCGTGGCCTGATTAAGCCGCTTCGCTCTGTGCTTTCAGCCGCTCCGCTGTGCTGTGCGCGATCAGCGCATCCACGGTGGGTTGCAGCAATCCTTCCATCACCATCTGCAGGTTATGGTTGGTCAGGCCAATGCGGTGATCGGTGAGCCGGTTCTGCGGAAAGTTGTAGGTGCGGATCTTCTCGCTGCGGTCGCCGGTGCCGATCTGCGCCTTGCGATCTGCAGCCTGCGCCTGGTGCTGGCGCTCGGCCTCTACCTCGTACAAGCGTGAACGCAGAACGCGCATCGCCTTCTCGCGGTTCTTGATCTGCGACTTCTCGTCCTGGCAGCTGACGACGGTGTTCGTCGGCAAGTGCGTGATGCGCACCGCGGAGTAGGTCGTGTTCACGCTCTGTCCGCCGGGGCCGGAGCTGCAGAAGGTATCGATGCGCAGGTCCTTGTTCTCGATCTTGATGTCGACCTCTTCGGCCTCCGGCAGCACGGCGACGGTGATCGCGGAGGTATGCACGCGGCCCTGTGTCTCGGTGGCCGGCACACGCTGTACGCGGTGTACACCGCTCTCGTACTTCATCTGCGAGTAGACCTTTTCGCCCTCGAAGATCGCCGTGATGTCCTTCAGCCCGCCTACGTCGGAGTCCGTCTGCGAGAGCACTTCTACCTTCCACTTGTGCTGTTCGGCAAAGCGCAGGTACATGCGGAAGACCTCGGCGACAAACAGCGATGCCTCGTCGCCGCCTGTGCCCGCGCGCAGTTCGATGACGATGTTCTTGTCGTCGTTGGGGTCCTTGGGCAGCAGCAACACCTTTAGGTCTTCTTCCACGGCGGGCAGCTTCGGCTCCAGTTCCGCGAGCTCCATCTCGGCCATCTCGCGCATGTCCGCGTCGGCCAACATGGTCTTCGCATCGGCGATGGCGCTGGTCAGCTTGCGGTACTCGCGGAACTTCTCTACGGTCGGCTCCAGGTCGCGGTGCTGCTTGGAGACCTTGCGGTAGTTCTCCTGGTCCTTGACGATGTTGGGGTCGCCGAGCTGGGCGCCCAGCTCTTCATAGCGGGCTTCGAGTTGATCGAGACGTTCGAACATATAAGTCCTTCAGCAAAGTCTTTTGGTTTGGCAGTTGCGAGGCGAAAAGCGCGAGCTTGGGGTAAGAAAACGCTCAAGCGCAGCTAGGCAAAGTCGTGACGGAGAGTCACGCGGGAGGTTGTCACCGGGTTTGCGCTGGCAATCAGCATCGCTGGTTAGATGATACAGCCAAGCCTAAGGTTTCGTGGAGGCCGGCTGAGACGTCTTACCGTTCGCGTAGCTGGGCACATGCGTCGTAAAGTGCGGCCACACGAACTCGCGGAAGATGGCCTCCAGTGCGCTGCCCCCGATGCCGACGCCAAGGTTGACCCCGGCGAGATAGCCCGCGCTGTCCGACGCCGGGTGGTAGACGCTGGAGAGCGCACCCGCAGAGGCGCTGCCCAGCAGGTGTGAGAAGTTGATCTCCTGGTGGCCATTGTCGCCGCGCGTCAGGACGCCGTTCAGCAACGCGTGCCGGATGCGGGTGCTCATCTTGTTGGTGGGGCCAAGGTAGAAGTAGCGGGGGTCCTGGTGGAAGATGGCTGGATACAGGGCGTAGCCGAAGGTATGTGTCAGCAGAGCATCGCCATAACCCGCGGCGAAGCGCTTGCCGTAGCTGGCGGCATCGCTGTTGCCCCAGCTGGGGAACGTGTTGCGTTCCTGCTCCAGACCTGCGGTGATGGCGACGCCGAGGAAGATGGTGGGGTCGAAGACGCTGTGTGCGTTCAGCTTGAACTTCTGCTTCGCGTCGAGCGGCGCGGCATCGTAGACGAAGCTGGTGTAGAAGTTGGGCACGATGCCGATGATGCGCTGCTGCGTCTCGCGCTTCAGCTCCTGCTCGGCTACTGCGGTGGAGTCGGCCGAGACGTCTACGGAGGTGTCCGCCGTCGCGATGGCCAGGGCAATCGCAGGCATCTCGGAGTGCTCGCCCGGGTGCAGCTCAATGTCCGGCGAGAAGTATGTTTTGAAAGACGGCGCTGCCACCAGCACGGAGTAACTTCCCGGTCCCAAAGCCTTGAAGGTGAAGTGACCCGCGCTGTCGGTGGTGGTGTCGTGCAACGCCGCGTGGCCCTTCTCCGAGAGCGTGACGGAGGCGCCAGGCACCAGCGCGCCGTGGCTGTCGGTGACCTCGCCCTCGATCACTCCGGTGGTCTCTGTCGTCGAAGTTCCCGCCTGCTGCGCGTAGCCTGGAGAGTCCGGCAACGAACTGGAGACGAGGCTCTGGGCCGTAACGGGCAGGGAGACGACAAAGACCAATGCAAACGCGCCGGTCAACGTGCGGCGGAGCGGATACTTCATGGGTGAAAACTCCTGTGGTGAATCATCGGCTCTGATGGAAAGTAGACACTACTTGGACGCAAAGGTTCTAATTTCAGCGCCATGACAATTACTTCATTTGCTTTGAGTAGGTGGCAGAGTGGGTAAATCTTCAGCCAAAATCAGTATGTGCGTTGCGAGACTGAGCTACTGTGGCGGATGGCTCTCGTCTGTGGGTTCGCTTGCCGGACCAAGGGTTACGGTTGCAGAAAAGAGTCTGCAGTCAGCGTAGGTGGATTCGAAGCGGTCGATCGCGCGGCCGTTGGGACGCTCGGAGCTCAGGTGGCTCGAGAGCTGATAGCTGACGCCGTTCAGTGTGACCGGTACAAGGTCCACCGCTGCGAACTGGATCAGGTGATACGCATAGACCCCAGCGGGCGATACACGCCGCTCGATGTGCTGGATGTTTCCATCGCCGTCGAGCAGGGCGAAGCCGCGCGTCCCAGCGCTGCGGCAGTTGGCGTCGGCTGCAGCGTGGGGAGCGGCCTCGAAGTCGACGCGATTGCCGTCGAGGTTGTAGACATAGCAGCTCTGCTGGCCGGGCAGAAAGTAGCTGAGCGCCTGTAGAAATCCTCCCTGTGCGTAGGCCGGCATGGTGAACCCGCCGGTGGTGTAGGGCCGGCCGTTTACCGTGAGGAACTCGGCTGACTCGACGAGCTTGCCGTCCGGGGTGCGTCGGACGCGCAGGTTTGCGGTGAACTCCACGTGGCGCAGGACCTTAGGCGGCTGCTCGTGCTTTGCAGGCTCCAACTCTTCGCTGGTCGCTGTTTGCAGGCAGGTAAAGCTGGGCAGTGAGCGGTCCAGCGTGGCCGCCTGCTCGCCTAGATGCGCCAGCACCGCGGCCAGCGTAGTAGTCTGCTGCGCGTGCAGACACGTGGCAAACGCTAGCGGGATGAGATAACGGCAGCGCAGTCAGGTTCTCCGGCGAAGTTTTTGCCTGACCTGATTGTAGGAGCATCTACGCTTTGAGCGGATGGAAGCGCATGGAGGATGCTAAAAGGCATGAGCGATGCTAGAGGCATGGCGATGTTTGCAGAGGTCGCGCGACTGGCCGAAGCGCTGGCCGCTGAGCCGGGACGGCTAAAGAAGCGCGCCGCCATCGCAGAGGCCGTTCGTCGCGCCCAGCAGGATGATGGCAGCGAGGACGCCGGACGGCTGTGCCTCTATCTCGCCGGACAGCCCTTTGCGGAGGCCGATCCGCGCAAGCTCAGCGCGGGCGGGGCGCTGCTGTCGCGTGCGCTCAAAGCTGTATCCGGCGCGACGGATGCAGCGCTCACGGCAGCGTATCGCCGTCACGGCGATCTCGGTGCTGCTGCCAAAGATGTGTGGTCTGATGACACAACGGCGAGCCTCACGCTTGAAGAGGTTGACACAGCATTCGCAGCGATGGCCGTCGCGCGCAGCACTCCCGCCCGCGCTGCGTTGGTGGAAGGCCTGCTGCGCCGCGCGACCGCGCTGGACGCGAAGTACCTGTTGAAGCTGATGCTCGGTGACATGCGCATCGGCGTAAAGCAGAGCCTGATCGAGGAGGCGATTGCGGTGGCCTCCGAATCCGAGCTGTCAGCGGTGCGCCACGCCGTCATGCTGGAGGCCGACCTCGCCCGCGTAGTGCAAATGGCCTTTGCAGGCACGCTCGACGAGGCGCGCATGCGTCTCTTTCATCCGCTGGGCTTCATGCTCGCCTCTCCCGTCGAAACTCCCGAGGAGGCCATCGTGCGATTTACCGGCAAACCGGTGGATGACGCTCCGGTTGCGGTACACGCGCTGCTGGAGGATAAGTTCGACGGCATGCGCGCGCAGATCCACTGTGGCGATCCCGCACAGCCGGGCCGAGTCGCCATCTACTCGCGAACTCGCGAGGAGATTACCGAGAGCTTTCCGGAGATCGCCGAAGCGCTCGCCACGGCAATGCATGATCCCGCCATCTCGTCGCTCGAACTACCGCTGATACTCGACGGCGAGATCCTCGCCTGGGACTTTGCTACGGACAAGGCTTTGCCCTTCGCGCGGCTCGGACAGCGCATCGGGCGCAAACGCATCGATAGCGCGATGCGCCGCCAGGTGCCCGTTGTCTTTATGGCCTTCGATCTGCTGTTCCAAGGTGAAACGCTTCTGCTCTCTGAACCTTTGCGCGACCGACGCGCACGGCTGGAGCTGCTAACTGCACAGCTCGGTCGCGTTGCGCTCGCGCCTATGGACGCCGAGCCGAGCGGCGGGCAGGGCACGCTCTTCGCCGCCACCGGCCTAACGGCGGAACCCTTGCCGCGCCTTCGGCTCTCGCCCGCGCAGAGCGTCGAAAGCGCCGAGCAGATCGACCGCGCCTACGCCGATGCCCGCGCCCGCGCCAACGAAGGCGTCATGCTCAAGGCGGCTGAGTCCAGCTACCAACCCGGCCGCCGCGGGCTCGCGTGGGTCAAGCTCAAACGCGAGCTCGCCACGCTCGACGTCGTCATCACCGGCGCGGAGTTCGGCCACGGCCGCCGTGCGGGCCTGCTCAGCGACTACACCTTTGCCGTGCGCGGCCTCTCCGCCAGTGGTGAACCCGAACTGCTAAACGTTGGTAAGGCCTACTCCGGCGTCACCGACGCGGAGATCGCCGAGCTGACTGCATGGCTGCAGGCGCACACCCTGCAGGACTTCGGCCACTTCCGCACGGTAGAGCCGCTGCGTGTGCTGGAGGTCGCCTTCAACAACATCATGCGGTCGGACCGTCACTCTAGCGGGTT
>CAJCIM010000183.1 GCA_903970395.1 Acidobacteriaceae bacterium
AGCGCGTGATCCTGGACTTTGGCGGGGACTGGTGCGGCGACTGCCAGGTGCTGGACATCTACTTTCATCAGAGCCCAAATGTGGAGATTCTGAACAAGAACTTCATTGAGGTGAAGGTGAACATTGGCCAGGAGGATGCGAACCTTGACATCGCGCACAAGTATGGTGTGCCGATTCATGGTGTGCCGGCGTTGGCGGTGCTGCGTCCTGATGGGACGGTAGTGATGAGTCAGGACAAGGAGTTTTCTGACATGCGCTACATGCAGTCGAGCGCGGTAACGGAGTTTTTGAATAAGTGGAAGAAGTAGTGGCAGTGGCCGGGTGGGGAGTGTTGCATCCCACACTAGCCGCGATAAAGCCGCGGCGAAGATAGGCACCCAGGAGTTGTGTGAGGTGGAATGGCGTCGATAGCCGGAGTGGCGTGGCAGCAGTGCAGTCGGCAGGCGCGTAGCCTATGGCAGATTGCGGATACGCTGCGGCAGGCGACGGCTGCGGCGCTGGATCATGACGCGCTAAACCTGGCGCAGGCGACGGCGTACTCGGCGATGTTTGCGCTGTTTCCGGCGCTGATTGTGGCGGCGGTGCTGGTGGGAATGTTGCCGGATGCTCTGCCGCTGCGGTTGCAGCTGGCGACGTTCTTTGCGCGTGTGCTGCCGTCGAACGTAAGCCCGCTTCTGGAGGCGTACTTTGCGAACAGCCATGCGTCAGCATATACGGCGCGTGCTGTCGTGAGTGCTGCGGTGGTGAGCCTGACAGGGGCAACGAGCGTGATGGCGACGCTGATGGAGGGGTTTCGGCGGGCGCATAAACTGCCGCTGCTGCGAGCGAGCTTCTGGCCAGTGCGGCGGAGGGCGCTGATCCTGGTGCCTCTGTCGCTCGTGCCGATGACGGCGGCGAGCGGACTGGTGGTGTTTGGACATCTGATTACGCGCTGGCTGGCGCATCAGGTGACCGCTGACCTGCGGTGGCCGGTGTTTGTAGTGGCGTTCCTGCTGCGGTGGACGATGGCGCTGATCGGTAGCGTGGGGATTATCGCGGTGATCTACCACCTTGGCACGGACCTGACGCGGGGAATGCGTTTCCACTTTGAGCCGCTGATGAAGGACATGCTGGCCGGCGCGCCGTGGCAGATGCTGCGGCGCGACTGGACGTGGAGCGCGAGCCTGCCGGGAGCGATGGTGGCGACGGTACTGTGGTTTCTGTCGACGCTGGTGTTTGGGGTGTACGTGACGCGGTTTGCGAACTACTCGCGGGTGTATGGGCCGGTGGGCGCGGCGATCGCACTGATGTTCTGGCTGTACCTGATTGCGCTGAGCGTGTTGATCGGTGCGGAGTTCAATGCGCAACGGACGGTGCAGAAGCGCGATCCAGAGCTATCGGAGCTGCTGTGGAAGCTGCCGGGCTTGCGGAAGCTTCGGACAGGTAGAATAACGGATTGAAGCAAGGAGTAGTGAGTAAGGAGTAGAGAACTGCGTCGAAGGACGGCCGTGCCCTGCCTTTTGTTTACTCCCTACTCCTTAGCTCTTGGAAGGTATCCGTGGAAAAGGGAACATTGGATTGGTGTCGTCGTGCAAAGATTGTGGCGACGCTGGGACCGGCTTCGAGCACAGAGGCGATGTTTCGGCAGCTGGTACGCGCGGGGCTGGATGTGGCGCGGCTGAATTTTTCGCACGGGTCGCATGAGCAGAAGAGCGAACTGATTGCGATGGTGCGCAAGGTTGCGGCGGAGGAGAAGAAGCCGATCTGCATCCTTGCCGACTTGCAGGGGCCGAAGATCCGCACCGGTGTGCTGGTGGACCACAAGCCTGTGCTGCTGCGGGCGGGGCAGCGGCTGACGATTACTCCAGAGCAGATTGAGGGGACGGCGGAGCGCGTGAGCACGGTGTTCACGACGCTGGCGGAGAACCTGAAGGCGGGCGATCAGATTCTGTTGTCGGATGGATTGATTGAGCTGCGTGTGGTGGAGATGCAGGGCGCGGATGTGGTGACGGAGATCGTCAACGGCGGGATGCTGGGCGAGAAGAAGGGCATCAACCTGCCGGGTGTGGCGATCAAAGTGCCGTCGCTGACGGAGAAGGACGAAGAGGACCTGGAGTTTGCGCTGAAGGCCGGGTGCGACACGATTGCGGTGTCGTTTGTGCAGACTGCGGATGATGTGAAGTATGTGAAGGGCCGGATCTCGCAACTGGGATCAGACGCGTGGGTGATTGCGAAGCTGGAGAAGCCGCAGGCGATCGACCATCTGGACTCGATTCTTGAGGCTGCGGACGGGATCATGGTGGCGCGCGGCGACCTTGGTGTGGAGGTTCCGCCGGAGAAGGTGCCGGCGATTCAGAAGCACATTATCCGGCGAGCGGCAGAGTACCGGAAGCCAGTGATTACGGCGACACAGATGCTGGAGTCGATGATTGAGAACCCAAGGCCAACAAGGGCTGAGGCGAGTGACGTTGCGAATGCGATCTATGACGGAACTGACGCTGTGATGCTGTCGGCTGAATCGGCGGCGGGTAAGTATCCGGTGGAGTCGGTGGCGATGATGGCAAAGATCGTGGTGGAGACGGAGACACAGATGAGGGTGCAGCCCGCTCTGAAACTGTCGTTGAAGCCGCATGGAACGCGCGTGGGCATGACGGTTCCGGAGACGATCTGCGAGTGCATGGCGCACTCGGCCCAGGACCTGGACCTTGCCGCGGTGGCGATCTTTACGGAGAGCGGAAATACGGCCCGGCTGCTGTCGAAGTACAGGCCGGAGGCGCCGATCTATGCGCTGAGTCCGTTTGACGCCGTGGTGCACCGTTGCATGCTGCTGTGGGGGACGTTTCCGATTGTGTGCGCCCGGTTTGAGGGCACGGACAAGCTGGTGGAGACGGCGGAGGATATTCTCGAAGCCCGCGGCTTTGTGAAGTCAAAGCAGGTAGTTGGGATTGTGGCTGGAACGGCTACGAAGACCGGCGCTACGAACTTCATGCGTCTGCATGTGATTGGGGACCGGTAACGCGTTGCCGATCAGTATTGCAGAAAACGCCAGCGGCTAGACCGCTGGCGTCTTGCGTGAGGGATCTTTAGTGGGGAATGATGAGTGGTCTGGGGGCTGGCGAGCCTTTGGGCTTGGCGAAGACTACGGGCTTGCCCTGGGCGAGGTCGGCGAGTTGCTCGGGCTTGATGTCTTCGGGACGGACGTCATTGATGAGGCTGTTGGAGGCGATGCGGCCTTTGGTGTCGATGACGATGGTGACGGGGCGGCTCTTGGCGTTATAGCGGTCGAAGATCTTGCCGGTGGTGTCGAAGCCGAGCCAGCCTGAGATGGGTTTGTGGGTGATGAACTTTTCGACGAGGGCGGGGTCTTCGTCGTCGACGGAGATGAACTGGATGTGGGTGGGATCGACTGCGGCCTGCAGCTTGTTGAAGGTGGGGATCTGGGAGACGCAGGGAGCGCACCATGTGGCCCAGAACTCGAGGACAACGACTTTGCCTTTGAGAGCGGGGAGCTCTGCCTTGGTGCCGTTGGGGGCCTGGAGTAGGTGATTGAAGGACAGTGCAGGGGCGGGCGAGCCGGGCGAGATGTTCTGGGCCGAGGCTGCGGTAAGGGTGACAAAGCCGAGGGCGAACGCTGCTATGGATTTGATAACCAATCTCCTGGAGGTCGTTTGTGATGAGGTACTGGTGTTCGACTCAATTTTTGTAGATTTAGGTAGTTTGTAGATTTAGGGAGGAGGATTTAGGCCGGGATTTGCTCAGTGAGCGGCTGACTACAATTCAGGTATGGGACGCATTCACGTACTTTCCGATCAGGTTGCCAACCAGATTGCCGCTGGCGAGGTAGTGGAGCGGCCTGCGTCGGTGGTGAAGGAGTTGCTGGAGAATGCACTCGATGCAGGGGCCACCCGGATTCGCGTGGAGATCGAGGGTGGTGGGCGGAAGCTAATTCGCATTGTCGACAATGGCTGCGGGATGAATCGCGATGATGCGATGCTGGCATTTGAGCGGCATGCTACGTCGAAGCTACGGTCGAGTGATGATCTGCTGACGATTGCTACGCTGGGGTTTCGTGGGGAGGCTTTGCCTTCGATTGCGAGTGTGGCGCGGGTGACGCTGGAGACGCGTGCGGCCGAGGATGAGGCTGGGACGGTGATCGAGATTGCCGGTGGCAACATGCTGCGCGTGGAGGATGCCGGGTTGCCTGCCGGAACGACGCTTGCGGTACGCGATCTGTTCTTCAATACACCGGCGCGGCGGAAATTTTTGCGAGCGGAGCAGACGGAGCTGGGGCATGTGGCGGCGTTGGTGACGCACTATGCGCTGGCGCATCCGCAGAAGCACTTTGAGCTGCATAGTGCGACACAGGCTCTACTGGTGGCGCCTGCGGTGGCCGATGCGAGCGAGCGGCTGTTTCAGATCTTTGGGCGCGATACGTTTCAGAGCCTGGTACCCGTGGCAGCGGAGATTGATTTTGCGCGGGCGGGGATTCCCGAGCCGCCGCCGTGGAAGCGGCCTGAGGACTATGAGCCGCCTGCGCCGGGGTTTCTGCGGGTGAGTGGGTTTGTTTCGAAGCCGGAGCTGCAGAAGCTCAATAGGAACTCGATCTATGTGTTTGCGAATGGGAGGCTGATTCGCGACCGGTTGATCCTTCATGCGTTCACGGAGGCGTACCGGAATATTATTCCGCCAACGTCGTTCCCGGTGGTGCTGCTGTTTTTGGAGATGCCACCGCAGGAGATCGATGTGAATGTGCATCCTGCGAAGACCGAGGTGCGGTTCAGGCAGGGAAGTTTTGTGCATGACTTTGTGCGCGACACGGTGCGCACGGCGCTGATACGGGCTCGGCCTGCGGCGGATTTTCTGACGGCGCTGCATGGTTCGGCGACGGCGAGTGCGAGCCTCATGGTGGATGTGAGCCCGCTGCCCGGTATCGACCAACCGGTGTTTGAGCCGCGTGAGCTGATTGCGGAGAGTGAAGGGACGATTGAGCCGGGGGATGTGGCGGCGTTTGAGCTGCGCGGGCGGATGGTGGCGGAGTCGCCGGGACGATTGGGGTTTGAGGGGAACGGGATTGCAGTGGGGTATGAGGAGCATGCTGCCAACCCGCTCACGAACGATGAGACTGTCCATGAACGGGGCGCCCCGAATGGTGGAACGCTGAATGGGCTGGCTTCGTTGAAGCCGGTGGGGCAGCTGCGGGACTCGTTCATTTTGGCGGTGAATGAGGAAGGGTTGTGGATCATCGACCAGCATGTGGCGCATGAGCGGGTGCTGTTTGAGAAGATTCTGCGCGAAAGGAAGGTGGAGGCGGTGCAGCGGCAGCGGCTGCTGATGCCGGTGCTGATCGACCTGCTGCCGGAGCAGATGGTGACCTTTGCGGCGATTGCGGAGGAGCTGGAGCGGAACGGGTTTGAGGCGGAGCCGTTTGGGCCTAGGACGCTGGCGGTGAAGGCCGCACCAGTGGGGTTGGAGGGCAAGGAGCTGGAGCGTGTGCTCGACGAAGTTCTTGGCGCTGGTGAGAAGACAGCGCAGGTGGAGAACGAAGAGTTGCGACGGACGCGGATTGCCGCTTCGATCGCCTGCCATGCGGCGATCAAGGTAAATATGCCGTTGGAGCCGGCAAAGATCGACTGGTTGCTGAAAGAGTTGGGAAAAACAGAGCATCCGACGAGCTGTCCGCATGGCAGACCCATTGCATTGCGGTATTCTTTAAAGGACATCCAGCGGGCGTTTCAGCGCATCTAGTTTGCGCGTCGCTCTAAGAGCATTTTTCCTGATATTGCGAACCGGGCAATTCGACGTAGCGCCGTTTTCTTTGAGAGAAAGCGGCCATGAGATCGAAGCCCCAAGATGCACGCTCAGGAAAAGTGCTCCCCGCACATTCAAGGATTTGTTAAATGGGCTTCGCCGAGGCGAGGGTCCGTGTCGCGCTTTGCAGTGCAGACGAATAGAAGAGGATATTTTGAGTTCGATACAAGAGTTGGACAGCAAACAGCTGGAGGCCGCACGTGTTGTGGCATGGCATCAGGGTGGTGAGGCCGTGCTGACGCAGGAGGCCGCGCGTGCGTGGATTGCAGAGCACGGGATGGTGCTGTTTGCGCCGCGTACGTTGCAGCTGCCGACGCCTGCGCCATCACTGGTGGAGGCTACGCTGGGAGCGGCGAAGGATGCGCCCACGGCTGCGGATACGGGTCCAGCGAGGAACCTGGTAGCGAGGCTGGTGGCGGATGGGTCGATCGTTCCGCTGAACCTGCTGGCGGTGCCGGGCGATGTGCCGGACTTTGTTGTGTCTGCGCAGGTGTTCAGCTATGTGTTTACGCTGCGCGGCGATAAGGGCTGGAAGCTGCCACCGGCGACGAGCGGTGCGATTTCGGTGTCCCCGCTGGGATTGCATGTCTATGAGGTACTGGCTGCTGCTGAAGGCGGGCGCGGCGCGATGACAGCTGCAGAGCTGGCGAGTGAGCTGGGCCGCGAGGTGACCGAGACGGCAATTTTGCGGGCGCTGAGCGAGCTGTGGTCGCAGCTGCGGGTGCTACCTCTGCTGGATCAGGGCGGCGGCGCGACGATGTGGGAGCTGACCACGCGGCGGTTTACCAAGGCGATCAAGGCGGGTGCGAATGCGGGGCAGCCGAAGGCGCTGTCTGCGCTGATCTCGCTGTACCTGGGACAGGTTTTTGCCGCGACGGAGGAGGAGATCGCTACGTTCCTCTCGCCGCTGACGGCGCGGTCGCGCGTGCGTGAGGTGCTGCGTGCGCTGACGACGTCAAGGCAGCTGGAGACGATTGCCGTTGAAGGCAAGACGCTGCTGCATGTTCTGGGTGGGCTGCCGGAGAGCATTGCGGTGGCTGCGAGCGAGGGCGTTGAGGGCGAGGAGATCGCTGCGGAGCTGCCCAAGCCGAAGAAGGTTGGGACGGGACGTATCAGCAGCTTTGCAAGCGACGGCCCGAAGGGCTCGCTGCGCGGCAAGCCGACGAAGAGTTTTGGTGCGAAGAGCTTTGGCGGTGTGCGGCCGACGTCGCGTGCTGGCGTTGAGGGCGGCGAAGGCAAGCCGGAGCGCGAGCGGAGGCCGTTCAAGCGCGATGCAGTTGCGGGCGGCAAGTCGGCGTTTGCGAAGAGCAAGCCGAGCTACGCGAAGCCATGGGATGAAGAGCGCAAGCCACGTGCGGCTGCTGTTTCTAAGCAGGATGGGTTCACGAAGTATCGCAAGCCTGCTCCGGAAGATCGCGAGCCGTTGGGCCCGCGTGAGCAGGCTGGGTTGCCGGTGGAGCGTCGCACTGTGCCGCAACGAGCGACGAAGTCGTTTGAGAAGCGGACGTTTGATGGCAAGCCTGCGGAACGGAAGCCTTATGTGAAGAAGGCGTTTGGCGACAAGCCTGCCTTTGGCGCGAAACCGTATGCAAAGAAGTCATTCGGTGATAAGCCGAGCTTTGGAGCGAAGCGGCCTTATACTCCGCGCACGGAAGAGGGTGGCGAGCGGCCGACGTTCAAGCCCAGAAGCTATGAGAAGCGTGATGGTGACAAACCGTTTGCGCGGAAGAGCTTTGGCGATAAGCCATATGCTAAGAAGGCGTTCGGTGATAAGCCAAGCTTCGGTGCGAAGCGGCCTTATAATCCACGCACGGAAGAGGGTGGCGAGCGTCCTGCGTTCAAGCCCAGAAGCTATGAGAAGCGCGATGGCGACAAGCCGTTTGCGCGGAAGAGTTTTGGCGACAAGCCAGCGTTTGGCGCGAAGCGTCCGTATACGCCGCGTTCGGCTGAGGGCGGCGAGCGTCCTGCGTTCAAGCCTCGTACGTTTGACCGTGGAGACAGGCCTGCGCCGAAGCGTGCATTCAAACCGAAGTTTGAGGACGCTCCGATCGATGGAGCTCCGGTGGAGCGGACGATTCCGAGGCGTCCGTTCAAGCCGCGTGCGGAGGGTCATGAGAACCGGCCGTTTACGAAGGCGCCGTGGGTTCCGCCGACGGACGATAGCGGCAAGAAGCCGTACAAGTCGCGTGGCGGCTTTGGCGGCAAGAAGCCGTTTGGAGCGAAGAAGTCATTTGGCGGGAAGAAGCCAGGTGGCTTCGGGCCCAAGCGCGGTTCGTAGGTGGCGCGGCGAAGGCTGCATGGCGTACAAAGCCTGAGGCGGGCTAGCCGCTCGCTGGCGGAGACGAAAGAGAGACGATGACAGCAGCAAGCAACACAGCGACGGCGGGTGCGAGCAGACGTGCGCGGCCGGTGATCGCGATCGATGGGCCTGCGGGTGCGGGCAAGAGCACTATGGCGGCTCACCTGGCGCGGCGGTTCGGGTTTCTGAACCTGGAGACCGGTGCGATGTATCGCGCGCTGGCGCTGAAGGCCATTGAGCACGACCTGGGGTTCGAGGACGAGCCTGCGCTGCTGGAACTGGCGGAGGAGACGCGCATTGCGTTGCAGCCGCAGCTGGAGGGCAACATCGTTCTGCTGGATGGTGTTGATGTGTCGCGGCGGGTGCGGGACAAGGATGTTACGTCGGCGGCGTCGCAGGTTTCGGTGCATCCCAGGCTGCGTGAGTGGATGGTCGCTCAGCAGCGGAAGATGGGCGAGGCTGGTGGCGTGGTGATGGAAGGCCGCGACATTGGAACGGTGGTGTTTCCCGATGCCGAGGTGAAGATCTTTCTGGATGCGGCGCCGGAGGTGCGGGGGAATAGGCGTTATCGGCAGGTGATGCCGGGCGACGCACCTGCGGAAGCTGCAGTGATCGAGGCTGCGATTATCGAAGATCTGAAGGAGCGCGATGCGCGCGATCGCAACCGCGAGGACTCGCCGTTGCGGCCTGCTGAGGATGCCGTGATCCTGGATTCGACCGGCCTGACGCTGGATGAGGTGCTGGCGAGGGCTGAGGCGATCGTGCGTTCCCATATTGAACAGCCCGCATAAACTGAGCCAACAGCGCGATTTGCTGCGCTGGCTTTGCGTGGCGCTGGTATCTCGCTGAACGATATTTTATCGTGAAGCAAAGTGATGCAAAAAAAATCGGTGGATAATTTGTCCGTCGTGCTAACATCTCGTCATCGTTTGAAACAGATTGGTTTTCTGCACCGGTTGTGGCCGAAACCCGTATTTGGATTCAGCGTCAAAAGTCAATCACACAAGGATTTACGAGACATGGAACAGGGAACAGTAAAGTGGTTCAACGACGCCAAGGGGTTTGGCTTCATCAGCAGGCAGAACGGTGAAGATGTCTTCGTGCACTACTCGGCGATCAACTCGAACGGTTTCAAGAGCCTCCAAGAGGGTCAGGCCGTTCAGTTCAACGTGGTGAAGGGACCGAAGGGGTGGCAGGCCTCTGACGTTCAACCGCTGTAGGACTTTGGCGCTCGCAAAAAACGATACATATAGGAACACGAGGGGATGGCTCTGGCCGTTCCCTCGTGTTGTTTCAATGCAGGAAGTAGGGAGCAGAAGTCAGGGCTGCGGTTTGGATGGAGTAGGAGAGGTGGGTAGCGGCTGGTCGTCGGGGCCTAGTGGGTCGCTTTCACCTACGATTTTGCTGGTGGAGCGGAACTTGCGGTAGTCTGAGGTGTCGATGTGAAGGTGGCCGTCGACGTGGTCGAGGAGGAGGATGCGGGCTTCGCCGCGGCCGTCGATGGCTTTGGGCAGCCAGACCTCGTCGTTGACTTTGATGGTCTGGAAGCTGAAGCTGAAGCCCTTGTGGATGTTGAGGACGAAGCCACCGCCAAGTTTGAAGTCGTTCAGGAAGTGGCCTTCGCCCTGGACGAGGGTGCGGTCCTGCTCGTCGAACCAGACGGTGCCGACAAGGTCGCGGATGGCGGACTCGCTGGCGTTATGGGTCTTGGCGTGGGGGTCTCCGGCGTAGTCTGCGACGATGGTGGGGCGGCCGTTGAGGAGGATGCGGCGTGGGTTTGAGAAGGTGCCGAGTTCGAGAATGCGGGCGGCGGAGATGATCTCGTCGCCGCGGGTGTCGGTCTCCTTGCCCTTGTCTTCGAGTTTGGCGCGGCGTTCTTTGGCCTTGGTGACCTCTTTGTCGATGCGATCGCTTTCTTTCTTCTGTTCGTCGGGGGTGAGGGGATGGCCATCTTTCGCGGTGGTGCGGTCGATGCGGACGCCGTCGATGGTGAGGCTCTCGGAGTCGATGGTGCTGGCCTTCTTGATGCCGCCGTTTTTGTCGAGCTGCTCGTCGAGGACGTGGACGCGGTAGGTGTAGTCCTTGCGAGCGGCTTCGGCGGCGCGCTGATTGAGGTCAACGTCGAGCGCGAGCTGGCGTAGGTCGGGGAGTGGGGAGGTGTCGGGTGTTGCGTCGGGCGGTGGTGCGGGCTGCTGGGCGTGGGAGATCGCTGAGGCGCAGAGGAGCAGGCAGGGGAGGAGTCGGCTCATGAGGTGATGATACGTGGGGGACGCGATAAAGATTGCTGCCCGATGTGAAGTCAGATCAGGCGGCGAGGTAGTGTTTGATCTGAGAGAGCTCGGATGATTTTGCCAGGCGCAGGTCGTGCTCATTCTGGAGGTTGAGCCAGAACTGAGGCGGGAGTCCGAAGTAGATACCTAGGCGATGAGCGGTGTCGGCGGTGATGGAGCGGCGGCCGCGCACGATGTCGTACATGCGAGGCAGCGGGACATGCAGGTCTTTTGCGAGGCGATACGCGGTCAAGCCAAGCGGCTCCATGAACTCGGTGAGGAGGATGTCGCCGGGATGGATGGTGAAGGGCTTCGGCATTTCGTCTCCTTTTCGAAATCTAGTGATAGCCAACAATCTCGACATCGTGAGCGTTATGGTCGCGCCAGACAAAACAGATGCCGTACTGGTCGTTAATACGGATGCTGTGCTGACCTCTTCGATCGCCCTTTAGCGGCTCAAGCTTGTTGCCCGGAGGAACCTTCAGATTATCCAGCTCGACAGCGGCGTTGAGAATGGCGAGCTTCTTCCAGGCCGAGGTACGAATGTTGGCGGGAACGCGGCGCGCGGTGCCGGTGTTCGATAGCTTCTCGGTTTCGGAGTCACGGAAGCTGACGATCACAGGGCGATATTAACGGAAGACGTTTCGTAACGTCAAACGTTAATATCACCCGGCGGTCAATAACTTTAAGCGCTGTGGCCGAGGGCCAGGTCGATGAGGGTTTTTTCTTCCATGTCGTGGGCCTTGCCGGAGCCGGTTGCGGGGCTGGCGGAGGCGGTGCGCTTGACGCTGAGCAGCGGGCGGTCGCCTGTGATGCGCTTGAGCAGCGGCATGACGTAGAAGAGTGGGCCCATGTTGGCTGGCTCCTCCTGCACCCAGACGATCTCGGTTGCGGTGGGGTGCTGGTCGATGGCCGCGCGGAGCTCGGCTTCGGGCCAGGGGTAGAGCTGATCGACGAAGACGATGGCGACGTCAGTGAGATTGCGCTTTGCGCGTTCGACGCGGAGGTTGTGGCCGATCTTGCCAGAGCAGACGAGGATACGGCGCGCGTTCTTTGTGTCGTTGTCGGGGATGACGTTGAGGAAGCTGTCGCGCGCGAGGTCTGCAACAGGAGACATCGCGTCAGGGTGGCGGAGCATCGACTTCGGCGTGAAGACGACGAGCGGCTTGCGCCACTTGCGCAGCGCCTGGCGGCGGAGCAGATGGAAGTACTGCGCGGCTGTGGACGGCTGCGCGATCTGAATGTTGTCCTGCGCGGCGAGCTGGAGATAGCGCTCGATGCGGGCGCTGGAGTGCTCTGGACCCTGGCCTTCATACCCATGTGGCAGCAGAAGGACGACGCCGGAGAGGAGATTCCATTTGGCTTCGCTGGCGGCGATGAACTGATCGATGATGATCTGCGCGCCGTTGGCGAAGTCGCCGAACTGCGCCTCCCAGAGTATGAGAGCTTCGGGGAAGTCGCGGGAGAAGCCGTACTCGTAGCCGAGGCAGGCGGCCTCGGAGAGCATGGAGTTGTAGACCTCCCAACGTGCCTGATTAGGAGCGATGTTGTTCAGCGGTGAGTAGCGGACCTCGGTTTCGATGTCGATGAGCACGGAGTGGCGCTGATTGAAGGTGCCGCGTTGCGAGTCCTGACCGGAGAGACGAACGGGCGTGCCGGCCTTGAGGAGCGAGGCGTAGGCGAGCAGCTCGGCCATGCCATAGTCGAGAGGCTTTTTACCGTCGCCCATGTCGACGCGCTGTTCGAGAAGCTTGGCGACCTTGGGATGAATGTGGAAGCCCGCGGGCGCGGTTGTGAGTGCGGTGGTGAGCGTCGCGGCTTCTGTGGCGTCGATGCCGGTGTGCGGGTTGTCATCGGCGCGGAGGCGGCCGCCGTAGAAGCTGTCCCAGTAGGCGGGCAGCGAGTGCATGTGCGGACGATGGTCGGCCTGAGTGGCGTCCTTCTGGTCGGCGAGGAACCGGTTCTGGACAGCTTCGATCTCGGCAGTGGCGTCTATGCCGATGGAGTCTGCGTAGATTTTGTAGAGCGGCGGATGGTTCTTGATGGCGGCGTAGCGGCGCGGCTGAGTGACGGTGGGGTCGTCAACCTCGGAGTGGCCATGGCGGCGGTAGCCGATGAGGTCGATGACGACGTCGGCGTGGAAGGTGGCGCGGAACTCCGCTGCCAGAGCGGCGATGCGAGTGACGGCGAGGGGATCTTCCGCGTTGACGTGGAAGATGGGGATGGGCAGGCGCTTGGCGAGGTCGGAGGCGAAGCGCGAGCTGTTGGACTCCGACGGCAGCGCGGTGAAACCGAGCAGGTTGTTGGTGATGACCTGGATGGTGCCGCCGAGGTTGTAGCCTTCGAGCGTGGCGAGGTTGAGGCTTTCGGCGGTGATGCCCTGGCCGGCGAAGGCGGCGTCGCCGTGGAGGATGACGGGGAGCACCTGCTTTGTACCGTTGACGCCGATGCGCGTCTGGTAGGCGCGTGTGCGGCCCATAATGACCGGGTTGACGGCTTCGAGGTGCGAGGGGTTGGAGGCTAGGTGCAGCTCCACGGATTTGCCGTTGGGCGTGGTGAAGGTGCCAGTGGCGCCCATGTGGTACTTGACGTCGCCGCCGCCCATGGTGGAGCGCGGGTCGACGTCTTCAAACTTGGCGAAGACCTCGAAGGAGCTGCGGCCGACGGTGTTGACCATGACGTTCAAGCGGCCGCGGTGCGCCATGGCGAAGAGGCCGTGTGTGACGCCGAGATCGGCAGAGGTGGAGAAGAGCTGGTCGAGGAACGGGATTAGGACGGTGAGTCCTTCGAGGGAGAAGCGTTTGGTGCCGAGGTAGCGCTGCTGGATGACCTGCTCGAAGAGGTCGGCGCGGATGAGACCGTTGAGCACGCGATTGGCGGTGAGCAGGTCGGCGGTCGGCGCTGGGGCCTCGAGGCGCTGCTGAATCCAGGATCGGATCTCGGGCGAGGGGATGTGCATGAACTCGGCACCGATGGTGGAGCAGTAGTAGATGCGAGCTTCAGCGGCGTCGGGACCATCGGGCGCGGGCGTCGGGAAGGGCTCGGGCGGCAGGAACTGGCCGAGAGGATCGAGCGATGCCTGGAGATAGCCCCAGCGACGGAAGATTTCGAAGGTGGCTTCGCGGCTTAGGCCGGTAGTTTCGCGCGCGAGGGGTAGTGTGGTTTTCGGGGAGGATTGCGGCTTCGTTTTCGCAGCGGTGGTGGGCGCCATGGCATTAACTATGCTAGTCCGTTTAGTAGACGGCTGGCACGTTTTGTTCGATATTCGAGCGATTGGTGCGATCTTTGGTTCGTTGGCGGAGTGGGAGCTGGTGGGAACTCGCCCCTGTGTTGGTGGTGGCGTGGTAGTCTGCGGGGCATGTCTTTCCGGAACCCATCGCATCATGACCAACTTCGGCAGCATCGGGCGAACCAGCAACCGCTGAAGGGGAGTCCGGGAGGAAGTGGTGGTCATGGTGGCAACCCTGCCGTGGGACAGGATGGTGGACATTGGAAGCCGTTTGACCTGGCACAGGCCGCGCTGGACGAGATGCACGGCGCTGGTTTCAAGCCAGAGTTCGGTGATGGCGTAGCCGAGCAGGTTGCGGAGATCGAGAGGCGCTATGCGACGCTGGCGGCGGTTGACGGAGTGGAAGACCTGCGAGCTCTGGGGTGGTCTTCGATCGACAACGATACGTCGAGGGATCTTGACCAGATTGAGGTGGCGGATCGCGTGCCGGGCGGGATTCGGCTGCGTGTGGCGATCGGCGATGTTGCGGCGGCTGTAGAGAAGGATTCGCCGATTGATGAACATGCGGCGGGGCAGACACAGACGATCTATACGGCGGTGAAGAATTTTCCGATGCTGCCGCTGGAGCTGTCGACGGGGTTGACGAGCCTGAATGAGGGCGCAGACCGGCTGGCGGTGATGATGACGTTCGTGGTGGGGGCGGACGGCGAGCTGGTGGAGGAGAAGGTGTCGCTGGCGATGGTGAGGAACCGCGCGCAGCTGGCGTACTCGCGCGTGGGGCCTTGGCTGGAGAAGACGGCGGCGGGTGTGGTGGATAGCGATGTGATGACTCTGCGTAGTGATAGCGCGCGAGAGCATGCGGCGGATGCGAGTTTGAGTGGTTCAACCCATGTCCCAGACGCGGGACATGGAGCACCCAGTGTTTCGGCGCTGCCAGCAAACTGGCTGGTGGAGCAGTTGAAGCTGCAGGATGAGGCTGCGCAGCTGTTGCATGCAGCTCGGGTGAAGCGCGGGGCGCTG
The DNA here is from genome assembly GCA_903970395.1 of Acidobacteriaceae bacterium. Lineage (GTDB taxonomy): Bacteria > Acidobacteriota > Terriglobia > Terriglobales > Acidobacteriaceae > Granulicella. The sequence continues at coordinate 14,606 of CAJCIM010000183.1, forward strand.
GAGTTTCACAAGTCCGAGGCCGATCCGGTGGTGATGGATGGGAAGGTCGTGGACGTGCAGGAGGCGATCCAGAATCGCGCGATGAACCTGATTGAAGATCTGATGGTCGCAGCGAATGGTGTGATGGCGCGAGCCCTGCGGAAGGGAGGCAGAAGCGGATTACAGCGCGTGGTAGTAGTGCCGAAGCGGTGGGACAGGATTGTGGCGCTGGCCCAGACGCACGGGGCAGAGTTGCCGGCTACTCCGGACTCGGTCGCGCTGAACAACTTTCTTGAGGAGCAGCGGCGGACGGATGAGATTCACTATCCGGATCTCGCGGTGGCGGTGATCAAGCTGATGGGGCCAGGAGAGTACCTGCTGATGCGGCCAGATGACGATCCGACGGGGCACTTTGGGCTGGCGGCGAGGGACTACACGCACTCGACGGCGCCGAACCGGCGGTTTCCCGACCTGGTGACGCAGCGTGTGCTCCATGCCATGATGCGAGATGCGGCTGCGCCTTATAGCGATGAAGACCTGGGAGCGATTGCGCAGCACTGCAACGACGCGGACAAGGCTCTGCGGAAGATTGAACGCGATATGCAGAAGCGAGTGGCCGCAGTAGCGATGGCCGATCGCATTGGGCAGGTGTTCCCGGGCGTGGTGACAGGCGCTAGCGACAAGGGCGTATATGTTCGGGTGATTCGCCCGCCGTTTGAAGGGCGTGTGGTGCAGGGCGGAGACGGATTGGATGTCGGCGACAAGGTGAATGTGAAGCTGATCCACACCGATCCGGCGCGGGCGTTCATTGACTTTGCGAAGGTGAGCGGGAAATAGTGACTCCTGACGCAACGCACCCCGCCTGTGAGGGCGGGGTGCATTGCATTGGAGGGGTGTCAGTTGCCGCAGGCCGTTTAGTTGTCGCTGCCACGGGCAACGAGGACTGGGCTGGAAATGGACGTCTGCGTTGCCTGGGTGTCGTGATGAGTGTCAACGTGCGCGGACTGCACGTCATGTGTTGAGGGTAAAGGAGCGAGATCGGTGGGGTTGACGATGCCGCCGACGATGCCGGCCAGCGCGGTAGGAACCGACGGTGTGCGGGTGCCGGCGACGCGGGTTTCGCCATTGACGACAAGGTTGTGGAGGCCGAGGTGGAAGGCGGCGTCAACCTGCGCGGCGGTGCCGGAGAAGTCGATGACCATGCCGGTGGGGTAGACCATGTTGATGGTGAGACCCTTGGAGGCGAGCCACATGACGACTTCGGTGATGTCAGCGTGGGACGGGCCGTAGTTCATGCCGACCTGCTGCGCAGTGAGCCACTTGTGATAGCTGGGCGAGGAGGCGTCGTCGACGGAGGTTATATAGGCGGTCAGGGCCGCTTCCTGCGCGGGCGGCCGCTGAAGCTGGAGGAGCAGATGCTCAAGGGGAAGGGCGGCTGCGGTTGGGCCGCGGTCGGCGGCGGAGTCGAGCCTGGGAGCCTGGACGTTGCCGGGCAGTGTCGTGCGCTGGGTGTCATCGATAGGGTTGCTGAGAAAGGAGGCAGTCTGGTCAGCAGTCTGGGCGATGGCGGCGGGGGTGAGGGCGAGGGCCGCGCAGAGTGCGAGCCCGGAGAGTGCGGTGACGGCGATTCGTGCCTGCATAAATGCTCCTTTGTCGATATAACTCGGCTGAATTGGCATGGGCTGCTAGCCCGGCTTCTTTGGCGACAGAGGTACAGTGGAGCAATTGTGGTGCTTTCGGGGTATGGACAACATGTTCCCGTAGTGCTTGTTGAGCGATAGTATGCCAGAGCGCATAGAAGTCAAATGGACGGAAGCATGTATACCGAAGCGTTACCTGTGGAGAGTACTGAACTGTGAGGCGTTGGTAATACTGGCGATGGGTTGCGCGTTCTATTGTGGGACAACTTTGGCGCAGGGTGATCCTGCGCGCGCATTCGATCCGGTGACGGCTGCTGCACGTAAGGCGGGAACCGTTGTGTGGATCTGGCTGGCAATTCGACGCAGACTGAAAGTTCGATCTACGGATGCGGGTTTTGTGCCAGCTTCGATGCGCGGGTGGATTGTCTCGACATGGCGAAGGGCGGCGCGAGCACAGCGAAATATCGCGAGCAGGGGTTATGGCAGAGCGTGCTGGAGACAAACCGGATTATGTGGTGATTCAATTTTGGACGTAACGAAATGGCGACGAAGGATCACCTCGACGGCACGCATCTGAACGACAAAGGTAAAACAGTGTTTGGGCGAATGGTTGCAGACCAGTTGATCCGAACGCAGGTGGACCTGGGGCCGGATGTGAAGGTGAGCCGGCGAAGTAGTTAGTGCTGGAAGGACTTAGTTATATCTTTCTCATAGGTGTTGAGGTTGTAAGCCATGCCGATGACGTGCTTCATTACGAAGCGGTAGATGGGTGGATTGATGTAGCCGGCTTCGGTGATGTTGAGCGTGGTGGTGTTAGGTGTAGGGCCGGGGGATAGCTCGTATGTCCAGGTGCCGCCGTAGGCTGCGCCGGGAACGTCGAGGAGGACTTCGCGGCGGGTGGGCGTGTCGGTGCGGGTGGCTAGGAAGTTCATGGTCTGGCCGTGGCCGAGGTCCTCGATCCAATGGTCGCGTCCGTTGTCGGGTGGAAGGATAGTGACGGTCTTGACGGCAGGTCTCCACTGGTTGCCGTGCGCGATATCGGTGATGCGGGCGAAGACCTGATCCGGCGGCGCGGGAATGGTTGCGGTGACGGTGGTGGAGTGGTTCACGGGCAGCGTGAGGCCGTCGATCCAGGCGATGGCGACGATGAGGACAACCAGTGCAGCAAGCCCGAGCAGAACGCGGACGACAGTCTTCATGCGGTGGCTCCTGTGAGGCTGAGTTGAGGGGACGTGAGCAGGGTAACGCAGATGGGCCGTGGCGTGAACCCTGGGGGCCTCCCCTGCCGTACGTTTTGATCGAAGATCTTGAATTGGGAATAGTTATGAGTGGACTTGTGGACGTCTTATCCGGAGCTTTTGCTGCAATGCAAAAGCCCGGCGCGGCGCCGGGCTTTTGTTTCTGCTCTCTAGTTTTATTGTACGGTGCGTGTCAAGAGGGAGATGCGTTTGGAGCAGTGGTGGTGCGGGTTTGCGAGGGGTTGAGTAGTTTGCAGGTATCCCGCGCACACTGTCCCAGAGGCGAGACCCGCCGACAAGATCAGGGCACGGGGTACCCAGCAGTTATCAGCCTGCGGGCGAAGCACTTGTCCTGGCAAGCACGCAGAGTTGAAACGATCGAAATGAGGGCCAAGCGCGGACTAACTTCATGACCAGGGCTTTGATTTGGCTACGACCTTTGCTCTGGGGCCAATTGAAATAGAGATGCCTCGTGCAACTGAGTCCGACACTGCGTGCTATTTCGAAGAGCTCTTTCTGGGTGTACTCTCTGAGGTGCCCGGGGTTTGTCGAGTAGAGCCGGAGCCGCTCATAAGGATTGCGTCCCAAGGCCAACCGGAGCCGTTTGGCGATGTCTGTCGCATTCGGAGTCGTGCAGATGAGTACACCGTTGTCTGTAAGAAGCGAACGCAAGGCCGAGAATACGAACTCGGGGGCTACCCAAAGGTGCTCGATCACTTCTGAGAAGACGATCAAATCGAAGCGTCCACAATCCGGCCAGCTGGAGACGATGGGAGAACTCAAGAGGTCGAAGGTAATGTGGGGGACGTTGTCCATTGCGCTTACTTCACGATGCCCCCCATCATCCATGGCCGTGTCGAATCCCATGGAGTGTACGTTCTGGTAGAAGTTCAGAAGATAGGCAGTGAGTTCACTTCTTCCTATATCCAGCACGCGGGCAGAAGAATCAGGCACGTGTTCCCGGCATAGTCGCAGGATGTCCTGGAACCTTTCTTTATGCATCTCGAAGTAGCTTTGCCTGGATTCTTCGCCACAAGTTTTGTCTCGTTCGGCTTCCAAGAGAAGCGAAAGGGCTTGTTCGGCTGTCTCGTTGCTGGTCATACTTCTTCCTCTCGCCGCTCGACTTCTTTGCACCCGATAGTTTTGACAACCTGGAACTATCGGAGAACGGGCGTAAACAAGTTTATGCAGACTTCATCTGAGCAGATGTCATGGAATTGTCTGGGTGTCTGCGGGATACGGTAGCTCTGCCGAGTATGAAGAGTTTGTGTCTGCGTGATGCAACCTTTGTGAGGGCTGGTGCGTCACTCTGTTGGAACAGCATGGTTTGAAACCAGAGCTTTCCCGGGTTGATGTGGACGCGATCGTGGATCGCAGTTGACCTCGTCCAAGCACTCCGATGGCTGTGCGGTTGTCGATTGAGGCTTGTCATGAGCATCGCGCGTCGTCTTCGTAGGTCTCTCCTCCTCGTTGTTTCCTCCTTCCTGTTCTTTCAAAACCCCCTTCTTCATGCGTCCGACAAAGATGCTCCGATCGCTAAGACCTATCCCGAGATTGTGCGGGTTAGTTTTGTCGAGGGCGATGTGCGTGTGTCGCGTGGGCATGACGGTGAGAAGGCCACCGGTGCGACGTGGGAGAAGGCGGCGGTCGACCTGCCGGTGGCGAGCGGGTTCAACCTGGTGACAGGTGAGGGGCGCGCGGTGGTGGAGTTTGAGGACGCTTCGACGGTGTATCTGGCTCCGAATTCGGTGCTGGCGTTTGAGGACCTGAGCGCTACCAATGGTGTTCCGCATACGGTGCTGAACCTGCTGAGTGGCACGATGACGCTGAACGTGGTGCCGGAGTTTGCGGGGGAGATCTATGAGGTAAGGACGGCCACGGACGGGGTGGATCTGCACTATCCGCAGGCGGCGTATATGCGGATCGACAGCTTTCTGGACGCGATGCTGGTGTCGCCGATGAGGAAGGACCTCGCGTTCCATGGGGGTAGCGTCTTGCGGCACTTGTCTGCGGGGCAAACAATTTTGATGAGCCATGGGCGGATTTTGCCGTCGAGCGCGAACGTGGAGAAGCCGTTCGATACCGCGACGGGGCCAGGTTGGGACGCGTGGGTGAGTGCGCAGGTAGATGAGCGCAACGCCGCACTTTCAGCAGCGATGAAGGATGCGGGATTGAGTGAGCCGATTCCTGGGCTGGTGGAAATGGCCGGACAGGGGAAGTTTTTTGACTGTGCTGAGGGTAGGTGCTGGGAGCCAACGGGCGGATGGCGGCATTCGCAGAGTGGAGCTGTGAAGACGCCGGTGCAGGCTGTGGTGGAGACGCCCGCGCGGTTTGTGCAGGCGGCGTATGTACCGCAGGGCGGGAGTGGACTTGCTGCTGCGGCATGGCAGGCGCAGACTGCCGATCCGTTGTACTTCGAGGACGACTTTGATGACCCGTTCTTTCCGTGCGATCCCTATGCGATTCGCAGCTGGTATGCGCAGGACCCGCTGACGCTGCAGATGCGGCTGGTGGATACGGAGCTGATCGGGAGCCCGTGGCCGTATGAGTGGGCGGTGTGCCATGCGGGCGGATGGGGTTATGGTGGCCGGCGGCACTATGTGTGGGTGGCAGGGACGAAGCGGCATCATCGTTGCCCGGTGCGGTGGGTGAAGAACGGGAGCAAGCGCGGATACGTGCCGCTGCATCCGAAGGATGTTGCGGGGAAAGAGCCGCTGAATTTGAAACATGGTTTGTATGAGACGAAGGGCTGGAAGCAGGGCCAGGTGGAGCGCGTGGCTTATGACCACACTAAGCCGGTGACGGTGCTGGATGGGCCTCCGAAGGAGTTTACGCGGCCGGTTTTTGTGCCGCTGGCGCGGGCTGAGGCTCCGAGGCTGGAGGCGCGGAACCTGATGCCGCATGGGGTGGCGTCAGAGCCGGGACGGAAGAGTGATGTTGTGGTGCAGCGGTACCAGACTGTACCGATTACGTTCGATCACAAGGCTCAGAGCTTTTCGGTGGCTCGTGAGGTGGTGCAGGGCGGGAAGACGTCGACGGTGTCGATGCCGCTGGCGGTAAATCGTAGTGGGTTCTCCGGCGGTGGCGGCGGCTTCCATGGCGGCGGTGGCGGCGGGTTTTCAGGCGGGTCGCACGGTGGCTCGGGTGGCGGAGGAGGTGGTGCTTCGCATGCTTCGAGTGGCGGTGGTGGTGGAGGCGGTGAATCGCATGGAGGTGGTGGGGGTGGTGGTGGAGCGTCCGGTGGCGGGTCGCATAAGTAGGTCACCCCACGAGAGCCATCAGGCATGCTTCAAAAGCTCTTCGAGTTTCTCTTCGGTGAGGCCGCGGGCGGCTGCCCTATCTGCGACGGCGTCGCAGAAGTCGTTGAACGCGCGGGTGGCTTTGCCACTGAGACGGTCGTAGTCGCGGGCAGATAGTAGTACGGCGACTTCCTGTCGATCGCGCTCTATAAAGACGGGTTCGGATTGTGCGGCGTCGAGGAGATCGGTGAGGCTTGGTTTGGTATCGCTTGCGATGGGATAGCGCATGGGAGTCCCTCTGGAGAGATTGTAGA
>CAJCIM010000184.1 GCA_903970395.1 Acidobacteriaceae bacterium
GTTCATCACCGGCAGCCACTCCAAGCGATCTTTGAGTACAGCGCTTGCAAGACAGGCGCGGGAAGAAGTTAGAAATGGCACAGCAGCGCATCCGTATTCGCCTGAAGGCGTATGACTATCGCGTCCTCGATACCTCCACTGGTGAGATCGTCGAGACCGCCAAGCGCACAGGCGCACAGGTCGCGGGCCCGATTCCGCTACCGACGATCAAGAACAAGTACTGCGTTCTGCGTTCGCCCCACGTCGACAAGAAGTCGCGCGAGGCTTTTGAGATCCGCACGCACAAGCGTCTGATCGACATCCTTGAGCCGACGCAGCAGACCGTTGACGCGCTGATGAAGCTCGACCTGCCTGCGGGCGTGGACGTCGAGATCAAGACTGTAACGAAGTAAAAGTTTAGTAGCTGGACTGGTGAAGCAGATCCCCTGCGGGGATGACAACCAGAAAGGCAAATGCAAGAGCAACACCCTACAGTGCTCCGGCTCAACCGAAGCATGATGAGGAAAGGGAAGTATGTCAGTTACAGGAATTCTCGGTAAGAAGATCGGCATGACGCAGCTGTTCGATGACGCGGGTGTTGTGCATCCCGTCACCGTGCTGAAGGTCGGCCCGTGTGTGATCACGCAGCTGAAGACGCAGGCCAAGGACGGCTATGATGCCGCGCAGATCGGCCTGGTCGAGTTTGTGAAGGCGTCGAAGATCAACAAGGCCATGACCGGCCACCTTGCGAAGAGCGATGCGCCTCCGGTGCGTGAGATTCGCGAGGTTCAGTTGGAGTCGGTGACCGGTAAAGAAGGCGATCAGACGGCCAAGGCCGGCGATCGCATCACGGTCGAGATCTTCGAGAACACAAAGTTCGTCGATGTGATCGGCAACTCGAAGGGACGCGGATTTTCGGGCGTCGTTCGTCGCCACGGCTTCGGCGGCGGCCCCAAGTCACACGGTCACATGTTCCAGATCCAGGGTTCGATCGGTGCGTCTTCGTTTCCGTCGCGCGTGTTCCCCGGTCAGCGTATGCCCGGCCACTTCGGCACCACGCAGCACACGGTCCGCAACCTGCGGGTGCGCGGCATCGACGTAGAGGACAACCTCTTGCTCGTCGAGGGCGCGGTCCCCGGAGCGCGTGATGGTTACGTGCTCGTCTCGAAGGCGAAGGCGCCACCGAGAGAGCGTCGTGGATTCGCCGGTGCTGAGACGCGTGACGCGTTGAAGGCTTCGAAGAAGGCCGCCGGCGGCAAGAAGAAATAAGACAGGGAGTAGGGAATAGGGCGTAGTTGAATGCCTGACCCTACTCCTACTGAACCAAACTCTGCGCGGGGAACAGACCGAGAACGCAGACGAACAAGAGAAAGGCGCGCCGCATCGATGGCGTGCGAAGAAGAGAGAAGACGATGGCAGACATCAATGTAGTCAGTCTCGCAGGCAAGAAGGTCGGCTCGTTCGAGCTGGACGAGATCTTCGCCGGCGAGGTCAACGAGGCCCTTCTGTGGGAGGCGGTGAAGCACTATCGCGCCTCGCTGCGCCAGGGTACGCACGCTACCAAGAACCGCAAGCTCGTTTCGGGCGCCGGCAAGAAACTCTGGAAGCAGAAGGGCACGGGCCGCGCCCGCGTCGGTTCGATCCGCACACCGCTCTGGCGTGGCGGCGGTACGGTCCACGGACCTCAGCCGCGCAGCTACGAGTACCAGTTCCCGCGCAAGAAGCTGCTGGGCGCGTTGCGTTCGGCCATCGCTTCGAAGATCAATGACGGCAAGCTCGTCATCGTCGAGAACTTCGAGCTGGCTGAGGCCAAGACCAAGGCGTTCCGCACGGCGTTGAACACGCTGGAAGCGAAGAAGACTGCGCTTGTGGTGGAGTCTTCGCAGCAGCTGAGCGAGAAGCTGTATTTGAGCTCGCGCAACCTGGACGGCGTGGAGCTGGTGCTCTCGTCGGAGGTTCACCCGTACGACCTACTGCGCTACGAGCACGCGATCTTCTCCAAGGCCGCCTTCGAGACGCTGCAGGAGACGCTGAAGAAGAACGTGTCCAAGCATAAGCACAACGAGAAGGAGGCTGCATAACATGCCTACCGTATACAACGTTATCCGTCGTCCGCTGATCACCGAGAAGGCGCTTACCTCGCGCGAGACCGAAGGTTCGCTGGTGTTTGAAGTGGCTGCCAATGCCACCAAGACCGAAGTGAAGCAGGCCGTCGAGCAGCTCTTCAATGTGAAGGTTGCCAGCATCCGCACTGCCAGCGTTCTGGGCAAGGAGCGCCGCCGCGGCAAGTTTGCAGGCTTCCTTCCCGACTGGAAGAAGGCGTATGTGCGCCTGAAGGCCGGCGAGAAGGTTCCTGATTTCGCAGCCGAAGTTTAGTTCACAGTTTTCAGTTGTCAGTTCGCTGTGACTGACAACTGAGAACGAGCATCACGTATCGCGCTGAACGAAGAAGCAACAGAATAAGCGCGGCAAAGGATTAGCACCATGCCGATTAAGAGTTTCCGACCGATTACACCGACGCTTCGCTTTCAGACGAAGCTGGTCAACGACGACATCACGACCGATAAGCCGCACAAGCCGCTGCTTTCGGTGAAGCCCCGCACTGGCGGGCGCAACAACATGGGCAAGCTGGTCATCCGCCACCAGGGCGGCGGGCACAAGCAGAAGCTTCGCCTCATCGACTTCAAGCGCGACAAGTTCGGCATTCCGGGCACCGTTGCGACGATCGAGTACGACCCGAACCGCAGCTCGCGCATCGCGCTGGTGCACTACGCGGATGGCGAGAAGCGCTACATCATTCAGCCGATCGGGCTGAAGGTGGGCCAGAAGATCATGAGCGGCCCAGACGCCGACATCCTTGTGGGCAACGCGCTTCCGCTGAAGTTCATCCCGACCGGTACGATTGTGCACAACATCGAGCTGCGTCCTGGCAAGGGCGCGCAGATGGCACGCTCTGCTGGCGCGCAGGTGAACCTGATCGCGAAGGAAGGCGACTACGCCCTGCTGAAGCTGCCCTCCGGCGAGACCCGCAAGGTGCTCGTGGAGTGCATGGCGACCATCGGCCAGGTTGGCAACACCGATCACGAGAACGTCACGATCGGCAAGGCCGGCCGCAACCGCTGGAAGGGCATTCGCCCGGCCAACCGTGGTGTGTCGATGAACCCGGTCGATCACCCGCACGGTGGTGGTGAAGGCAAGACCTCAGGCGGCCGTCATCCGGTCACGCCGTGGGGCCAGCCGACACGTGGCTACAAGACGCGCAACAACAAGCGCACGGATGTCTTCATCGTGCAGCGCCGCAATAAGGGCAAGTAAAGCAGACAGTAGAGCGTAAAGAAGTCCAGGCAGTCCCGGAGGAGCATCGAGAAGCTCGATGCAGAAGGGCAACACCAAGTCGCAGCACTCCTCCTGCGATTCGTTGTATCGAGTACCCGCGGCGAGAGCCGCAACGGAGTTAGAAAAT
>CAJCIM010000185.1 GCA_903970395.1 Acidobacteriaceae bacterium
TGAAAGCAATACCGTTGCGATCGGCGCGAATGCTACGACGGGGGGCGGGGCGAGCAACGCAGCGCAGATCGGGGCAGGGACCAACGTAACCCCGAACTCACTCCAGTTTGGCAACACACAGATTGTGGATGGCAACGGCGACCTGCACGCGGGGACAACGGCTCCGGCCTCGAACTCGGCCTGCACGCCGGGAGCGGTGCGGGTGGTGATGCCGTACGTGTATGCGTGTGTAGCTCCGAACCAGTGGATGCGGGCTCCGCTCAGCGCGTACTAGCTAGCGGATCTGGACCAGTTCGGGCTGCTCGTGGTTCGCGCCGGGAGGCGTAACCTGGCTGGTCTGCGGCGCGCGCCAGTGGTCGATATAGCTGACCTGGTGGACGCAGCTGATGGTGCAGTTGGGGGCGCAGGACTTTTCGGTGAGGAACTCACGTTTGACGTCTGCGCGGGTGTACTCCGCGATGGGTACGCCGGGGAAGCCGCGCTGCTGGCTGCAGTAGTGGACCAGTCCGTTCTCGCAGACGTAGAGGTAACGCGAGCCGGCGCGGCAACGCCAGTCGTTGGGCAGGCCGTTGGCGATGGCCTCCTGGAAGTGGTTGAAGCGGGAGTAGCTGCGGCGGGTGAGGCTGCGGACCTCGTCCCAGACCTTGCGCTCGCGCTCGCCCAGCGGCTTGAGCTGGCCGGAGCCGTCGTGGATGATGCCGATGGTGGAGCTGAAGCCGAGTTCGAGTGCGCGCTTTGAGACGATGAGCGCGTCTTCTGGGCTTGCGGTGCCGCCGCCGACGACGGAGTTGATGTTGACGTGGAAGTCGGCGTGTTCGGCGAGGAACTGGAGTTTCTTGTCGAGCACTTTGAGCGACTTCTTGGAGACCTCATCGGGCATCACGTTGTCGATGGAGATCTGCATGTGATCGAGGCCGGCTTTATTGAGGCGCTCGATGCGGTCGGGCATGAGGAAGTAGCCGTTGGTGATCATGCCGGCGATGGCGCCGGTCTTGCGGATGCGGCGGATGATGTCGTCGAGCTCGGGGTGCAGCGTGGGCTCGCCGCCAGAGATGGTGATGACGGCTGTGCCGAGGCGGCCGAGGTGGTCGATGCGGCGGAGCATCTCGTCGATGGGGACGGGCTTGGAGCTGTCGTCGTACTCGTTGCAGTAGGTGCAGGCGAGGTTGCAGCGGCGCATGGGTACGATCTGCGCCATGTACGGGTGCGAGGTCGAAGCCAGCGCGGAGCCGATAGAGGTGAGCTCGCGGAAGCGGCGTGCGGCGGCGAGAAGGCGGCGGCGCGCGGTCATCTTGCGGATGGCGGGAGTGAGGGGCTTCGGAGCTGCGTTTTCGGTCTGCATGCGGCTACTTCCATTCTATCGCGGTTGGGAGGAAAGCCATGAGCGCAAGGGCTGTGTCGTGGCCGCGAAGTACACTGGAGTCTGGAGGCGATGAAGATGGCTCGTGAGATCGATTGGAGTGACACGCTGGAGATTGGGATTCAACTGCAGGAGCTTTTTCCGGACACCGATCCGTACTCGGTGCGGTTTACCGATCTGCACAAGTGGGTGACGCAACTGCCGGGGTTTGTGGGCGATCCGGCGAAGTCGAATGAGAGCGTCCTCGAGGCGATCCAAACGGCATGGCATGAGGAGTATGTCGACGCGAAGGATGCTTAGGAGCAGAGTGTAGAGGATAGAGTGTAGAGCGTAAAGGCTGCCGAACCTTCCCCGGTATTTTGGCTAAGATCCGCAGCGGATTGGGGTTAGGGATGGAACCACCGGTGCGGCGAGGGGTCGTTGGGTTGTCAAGTTGATGCCGGGTGGGGCTGGCGCTGGGCCGTATGCGGGAAGAGCCAGGCCGGGGCCGCGCGTCTTCTTCTTTGCTGTCTCTATTGTATTTGGCGTGTCAAGGGCTTGATTCTGATTGATGCGCTGGCCGCAGAAGACTAGATTGAGTATGTGGGTTCGAAGACCTTTGACGGCGTTTGGTTTGAAGCCTACTCGCATGACCACCTGCCTCCACATGTGCATGGGTTTTATGCCGGGGTTGAGGTGCTGGTGGAATTGATGGATGGGAAGACGAGGCTTGCGAAGCGAAACAGCCCAATCCTTCCTGGTAATGCCAAGCGTTCTGATGTAAACCGCATTTTGCGAACGGCTACCAAGCATGCCGACGAACTGGTTGAACTGTGGAGAGTGGCACGTGGCTGAATGGATCTGTGAGACGACAGACGAAGAGATCGACGCGGCGTTAGAACGGGCGCGGAATGAACCGGAGGGGCCGAGCATCGTCGAGGCGACGTATCAGCGCGATCTGGAACTGTTCATTTTGAAGCTCAGCGATGGGCGACGGTTGGTGCTGCCTCGGGAGAACCTGCAGTGGGTTGCGGACGCGACGCCGGAACAGGCGGCTGACTTCAATCTGGGACCGCCGGGTGGCCCAATGGGTACGCGGATCTGGTGGCCGCAGTTGGATGAAGGGCTGTCGCTGGAGGGGCTGTTGGAAGGCCTGACCGGGAATGAGAAGTGGATGGCCAAGATTCAGCGGCGGAGTGTTGCTGCGTAAGACTTGCGCGAAAGAGGCACGGCTACGCGGCTTTGTCGGGTATGGGGCTTGCGGTGAATCGTAGCCCGAGAGCCTGGGCGACGCGCATGACGGTGCCGAACTCCGGGTTGCCGTCGGCGCTAAGTGCACGGTAAAGACTCTCGCGGGAGACGCCGGCCTCGCGAGCGACCGCGGTCATGCCGCGTGCGCGCGCGATCACTCCGAGTGCGTCGGCGACGAAGGCTGGATCGCCAGCTTCGAGGGCTTCGGTCATATAGGCGGCGATGTCTTCGGGGCTGTTGAGGTATTCAGCCGGGTCGAACGGTCTCGTTTTGGTAGGGCTCATGGGGTCTCCTCTGCCAGTCTTTTGGCGATTGCGATGTCCTTGTCCTGAGTCGCCTTATCACCACCGCAGAGAAGCATGATGAAAAGTTCTCCGCGTTGGACAAAGTAGACACGATAGCCAGCGCGGTGGTGGATACGGAGCTCGCTGACGCCTTCGCCGACAGGCCTCACGTCACCGGGATTGCCGAAGGCGAGACGCTGGACGCGGCTGCGATCTTTACTCTTGCACGGCCATCACGGAGAGCTGTCAGCCAGCTTGAGAACGTCTCCGTTTCGAGGATTTCGATCACAGAGATGGTTGTAGCCCAGAAGCTACAGATGCCCCTATGAGAGGGTACCTTATGCCGTTTTGCGGCGGAGGAGTTGTCTGGGGAGTTTGCTGCCGGTGGTGAGGAGTGCTGCGAGGGTGATGAGCAGCCATGAGGCGGAGCCAGCGGCGATGATGAGCAGTTGTCCGCGGTGGGTCGTGACCGGCGGAAGATGGTGGGCCAGCTCGTAGGTGGCGGAGAAGGCCAGTAGCGCGGCGATGAGGGAGCGGATGAGTTCGGGGTACTCGAGGTGGCCGAAGCTGACCAGGTGTTTACGGTGGAGCAACAGCGCGAGAGTTACAGTCTGGATGGTGATGCCGATGTCCGATGCGATGGCGAGGCCCTGCAGGCCGTGGATTCGGAAGAGTAGCCAGTATAGCGGGGCGCTTGCGATCGTGATGATGGTGCCGGTGACCGCCGGTGTGATGGTGTCGGAGGCGGCGTAGAAGGCGCGGGCGTAGATGCCCTGCACGGCCCAGATGGCGAGCGTGATGGAGAGGATGCTGAAGAGCAGTGTGGTCGCGGCTGCGTCGGCGCGGTTAAAGCGGCCGCCTTTGAGCAAGCCCATCAGCCAAGGGGCGAGGGCGATCATCCACGCGGAGACCAGCATGCCGACGGCGAAGAGACGTGAGACGGAACGTGCGACGGAGTGCGAGAACTCGTCGCGTTTGTTCTGCTGGAAGAGGCTGGCGAAGAAGGGCAACGACGCTGCGCCGGCGGCGGGGCCGATGACGTTGAAGGGCGCGTTGAAAAGGTCCTTTGCGTTGCCGATGAGCGTGATGCCACCTTCGGTGATGGAGGCGAAGTAGTTGATGAACTGGCGGTCGAACATGACCAGCGAGACGCCGACCATGAGCGGCAGGGAGAGCTTGAGCCACTCGCGGAAGGCGGGTGCGCGGAAGTTGATGGTGGGCGTGTAGCGCAGGCCGGTGCGGAAGGCTCCGAGGGAGTTGAGCAGAGCGTAGCCGAGGAACATGCCGGCGAAGACGCCTAAGGCCAGCGAGGTGACGCCGAGTCCGCGATGGAAGAAGACCGCGCCGAGGATGATGCAGCCGTTGTAGATGAGCGGGGCGAAGGCCTGATAGACGAAGATCTTGCGCACCTGCAGTCGCGAACCCATGACGCTGCCGATGAAGAAGAAGAGCTGCGCGGGCAGGATGATGCGCGTCATCTGTGTGCAGAGGCTGGAGCGCGCGGGGTCGTGCCGGAAGCCTTCGTTGGCGAGCCAGACGTACTGCGGAGCGAAGATCTCGCCGAGCAGGACGCCGATGCCGAGCACGACGAGCATGTTGGTGAGTATGGCGGAGAGTGCGCGGTCCGCACCTTGCTCGTCGCCTGCTTCGCGGTAGCGGTTGAGGATTGTGATGACCGAGATGGACGCCGCGCCGCCGATGAGGAAGTAGGCGAGCAGATCGGGCAAGGCGAAGGCGGCGCGGTAGGCGTCCTGATTGATGCCTGCGCCGAAGAGGTAGTTGATGTACTTGGTGCGCAGCAGCGCGAGGAGGCCGGATAGGAAGCTGCTGGCCATGAGGAGCATGGCAGCGGAGCCGGCGGTATGGGTCTTTTTTACGGTGGGCTCGGGCATGGGCTGGTGTTGATTGTATGGGGATAGAGCGGTGGCGGGGCTCAAACACAGATCCCCTTCGGGGATGACAAACAAAGATGAGATTGTGCGGCGTTACTCGGTGGGGAAGAGGTCCTGCTGGCCGACGATGGGGATGGGGCCGAGGCGCGGCTCGAGTTTGGGTTCGGGCTTGTGGAGGCGCGGGCGTTTGGGTTCGGCGACGAGGCGTGGACGCAGCGGCTCGGGTGCGGGTGCGGTGGAGACCGGTGCGCTGAGCTGTGCATGCAGGGCGCGGAGCTCTTCGCGGAGGGCGTGCAGGCGCTGCGTTGTGTCGGTGGAGGTGGCTCCTGCGGTGGTGGCGATGTTGAGAGCTTCGGGGTTCTTCGACTCCGGGCTGCGCCCTCCGCTCAGAATGACGGGCTTCGTGGAGAGGCCGGATTTTGCACTGGAGGCTTCGGGTGCGGGTGTCGCGGGGGCTTCGAGTGGCGCGGCGGCTAGTGCCTCGGGTTTCGCTTCGGGCTTTGCGTCGGATTTGAAGACCTGGCGGGCGCCGGGGATGGTGTAGCCGAGGTCGTAGAGCAGGTGCTTGATGCGGAGTGCGGTTTCTACGTCCTTGCGGCGGTAGAGGCGCTGGCCGGTGCCGCCCTTGTTGGGCTTCAGGTTGGGAAACTCGGTCTCCCAGAAGCGCAGGACGTAGGCGGGAACCTCGCAGATGCGGGCGACGTCGCCGATGCGGAAGTAGAGCTTGTCCGGGATGACCGGAGTGGAGTGCGCGACGGTTTTACGGATTGGGTGGTGGGTCGCCATGCTCTCGAATCAGCTTTGGGATCGTTCTGGAATCGGCTCTGCGAACGAGCACTGAGCAAAGTATAGGACTGAGAGCTGTGCGGCCGGAAGTAGTCCGGGCGATACCCCCTTTATCTTGAAAGGGTTGGCGGTGGAACCAAGGGAGTTAACCCCAGGTGAAGTGTTGGTTTAAGTATTGGCCGGATGTGAGGATCGAGGCCGTGGGGCTCAGAGGCGGTATTCGAGGAAGTGGAGATCGAGCCAGCGGTTGAATTTGAACCCAACCTGGTGCAACGTGCCAGCGGGGGTGAAGCCGAAGCGGGTGAGGAAGGCGATGGAGGCCGCGTTAGCGGAGTCGACCCCGGCGATCATGACGTGTTTGTTGCAGGTGCTGGCGCGGGCGGTGAGTTCGTTGAGTAGAGCGGTGCCGATGCCTTTGCCGCGGACGCCGTCGCGGATGTGGATGGTACCTTCGACGGTGAAGCGGTAGCCGGGCCAGGAGCGGAAGTCGCCGAAGGTGGCGTAGCCGAGGATGGTGTTGTCTTCGTCGACAGCGACGAGGAGTGGGTAGTCCTGCGCGGTGCGCGATTGCCAGTAGGTGAGGCGGTCTTCGACGGTTACGGGTGTGTCGTTGTAGATGGCCGTGGAGGTCAGTAGGACGGAGTTGTAGATCTCGGTGACGGCAGGGATGTCGGCGGCGATGGCGTCGCGGATGAGCATGCAGAGGCTCCTACGAAGAGTTTCTGCTGATTTTAGTGCGGAGCAGGCGACGGAGAGAGCGTCACCCCACTCATCCCGGCGATGAGGCTAACGGTATGAATGGGGGACACCGTTAGCGGGTGAAGGGTTCGCGGCGGTTGGGGCGGTGGGCGGCTGCGCGTTCGTACTGCACGGGGTAGCTGGGGGTGAGGTGTAGAGCCTCGGCGGCGTGGATTGGCCAGTACGGATCGCGGAGGAGCTCGCGGGCGAGCAGGACGACGTCGGCCTGGCCGGTGCGGATGATCTGGTCGGCCTGCGAGGGCGAGGTGATCATGCCGACGGCGCCGGTGGCGATGCCCACTTCGCGGCGGATGCGCTCGGCGAAAGCGACCTGATAGCCGGCGCCGATGGGGATCTCCTGACGAGGATCGTTGCCGCCGGAGGAGCAGTCGATGAGGTCGATGTCCTCGGCTTTGAGCAGCTTCGAAAATTCAATCGCCTCGTCCACGGTGAGTCCGCCGTCAACCCAGTCCGTCACCGATTGGATTGAGCCCTCCGCTGAATTTCCGCCGGGCGGCCTCACCGTCGAGGACGCCGTCGCCTTCGCCCAACTCCTCAAAGCCGAGGGCATCGATCTTGTCGACTGCTCCTCCGGAGGCAACGACCCTCGCCAGCA
>CAJCIM010000186.1 GCA_903970395.1 Acidobacteriaceae bacterium
TGGATTGCGGGCCAGGTCATCGTCTTGTCCTTGCGGTTGACGTACATAAAGATCGGATGATCTCCGTTGATACGCACCGCCACGATGACGCCGCTGCCGAACATGCCGCTGCCGTCTGTGCGGGAGATGTCGACGTGATGCACATTGATGGGTCCCTTCACCGGACTCTGCGTCGTCCAGTCCTCGGTGAAGCGCTTCAGCGGATAATCGGTGTAACGCTGCGGATGCTGCTGCCAGTCAGGATCGGCGTTGTAGATGCCGTAGGCCTTGGCGTAGTCCTTCGCCTCCAGCGCGTCGAAGAACTGGTTCACGCGATGCTCGTAGCCAATGTTGGAGAAGAGCCACCCGTGCCCGGCCACGTAACCTGCCAACGTAAGAATAGCCAGGAGGAAGATCGTGATCGCGAAGCCAATGAGGATGTTGCGGTTGCGGTTGTCCCGAGTGGGATCGTAGTCAGGAGCGTTCAACAGGGTCACAGCGGCAGTTCCTCTCTTTCACCACTATCATAGACACCGCAACGAGCAGTTTTGGCTATCGAACACGGCATCAGCGCCTGCGCGAGCTGTATTAATAGCGCGGAAACGCGTCGAGGTGATGCTCGAAGACAGGTTTATCGCCATCGAAGTAGACCGAGAGCACATCGAAGCGCAGCAGCACAGCGGCGCGATGCAGTTCGGGAATCTGCCGCAGATACGCGGAGGCCATCTTGCGGAGCATCTCCTGCTTGGGCTGATCGACGGCCATCTCCGCTGGAGCGATGCCACGCGAGCCACGGCTCTTGACCTCGAAGACAACCAGTGTGGAACCGTCCCAGGCGACAAGGTCGAGGTCGCCCGGCAGCCGAGGTGAGCGCCAGCGGCGGCCGACGATGGTGTAACCGAGCGAACGCAGATGGAAGAACGCTGCATCTTCGCCGCGTTCGCCCAGCAGCAGATGCGGCGGCGACGGACTGCGGCGGTCGGCGATGGAACGGAGCCATGTGTAGCTGCGGCGCTGCAGCGCAAGGGTAAGCTCGGCGAAACCCATGCACGGAGGATAACCCGTGCGGCATCAGTGAGCTACCAGTTTAAGGATGAATCTCCACAGCGTTCGCGATATACTTGATCGTGCACACCGAGCACAACCCAAACATTCAACTGAAGAGGTCGCGGCTATGTCAGCAAAGTACATCTTTGTGACCGGCGGTGTTGTGTCATCGCTGGGAAAAGGGCTGGCAGCTGCCTCGATTGGCTGCCTGCTGGAGGCGCGCGGGCTGCGCGTAAACCTGATGAAGTTCGACCCGTATCTGAACGTCGATCCGGGAACGATGAGCCCGTTTCAGCATGGCGAAGTCTTTGTGACCGACGACGGCGCGGAGACCGATCTTGACCTCGGACACTACGAGCGCTTTACGCACGCGAAGCTGAGCCGCGATAACAACCTGACGACCGGCCGCATCTACGAGCAGATCATCACGAAGGAGCGTCGCGGCGACTACCTTGGCAAAACTGTCCAGGTGATTCCGCACGTGACCAACGAGATCAAGAACGCGATGCGCAAGGTCGCGGGCTCGGGCGAAGTGGACGTCGTGATCGTGGAGATTGGCGGCACGGTTGGCGATATCGAGTCGCTTCCCTTCCTCGAAGCCATCCGCCAGATGCGCCAGGAGCTTGGACGCGACAATACTTGCTTTGTGCATGTGACGCTGATTCCGTGGATCGCAGCAGCGCAGGAACTGAAGACCAAGCCGACGCAGCACTCGGTGAAGGAGATGCTGTCGATCGGTATTCAGCCGGATATTCTGCTGTGCCGCGCGGACCGCGAGGTTCCACGCGACATGCGCGAGAAGATCGCCGCGTTCTGCAACGTAGAGCAGGCAGCGGTGGTGATTGCGCGCGATGTCCCGAGCATCTACGAGGTTCCGCTTAACTTCGCTACGCAGAACGTCGACACGCTGGCGTTGAAGTACCTGCGCATCGACGCGAAGGACGCTGACCTGTCGAAGTGGCAGGATATCGTTCACCGTGCCTACAACCCGAAGGACACGGTCGAGATTGGCATTGTCGGAAAATATGTCGAGTACGAGGACAGCTATAAGTCGCTTAAGGAGTCTCTGGTACATGGCGCGCTTGCAGAGAACCTGAAGTTGAAGGTGACCTGGGTTGAAGCTGAAGGTCTTGAGGTGGAAGGTTACGAATCGCAGCTTGCAGGGTTCGACGGAATTCTGGTTCCGGGCGGGTTTGGCAAGCGTGGTATCGAGGGAATGCTGAACGCTATCCGCTACGCGCGCGAGCAGCAGGTACCGTACTTCGGCATCTGCCTGGGAATGCAGACGGCGTGCATTGAGTATGCGCGGAACGTCTGCGGGCTGGCGAAGGCGAACTCCGGCGAGTTCGACCCGGCAACGCCGCACCGGATCATCTACAAGCTGCGCGAGCTGACCGGCGTGGAAGAGATGGGCGGAACGATGCGCCTGGGCGCGTGGGACTGCGTGATGCTGCCGGATTCGCGGGCAGCGAAGGCTTATGGAACGACACAGATCAGTGAGCGGCATCGGCATCGGTATGAGTTCAACCGCGAGTATGAGGCGGTGCTGAGCGGCGGCGGACTGCGGCTGACGGGAACGACTCCAGACGCGACATACGTCGAGATCGTGGAGATTCCGTCGCATCCGTTCTTTGTCGGTTGCCAGTTCCACCCTGAGTTCAAGTCCAAGCCGCTGGAGCCGCATCCGCTCTTCCATGCGTTTGTGCAGGCGAGCTATGCGAATCGCGGATTGAATGCGGCCAAGAAGATGGTTGAGGCTGAAGTAAAGGCGTAACTATTTTCTCGGATCTTGCTGTGTTTCTATACTCTGTCTTCGGGGCCTCTTATGACGATGCAGTATGACTATCGCTCGGGACGAGGCAGTTCTGGAACGCTGTTCAGCGTGATAGTCTCGCTCATCCTGGGCGCGACGGTGCTGGGTGTGTTCGTGCACCGGGCGCGGGTTGGGCTGGCAGGTAGGATTGCCTCTTATATCACCGGCGAGCCGATGAATGTGATCTCCGACAGCGCGGTGGTTGATCGCGTACAGCGGCTGAACCGGTTGGAGACGGCGATGTATACGCTCGATACAGTGGTGGAGAGCGATGAGTCGAGTGCGATTCTGCCGGATGCGCTGGCGGGCGATCACCTGCTGATGATCGTGCAGGGACAGACGATTGCAGGCATCGACATGAGCCAGCTGAAGCCTGAAAATGTGGTCATCACTGAGCGCGGTGCGGAACGCGACATCAAGATCACGCTTCCGGCTTCGCAGGTGTTTCTGACCACCATCGACAACCAACATTCGCGTGTGTACACGCGCGAGACAGGCCTGTTCGTGAAGGCCGATCCAAACCTGGAGTCGCAGACCCGCACGAAGGCGCAGGGACAGCTGCAGGAGGCCGCGCTGAGCGATGGCATTCTGGACGTTGCAACCAAGAACGCACGGACGACGATTACTGCCATGTTGCAGGGTCTGGGCTTTGCGCACGTTGAGGTCCAGTGAAGAGAGCAACAAAGCAGTGTGAGTTTGCAGCGGTTTGTCACCCAGCGCAAAGAAATCCGCATCGAATAGAGTGCGCATGACGATCGCTACCGCACCTGAGCCTACCTCGACGGAAGTTCCAGCCGCTGCTTTGCAGCCGGCTCCGCATGTGCGGAAGCCTGCGCTGCCGGCGCTGACTGGCTTGCGCACGCTGCTGGCGCTGACGATCCTGCTGTTCCACTTCACTCCGAGCGGGCTGACATGGGGACCGATCTCGCTGTATCCGCTGGTGAACATTGGCTATGTGTTTGTCAGCTTCTTCTTCCTGATATCCGGCTTCATCCTGTCGTACAACTATGCCGACCGGCCGGGCGGCGTCAACATCGCCGACTTCTGGATGGCGCGATTGAGCCGTTTGTATCCTGTGTATCTGCTGACCATGCTGATCAGCATTCCGATGCTGATGACCGAGTGGCATGCGCGGTCGCATACGGAGTTCTGGATGGGCGCGATTGCCACGCCTCTGCTGGTGCAGGGGTTCTTCCCTCATCTGGCGACGTTCTGGAACACCGTCAGCTGGACACTGAGTTGCGAGATTGCTCTGTACCTGATGTTTCCCTGGCTGCTGCGGTTGCGCTGGCCGCGCGGCGCGGGCAAGCTGCTGACTCTGGTGATCGGATTCTGGATCATCGGCATGATTCCGCACACGATCTATGTGTTCACCAATCCTGACCACCTGCCGGGGCCTGCTGACCGTTACAGCGGCGGGTTCTGGATTGACTTCCTGAAGTACACTCCGCTGCCGTACCTGTGTACGTTCCTTGCAGGGCTGTCGCTGGGCAGGCTGCATGAGGCGGCGAAGCTGTCGGCGCGGACGCGGATGATCCTCGGCGTTGCTGGGTTTGCGGCAGTGTGGTTTACCGCGTATCACCTGACCGACCGGCTGCCGTACATCATGATCCACGGCGGGTTGCTGACGCCGCTGTTCGCGGCGGTGATCATGGGGCTGTCTGGACCGAGTCCGCTGGCGAGTGTGTTCTCGGTGCGTCCGCTGGTGGTGGTTGGCGCGTCAACGTACTGCCTGTATCTGCTGCACTTCAACGTCTTTGTACTGCTGCATCTGCACCACGTTCCGGAGAGGCTTCATGTTGCTCGGTTCGATCCGTGGAT
>CAJCIM010000187.1 GCA_903970395.1 Acidobacteriaceae bacterium
GTTGATCTTTCCGCGGGCGCTGGGCGTGGGCTACAGCGTGATTCAGCAACTGATCAACGGGAACACGATGTGGCAGCTGCTGGTGGGAATCTTGGTGGTGAAGTCGGCGATCTGGATGTTTTCGTTGGGGTCAAATACTGCCGGCGGTATTCTGGCGCCGTTGCTGATGATTGGTGGCGCGCTGGGGGCGGCGCTGGGACACTTTATGCCTTACGGCATGCCGCCGGGCGCGTGGGCGATTGTGGGCATGACGAGTGTGCTATCGGCGGCGATTGGCGCGCCGCTGACCAGTGCGATGTTGGCGCTGGAGATGACACACAACGGCGGGCTGATGTTGCCGGTACTGCTGAGCTGCGTGGCGGCGTATGCAGTGAGCGTGCTGGTGCAACCGAGGTCGATGCTGACCGAGAGCTTGAGCCGGCGTGGGTTCCATTTGAGTCGCGAGTATGGCGTAGACCCTCTGGAGACAATGCTGGTGGCGCAGGCGATGCATACAAGCGTATTCGCGCTGCCGGCGACGGCCACTCGCAAAGAGGCGGTGAGCTGGTTGAAGGCGATGGAGGAGCGTGGCGCTGCGGGGTGGTCGCACTGGCAGCGGGTGTTTCCGCTGGTGGACGGCGAGGGCAAGCTGCGCGGGATGCTGACACGCGGCAAGATGATTGTGGTGGCGGGGCTGGCGGACAAGGATCCCGCAGAGCTGAGCAAACCGCTGATCGAGGATGCGAACCTGGAGCCGCAGACGATGTCTCCGGTGGCCACGCTGCGGTCCTGCGCAGAGGCCATGGCGGAGAGCAAGCTGACGGCGTATCCCGTGGTGGAGGCGTCCGGCAAGTTGGTCGGCGTGATGACGATTGAAGATGTGCTGAAGGGCCGTAGCCAATCTGCACGCCGCGAGACGGACCGCGAACGGGTGATCAGGCTGCGGTGGCCGTTCAGCCGGCCGCATGAGCGTGTTGCCGAGGTAGCGGCGGTTTCGGATGAGAGTGGGGCGGAGGCGTAGCGGAGACTGTTTGCATTCCACCTGCATATCCTGCGAACACATGTCTCAGCCGCGAGACCCTTCGACAAGCTCAGGACAGGCTATGGGGCACCCAAATGAAGAGGTTACTGGGTGACGCCGAGGAGTTCCGACATCTCGTCGTAGAGGAAGCCCTGGCCCGGTTTGTAGGGCTGGACCCACTTGCCGTCAAGGACGAACTGCGGAATGGCGCGCTTGCCGGTGTGTGCGATGACCTCCTGCGCGGCTCCGGGGGTGGTTTCGATGTTGATTTCGGTGAAGGGGATTGCGTGAGTGGTGAGAAAGCGCTTGGCCTCGCGGCAGTCGCGGCACCAATCGGCGGTGTAGAGCTTCAGATCCATGGTTCTATTGTCGTCGAAGTGTGGGCTGGGAGGGAAGTGGGGGTTATCGGGGGCGCTGGTTCATCACGCTCTGGACCAGATCGGTTAGCTGCTTTACTGTGAACTGGTTTCCCTCCAGATTGGCGGCAAGATCTCCGGAGCGGTCGATGACGACGGTATGCAGTGTGTGGGTGAGCAGGCCTTCGCGCCGCCAGAAGTTCATTCCGAAGGTGGCCGAGACGGTTTTGATCTGCGGGAGAGGCCCGGTCAGGAAGTACCAGTCAGGCGGAGCCGCCTTCCACACGGCAGCGTACTGGCTGAGGGTGACGCCCTGATCGTGTTCCGGGTCGATGGCGATGGTGATCAGGACGAGATCGCGCGGGATGCGGGCTGATAGGCGGCGTCTGACGCTGGCGAGGTTGTCGGAGAGCCGGAGGCAGTAGTCGGGGTTGGGGCAACGGGAGTAGCCGAAGGTGAGCAGCACGACTTTGCCGGTGAGGCTTGAGAGACGAACCCGGTTACCGGCCTGATCGGTAAGCTCGAAGTCCGGCACATGCCGACCTTGTGTGACGGGGGTGGATGAAGCAGGATCGAGTGCGGCCTGCAATGTGCTCAGACTGCTTGCCTGCATGGGCTCGGACTCCAAGTTTGCGCCGGTAGTTGTTTGAATGTTGCGGGCGTACAGGGTGTGACCGCGTTTGACCATCGTGAACCGAACGGGCGTTCCCGCGTGAAGTGTGCTCAGCTGCTTCGCATCGAGGACGGTGAAGGTCATCTCCATTGCGGGCATGTATCCGGCGATCTCATCGCAGGAGACGAGCAGCGAGCGGTGCGCTGGTTCGACCTGAAGGACGATTCCTGTCACCTGCTGCTGCGCGTGCAGAGGTGAAGGCACGAACAGGGCAAGCACGAAGGCGAAGGTGAGACGATTCGTCACGGATGGCCGGGGGCTCCGAGCTGGAGGGGCTTGCGATCCAGCTTAGTGTAATTTTTGTCGAACTCGTTGATGGCGATGAACTGATCTTTGGGGACGTTTGTGAACTGCTGCCGCGTGTTGGTTGTGGGCCACCACACTTCGAGATTGACGACATGGACGGCGTGTCCGAGGCCGATGTGCTGCTCCATGGGGTTTGAACCGAAGGAGCTTGTGTCGCCCACGGTGCGGTAGATCGCGCGGGAGTGGTTGGCGTCGTCGACGACTGTCACTTTGATCTCTGCTCCGATGGCGGCGCGGTTCGACTTTACACCCGTGAGCCGGATGTTGATCCAGTCGTTGCTGTTGGGAGGGCCGCGGAAGACGCGCATGGTGTGTTTATCGCTGGGAACGGCGCCTCCGGTTGCTGCGACGAGCGTCTCGCGGCCGCTGCGGTCGAGATCGGCGAAGGCGATGCCGTGGCCCTTGTGGATCTCACCGGTGCCTGAGGAGGCTGTGATGTCGACGAATGCGTTTCCTCCGTCGTTGTGCAGCAGAACGTGCGGCATCAGAGAGGCGAAGGACGGCGATCCCATGCCGAGATATATATCCAAGAAGCCATCGTTGTCGATGTCGCCGAAGTTGGCGCCCATGGGCATAAAAACCTTGTCGAGACCGACCTTTGCCGTGACGTCTTCGAAGGTGCCGTCGTGCAGGTTCCGGTAGAGCTTGAGCGTTTCGACGGAGACGGGGAGGCCGAGGTAGCTGCGAATGATCTGGTCGTCGGTGAAGTTGTTGTAGCTGGTGACGAAGAGGTCTGGCCAGCCGTCGTTGTCGTAGTCGAAGAACCATGTGGCGAAGCTGACGAAGGGGGCTTGTACGCCGGCCTGGCGAGCGACGTCAGTAAACGTGAGGTTGTGATTGTTGCGATAGAGGACGTTCGCGCCTTCGAAGTTTGATAAGTAGAAGTCGACATATCCATCCTTGTCGTAGTCGGCTGCAACGACACCCTTGGTGAATGCGGTTTTGTCGACGCCCGCGGCGTGAGAGATGTCTTCGAAGGTGCCGTCGCCTCGATTGTGAAAGAGCTGGCTAGGGGCGTTTTCGTTGCCGACGAAGAGGTCGAGGTTGCCGTCGTTGTCGATGTCTGCCCATGCGGCGGTTTGTGTCGGTGCCGGGGTTGATGCGAGGCCGCTCTTTTCGGTGACGTCGGTGAAGGTTCCATCGCAGTTGTTGCGCAGCAGAGACTTGCGAATGGGGAACTCCCAGCCCGCGCGGAGGACGAGGACGTCCATGCAGCCGTCGTTGTTGTAGTCGGCCTGAATGATATTAAGCCCGCCGAGTTGATTGGAGAGTCCGGCCTGCGCAGTGCGGTCGGCGAATGTGCCGTCGCCGTTGTTGTGAAAGAGGTGGAGTGAATCGCACATGTCGGCGCTGGAGGTGATCACGTCGAGCAAGCCGTCGTTGTCGAAGTCGTCGACGATGACGCCGCCGGCCGCGTTAAATACGTTCAGGCCTGTTTGCGGAGCAACGTCGGTGAAACGGCCGATGTCCTGCTTCGAGCGAAAGACGCTGGGTGGAATGAGGTACTTCATCGGGACCTGGTCGGGATATCCGCCGAGTGTGACGTAGGTGAGATTGAGCAGCCAGCGGACCTGAAAGTCGCGCGGTGACTGATCGAGAAAGGCGAGAAAGTACTTCAGTGCCTGCTGGGAGTTCTCGGTCTTTTCGAAGTGCGCGGTGGGGTCTTGCGGCGGGAATATGTCCATTGTGCCGGAGTCGCGATAGGCACCATTTTCCATCTCGGAGAGATGAAGATAGGAACTGCCGAGAGCCTCCTGCAGGTAGGGAACCGCTCCGGGGACGCTGGCCTGGGCTATCTGATAGGCGGCTTGCCATTCTTTGATCGATAGATCCATCTCTCCCACAAAGGCGTGCAGCTGCGCGAGCACGACGTGGGTGCGGAGCAGCTCCAGCGGAGAGGCCTTGCCGCCCGACGGGCTCTGACCGGAGGCGACGAGTGCTTCCATTCGCTTCACAGCCTCTGGGTGGGAGTGCCTGCGAACCTCGCATGGCCTGCCGAGGTTCTGCTTCCAGTCGGATGACTTGTTGTATTGCTCGAAGACCGCGTCCTCCTCCGACATGCCGGCGACGTTGATCGTCTGCCGGATGCTCGCGGCGTTTGCGATGGATTCAATCTGCTTGCGGTTCAGGTCCTCTGTCTTTGGAGGCGACCGCAGGATGGTGAGAACGGCAAAGCCCGCGGAGATGCGGATGGGGCCTGCGAACTGTCCTGCCTGCAAGCCGTGCAGGGCGTCCTGCAGCACCGTTGGAAGCTTTGCGACGTTCTGCTGTTTCAGGAAGCCGCCATCGTCCGCGCTGGGATCGATGGAGCGTTCCTTCGCGAGAACTCCGAAGTCGAAGCCGGTCTTGAGCTGAGCGAGGACGGACGAGGCTTCGTCCGTTGTATGGGTGACAATGATGCCGGCGTTGGTTTGAGTTGCAGAGGGAACCGATTGGCTACGTGCTGCCGCTGCGAAGACGAAGCTCACTGCGGCAAGGAGCGTGAGCGCGAAGTTTATTGTGGTTCGATACGACATGCAGAAGGCGATTCCTTAGCAGACGGCAAGTATCTTCTTCTGCGTGCGAGAGCGCAAGGTTTGAGTCCTGCGCGGCCAACGCTGCGTCTAGTTTCTATACAGGAGATAAAGATGCCCCTTCGCAACAGGACCCTTGCTCGCGTTCTTTTCGTCGTCTGTATGGCATTCCCGGTTACAGGTGCGGCCTTCGGCCAGATGCCATCGCATGGCCCGGCGAAGGGATATCTGCTCGTTACGGGAGGCGCAACCGAGCCGCGGGATTATCAACGCCTTATCGATCTGGCTGGTGGCGCGAAGGCGAAGATTGTCGTTATCCCGAACGGGTCGGTTATAAAGCCGACGGACCAGGCGACGCTGCAGGAGATGTACTGCGGGGTGAAGAGTCCGTTTGCGGCGTTTCGCGGCGTTCCGTGCACGGTGCTCTATACGAACGATCGCGCCGTTGCGAACTCGGAGGCCTTTGTTGCGCCGCTGAAGACGGCGACGGGTGTGTGGTTCGTCGGTGGACGCCACTGGCGGATTGCGGATGCGTATCTCGACACGCTGACGCTGAAGGAGTTTTTCAAAGTGCTCGACCGCGGTGGTGTGATTGGGGGTGGGTCAGCCGGGGCGACGATTCAGGGGTCGTATATGGTGCGCGGCTCCGCAGTTCCGGATGACAACACGATCATGATGGCTCCGGGGCATGAGATCGGCTTCGGCTTTGAGACGAATGCGACGTTCGATCAGCATGTGGATGTTCGCCACCGCGAGAACGATCTGGCTCCGGTGATGAAGGCGCATCCTGACCTGCTGGGCTTTGGCCTCGACCAGGCTACGTCGATCACGATTCACGGGGACATCGTTACGGTAAATGGGCCGAAGCGCGTGGCGGTGTGGGACGGCAAGGACCACGATGGCAAGGGGTACTACTAACTGCGGACTGGCGATACGCTGAATACGGTTACGCGGGTTGCTACGTTCGTGCCACATCCGGACGCGCAGTAGATCGCTGGCAGAGCGAAACCGTCTGCAGCCCTTATGGGTTGGCTGGGGCACCGTGGGTGAAGTGGTGGAGGAGGAACTCCTGGAATAGGGTTCCGAAGGAGCCTTCGCCGATGCCGATGATGACGTTGTCGACGGAGGTCTGGATGTCGTGTTTGGCGCTGTTGGGGTAGTAGAGCGAGGAGATGGCGCCGGAGCCCGCGTTGCCGAGGACGTTGGAGTAATTGGGCTGCCACTTGCCGTTGTCTCCTTTGCAGATGACCACGGTGGAGATGGCATAGAGGGCGCGATGGAGGATGGAGCCGTGCCCGTTGTAGAAGTAGCGCGGGTCCTGGTGAAGGAGCGAGGGAAAGATCGCCGAGCCGAGGAAGGTGGCGGAGAGGTGGTCACCGTAGGCTGCGGCGTAACGTTGTGCGTAACCAGAGAAGCCGGGGCCGTAGCCGGCAAGTGATCCCTGCGCCTGCTCGACACCTGCGTTGACGCCGGCAGTGAAGAAGGTGAGCGGATCGCGGCTGACGACGAGCGCGAGCTTGAACTTCTGGCGGCGGCTGAGCGGCTGTGCGTTGCCGTGCAGGTAGCTGACGTAGAAGTTGGGCAGCACGCCGAGGATGCGCTGGTGCTCTTCGGAGGTGATCTGCTGCTCGGCGAGGTCTTCGACGCTGATGGCGGTGACGACGGAGTCGATGGCTTCGACGCCGAGTTCGACGGTGGTGATGGTAATGGCTTCGCCGGGCCGAACGACGACGTCTTCAACGTGCCAGGAGGAGAAGCCGCCGGCCTTGATGCGGATGCGGTAGGTTCCGGGGGTGACCGGTGAGAGTGTGAAGCTGCCGGAGGTGTCGGTGGGGACGGTGAGGAGGTTGACCTTCGAGGCAGGTTCTTCGAGCGAGATCTGCGCGTTGGGGATGGCGGCACCGGTGGTGTCCGTGATGATGCCGCTGATGGAGCCGGTGGCGTCGGGCGCGTTGGGGAGCGAGGCTGGCTGCTGGGCGGAGCAGTGGCACAGCGCGGCACTGCTTGCTAGGACAAGGAGAGTCAGGATGCGTCGAGTTGAGCGAAGCGGGCCCATGGCACTCTCTTTGTTGGCGGGGATGAAGGTTCTAACTTCTTATATACGATGCGTTGGATGCGAGTTCCGCGGGTTGGTGCGGCGTTGCTGAGAGAATAGCTGCATCGTGATGAATGACCGAGCTAATTTCGTAGGGCCGCAGACGCCTTTTGTCCGCCTGTGGGCTCCGTGTATGAGCATGTTGCTGCTATCGCTGTTGAGCTATGCGGATCGCAGCGTGCTAGCGATTTTGAGCCCGACGATCCTGGGCGATCTGCATATGACGGCGACGCAGTATGGGTATGCGGTGTCGGTGTTCAGTGTGTGCTACATGCTGGCGAACCCGGTGTGGGGGTACTGGATCGACCGCAAGGGCGTGTGGGTGACGATCTTTGTGGCGGTTGCGGTGTGGTCGGTGGCGTCGGGCGCTCATGCGTTCATGATGGGGCTGACGGGGATGTGCCTGGCGCGTGGTGTGCTGGGGTTTGGCGAGGGTGCGACGTTTCCTGCAGGCCTGGCGACGGTGGCCGAGACGATGCCGAAGGAGAAGCGGTCGTTTGGGCTGGGGCTGGCGTATAGCGGCGGGTCGCTGGGCGCGGCGCTGGCTCCGCTGCTGATTACGCCGATTGCGCTGCACTATGGCTGGCGCGCGACGTTTGTGCTAACGGCCGCGATGGGTGCGGTGTGGCTGGTGCTGTGGGTGGTGCTCAGGTCTAGCGGGCTGTATCAGGCTCGGACGCAGGAGCGGGCTGGGGAGGAGGCGAAGAGGACGAAGGGGAGCTTGAACCGGAATTTGTTTGCCACAGCTGCGGTGTATGGTCTGGGTGCGGCTCCGCTGGCGTTTGGGCTATATGCCGCTCCGCTGTACCTGTCGAAGGTGCTCCATGTGGGGCAGGCGTCGCTGGGGCATCTGCTGTGGATTCCGCCGGCGGGTTG
Source organism: Acidobacteriaceae bacterium (assembly GCA_903970395.1). GTDB lineage: Bacteria > Acidobacteriota > Terriglobia > Terriglobales > Acidobacteriaceae > Granulicella. The sequence continues at coordinate 7,820 of CAJCIM010000187.1, forward strand.
GGAGACGGGGTATCTGTTCTGGGGATGGATCAGCGACCGGCGGCAGATGCGGCGGGCAGGGCAGCCGACGATGCTGTTCGCGGCGTTCGCAGCGGCCGGATTTTTGATTGTGCTCGAGCCGCTGGTGGTGGGGAGCGCACATCCGGTGCTGTTCACGATGCTGCTGTTTTATGCAGAGATGTTTATTGCCGGTGGGTTTGTGGTGCTATCGCTGGCGGATGGCATGGACGCTCAACGCAAGGAACACTCCGGGTTTCTGGCGGGGTTTGCGATCTCATCGTGGGCAGCCGTGACCGGGATATTGACGCCGGTGCTGGGACGGTTCTTCGACCACAAGGAGTACTTTCGTGGGCTGTGGCTGGTGGCCGCGCTGCCAGTGGTGGGGGTGGTGGTATGGCGGGTGCTGCGGAGCGGGGAGGATGCGGTGAGTCGTGATGGGGTCTGATGAGATGCGGCTAGATCTCCGGTTCGCCTAAGAGGAATTTGAATGGACGCGCTACCTCTCTCCCGATCCAGCCGAAGAAACGGGGGCTTCGACGCCTGCGTGGGCTCTGATTGAGGTTGTTGATCAGGGTCAGCTCCTCGTTCAGCGAGAGCGCATGACCGGGCAGCACATACGGTTTGGGTGCTGGAGGCGCGGGCGCAGGGGCAACTATGGCTACGACGGTCGGATCAGGTTTAACGGCTGGAGTGGGACGCGACACGGTAAAGCGAACGCGGGCAAAGGGAGCAGGGGCGTCTGTGTCGACCGCAATAGGACCGGCGCTGACGATGCCGGAAGCTACGAGAACCTCCGGCGTGGTGGGCGGTGCGGGAAGAATGATGGGATGGATCTTTGGTAGCGGCGTGGAGGCCGGTGCGGCGGCGACTGTTGCCGGTGCCGGTGCAGTCGCGACGGGCATGGGAGCTTCGTCGGGTGGAAGCGGCAGGCTGGTGATGGCGTGCGGTGTGGGGTTGGGGGAGCGCGGTGCTGGAGGTAGCGGAGCCACAAAGTGAGTGGCGAAGTGAAGATCGCGATGAACGGCGTGGTGACGTGGGGCCTCACCGAGATCTACGCGGGTGATTTTGTGGTGCTTTTTGTGATGAGAGGGCACCCGCTTGGCCTGGACAGGCATAGCGACGAGAGAGCAGAGGATAACCACGAACAAGACTAGCCGAGACTTCAAAGGCGCATCTCCTGATGCGTCCTGTGCGCTTGCTTGCTGGCGGTGCTCGACTGGCAAAGGGTCCCCGTGCGCTCAGGTTATCGAGAGCGTAACGGGTGGGCCGGACCCAGGCAAGGACTTTAGTCAGGGGGTATCTGGCTGGATACTGTTTATTTTGAAAGGATTACTGGAGGTTCTGGCTTTTTACTGCTCGTGATAGTTGCGGATGAGGCCGCCGTCGATGAAGTAGGTGCTGCCTGTGACGTAGGCACCGTCGTTGGAGGCGAGGAAGGCGGCGACGCCAGCGACCTCTTCGGGCTTTCCGAGGCGGCCGAGAGGGATGTTGGCGAGCAGCGCGTCGAGCTTGGGTTTGTTTTCGAGCAGCGAGGTGTTGATGGGAGTGTTGATGGCTCCCGGGGCGATGTTGTTGACGGTGATGCCCAAGGGGCCGAGCTCGACGGCGAGGTCGCGCATCAGCATCCGGATGCCGCCCTTGCTGACGCAGTAGGTGGAGAAGTGCGGGAAGACCATATCCTCATGCACAGAGGAGATGTTGATGACGCTGCCGGGCTTTTTGGCGGCGACGAGCTTGCGGACGAAGGCCTGGGTGAGGAAGAAGGCACCCTTGAGGTTGACGTCGAGGACGGCGTCGTAGTCGGCCTCGGTGACGTCGATGAAGTCGGCGGACTTTTCGATGCCGGCGTTATTGACGAGGATGTCGCAGGAGCCGAGCTGCTGCCACGCTTGCTCGATGAGGTTCTGGCCGTCGGCGAGGACGGAGACGTCGGCTTTGACGAGGACGGACTTGCCACCGGCAGCGGCTATCTTCTGTTGGGTCTGCTGGGCCTGCTCGATGTGGCTTCGGTAGTCGATGACGAGGTTGGCGCCTTCGGCGGCGAGACGCTCTGCGATGGCCTGGCCGATGCCAGAGCCTGAACCGGTAACGACGGCGACTTTTCCTTCGAGACGACCTGGCATGTTTGCTCGCTTTCTTACTTAGGTTGGCTATTTTTTGTGGACTTCTTCGCTGGAGACTTTTTGGCTGAGGTCTTTTTAGCAGAGGTCATCGTGCTGGATGATTTCTTTGCGGGGGCCCTGCCTTCTTTTTCCCGGAGGAGGTCCTTGGCGTGCTCGAGAACCTGCTTGCGTTCGGTGGAGAGGTTCTTGCCGCCTCGGTTCTCGTAGAAGCTGAGCATCTGCATCGCCTGGCCGGGCCCTTTGGGCGAGACGCTTTTCTTTGCAAGGCCTTCGGCGATACTCTTCGCGCTCTTCTTGAAGAGGCCAGGGCCCGGTTTGGTAGAGTCTGTGGTGACTTTGGCGGACCAGCGTTTGGAGGGCGGGGTGGTGGAGCGCTTGCCAGATTCGGTTGAGGCCTTCTTCGTTGCTTTTTGGGTTGCCATGGCGTCTCCCGTCAGCTGAGTACGATGCAGAGGCTACGGGATTGTTTGTGTGGCTGCGTTGCGGCGGGCGCGGAAGAAGGCGGTGAGGAGGGTGCTGCACTCGTCGGCGAGGATGCCGGGGGTGACCTCGACGCGGTGGTTGAGCGCGGGGTGGTTCATGACGGAGAGGACTGAGCCGCAAGCACCGGCCTTGGGATCGGTGGCGGCGTAGACGAGCCGGGCGATGCGCGCGTGGAGGATGGCTCCGGCGCACATGGCGCAAGGCTCGAGGGTGACGTAGAGGGTACAGCCTTCGCCCTCAGGGGTGAGCAGGCGGTAGTTGGCGAGAGCCTGACCGGTGGCGCGGATGGCTACGATCTCAGCGTGGGCCGTAGGGTCGTTGTCGCGCAGGACGCGATTGTTGCCGGTGGCAAGGACGTCGCCGGCGGGTGAAACGACGATTGCGCCGACGGGGACCTCGCCGGCAGCCTCGGCCGCGCGGGCGGCGTCGAGGGCGAGGTTCATGTAGTGGAGGTCGAGGTCGGGCGATGCCATCTTTGTCAGTCTAGCGGCTTGCGGAAGAGCTCGTCTTTCGGAAGAGATGTCTAGTGCTCATCGTCCTCGGCTTCGGTTTACTCGTGATCGTCGCCCTCCTCATCCTTGCCGTTTTCCGCGGCATTTTGTGGAGCACTCGTATTGGTGGGTGCAGAGATCAAGGCCTGGAACTCCGGGTCGTCGGCAAGGCACTCAAAACTGGGGGTCTCCATCAGCCAGTCACGGATGTCTTCTGGGGTTTCGTCCTGGTCGAGCCGGATGGCTTCGTGCAGAGTGGCGAAGAGATGGCGGTGTGTCTCGGCCAGGCGGGGGTTGTCGGCTGGAAGTGTGCGCAACTGGTGACGATATTTCTGCGCGTAGGCACGGGCGACGTTGAAGAGACTGTCGCTTTCCTCTGGAAAGAGCTGATGGTAGGCGCGGGAGTAGTGAATGGCCTCGTCTTCCTTGCCGGGGATGTAGAGCAGATAGTAGCCGA
>CAJCIM010000188.1 GCA_903970395.1 Acidobacteriaceae bacterium
AGCTCCCGCCGGGCCACTGCCGCCGTCGCCAGCAGCAGCATCTTTCGAGCCGCATCCGTCTCGTTCAGAATGTGGTGCCGGTGGTAGAAGTTGTTGAATTGCTGCGCCAGCACAAACGCATACCGCGCCAGCACCGCAGGCTCCGCCGCCGCAATCCCGTTCTCCAGCACCTGCGAGAGCCGCGAAGCCGTCCGCCACACCTCCCACACGCTGGTCCCCTCATCACCCTCCAGCATCGCGGAGAGATCGAGATCAGCAACCGCCGTCAGCGCGTCCTCGGCCGACACCCCGGCCTTGCGAAAGATGTTCGCCGCCCGCACTGCGGCGTATTGCGCATATGGCCCGGTCTCGCCGTCGAACGCCAGCGCCTCCTGATAGTCGAACGCGATCACCGTGTTCCGCGTGAACCGCAGCAGAAAGAACCGCAGCGCACCGACACCGATCGCTCTCGCAATCTCCAAGCGCCCAGCGTCATCGAGCTCAGGATGCCGCGAGTCAACCTCGGCCTTCGCCGCAGCGATCATGCGGTCGATCAGGTCATCGGCCTTCACGCCGAACCCTTTGCGCCCGCTCACCTCGATGAAATTCTTCGCACGGTCTTCATCGCTCAGCGTATAACCAAGGTCTTCCGCAGTCCGCGCAGTCAGCCCGACAAACGCATAGTTCAGATGTGTGTAACGCTCGCTCTCAGCAACATAACCCAGCGAACGCAGCGCCTCTTTCACCTGCATCTGCGGATCGTCCTGCCGCGAGTCGATCACGTTGTAGATCGCATCCGCATGACCAAAGCTCGGATGCGGAGTTTCGCCATGCACCGTCGAGATCCAGCAAGTGTGCGTCGCATACTCACGGAACTTCGCATAACCGAAATCCTTACCGAGCAGACCGTACTTCCAGAGGTGATACGCAATGTCCTTGCCAACATAAGTGACAGTGCCATTCGAGCGGACGATGATCTTCGCATCCTCGTCCGGTCCAGTCTCCGAAACCTCGACACCAGCCGCCGCGGCAATCGCTCGCCGCATTACCCAGCAACCTTTGTTCTTGCCTTCGGTCTCCAGGTACAGGACACCTTTGTCCACCATCAGCTGGCGAGCCGTCTCCCAGAAGTGCAGGTGCAGAATCTCGCTCTCGCGTGGCAGAAAGTCGTACTCAATCCCGAGCCGCTCCATCGTCTCTAGGTGCCTGCGCAGAACACCGGTCGCAATCAGCTCCGCAATCTCTGCTGTATCGTTGCCGCCAGCCTCGATCTTGTGCAGCGTATCCAACCGAATCTGCTTGCGATTTGCAGCTTCGGCAGGATCAGCCTCGTACCATTGCGACACCTTCGCATAAAGGTCCCAGCACGCGTAGTCCAGCCGCTGGTTCGTCTCCATCAACTCGGTCAACCAGCCGCGCACATCATCCAGCTTCATGTTTTCGAGCACCGTCACCGCAACCACGATGTCCGCAACCTGAACACCTGTGTTATCGATGTAGTTCTGCACACCGGTCTCGAATCCAGGCTTGAACTCATCACGGCGCAGCATCCGCGCAAAGCTGTCACCCAGCACCGCATTGCGCAGGTGCCCCACATGCGCGGCTTTGTTCGGATTGATGCTCGTATGCTCTACCAACCGAAAGCCGTCACCGCCAACAGCAGAGTGTTCGTCAGCCGCCATGCGCTTCACGGTCGCTCCGCGGTCCAGCTTCACGTTCAGATAGCCCGCACCGGCGATCTCCACCGAAGCAACGCCATCGATCTCCGCCAACAGCGGCTGCAGCTCCTGCGCGATCGCGCGCGGCGCCTTCTTCAGCCGCTTCGCTAGCTCGAACGCCACCGGCAACGCCATCTCGCCGTACTCGATCTTCGGCGGCAGCTCGACCACGAGGCTCTTCAGCTCCACCTCGTAACGTTCTTTCACCAGCTCCTCAATACGCGCCTGCACCTGCTGCTGCAATATCCGATACATATCGTTCTCTACTCTCTGTCTCTAAGGTAGCTGAGCCGGCAACTCGTTGATCTCTTCCAGCAGCGGCTCGCGCTGCGGCCGCTTCAACCGGTGTGCGAAAAACATCGCGCCGCCAACCGCTGTAATCGTCACCAGCAGATACGCATGGATCATCAGCCCAAACAATCCGCCCGACGCTGGCGTAGCACCATGTCGCACCAACGCATCCTTGCACGCCGCCTCAAAAGGCCCAATCCCGCCCGGCGAGCTCGGTATCAGGAACGACAGGTTCGCCTGCGCCACAGCCTGCCAGGGCCCAACAGCATCTGTATGCAAGCCGACCAGCCGCGCCGCCGACACATACAGCAGCCCTTCAAACACCCAGGCCACAAAGCTGCACAGCACCAGCCACAACGTACCGAGCACGCCGTTCTGCCGAATGCACTCCAGCGCCAGCAATATCCAATGCTCCAGCTTCGCCAGCCGCGCATTCGCCGTCCCCGCAAACAGCCGCTTCACCCATGGCTCCAACACCTTGGCACCCAGCACCAGAACCAACAGTCCGCCTCCGGAAACAGCAATGCCCATCTCGGCCAACAACCGCAACCTCGGTGACACCGCCCCGCCAAAGTGCAGCGTCGCCGTAAACAACACCGCTAGCGTCAGCACATCTAACAGCTTCTCAAGGATCACCGTGCTCAGAATGATCGACGGCGTCGCATTCAGATCACCCGCATACGTAAAGATCCGCATTACATCGCCGATCCGCAAAGGCAGGATGTTGTTGGCCGCCAACGACGTCATAAACACCCGCGAGCAGGCGCTAAACCTCGCCTTCACGTTGCGCAGCATCCGCCACGACCGGTAGCACCGCGTCGTATACCCAGCCACGCTGAATACCACCACGCCCAGCAGCCACGAAGGCGACGCCAGCCGCAGCGCCGCAAAGTCGGAAAGATGGAAGCCGCGAAACGTGAGCCACAAGAAAAAGGCGCTGATCGCCAGCCCGGGCAACATCTTCAACAGGCCAATACGGTTCTCTCGGGTCACGCGGCTCTCCCTGCTGCAATGGCATCATTCAGGCAGACGCGCGACGCGCGCAACGGTATATGGAAACGTAGAAAAATCACTCGTAACTATTGTAGCTTCCACAGGGCTTTGACCCTGTTACGAACACCCGCACAGGAACCACAAACTTTGGCTACTCTAGTACGAATGGCGTCGACAACAACCACGGTCCTCGGACCCATCGAAACCACGCACAGCGTTGCACAGCCGCCCAAGCGTAGCCGCTATGCCTGGACGTTGCTTCTGCTCCTGCTCACTGCGGCTACACTTCTGGTCGATGGCTACCATCCACTCGCGGAAGATGGTGGTCTCTACGTCGCAGGTGTGGAGTACCGCCTCAACCCAACGCTCTTCCCGCACGATACAGCCTTCGTAACCGCGCACCTGCACTACTCTATCTTCGCTCCGGCAATCGCCTCGGTAGTCCACCTCACCCACATGCCGCTCGCGTGGACGCTACTCTACGCCTACATCTTCAGTCTGTGGCTCTTGCTCTTTGCCGGCCTTCAACTGATTCGCCGCTGCACAACAAACTCCGCCGCACAACTGGCAGGAGTAGCTCTGCTCGGCGCCTGGTCCTCGCTTCCTGTCGCCGGAACCTCGCTGCTGCTGATCGATCCTTATCTCACTGCACGCAGCTTCACCACGCCGCTATCGCTGCTCGCTATCGCGTATGCACTGGACGATTGGCAAACTTCGCGCCTCACTCTTCCTCGTCCAGCTTGCCTCTGCGCCCTGAGCCTCGTTCTCGCAGGCCTTCTGCATCCGCTCATGGCCTTCTGCGCACTCACCATCGTCATACTGCTGCGCCTGCTTCGCCACTCACATCCACAGTGTCTCATCATCGTCTTCACCACGCTCGCTGTAACAGCCGCATCAAGCATCCATACGCTCGCGCCGCCAGATCCGCCCGCAGTAATCGCCGCCTCACTCTCGCGCTACTACTGGTTCCTCTCTCAGTGGCAGTGGTATGAAGTCTTCGGACTGTTCGGCCCATTCGCCATACTGTTACTCCTGCTGCGTTGGCACCGCAAGCCGAACGGCAGCGCGTGCGCCCACAACATCCGAATCATCTGCAAGGCGGGCCTCGTCGCAGGTAGCATCGCCATAACTATAGCCCTGTTATTCGCACACGAACGCAGCTCCACCTACCTGATCGCCAGATTGCAACCCTTGCGCGTATTCCTGCTCCTCTACGCGTTGATGACGCTCCTGCTCGGCGCCATACTCACCGACCGCCTGTTCACCGCATCGCTCAAAAAGCTTACCCTCCTCGTACCAGGCATCATCATCCTCACTAGCGGATTCACACTCTTCACCGTACAGCGCGAAACCTTCCCCGCTTCTCGGCACATCGAGTTCCCCTGGTCAGTCCCCACAAACCCATGGTCTCAGGCCTTCCTGTGGGCCCGCGACAACACTGCTCCACAGACGCTCTTCGCCCTCGACCCCGATTACATCACCACACCCGGCGAAGACGCACAGACCTTCCGCGCCACCGCGCAGCGTAGTGCACTACCGGACTTCTCCAAGGACGGTGGCGAGGCATCCATCACTCCTTCACTCGCCATGCTTTGGCAACGGTCGCTCACAGCGCAGTTTGCCGTGCAGTCCGGCACTGCACTCACCAGCCACTCCATGCTCTCCAGCCAGACTGACGCCGAGCGCGACGCCCACCTTGGCCCGCTCGGCGTCAACTGGCTCATCCTTCACGCAGACTCTCGCACGTCACACCTGTGTCCCTACAACAACGGCACAGTGAAGATCTGCAGTCTTGCGCCATAAGAACGCTCGCCAATCAATTGGCGCCCTTTGCCTCGGCCACTACGGGCACGGCCTTCAGAACCACGCTCTCCTTATCCTTCGTTTGCATCTGCGTGTAGAAGGTACGTAGCTCCGGGTACTCTTTCTGCAAAAACAGCATGTCGCCCATCGCATAGCTGCGACGCGTGGTGAAGCTTGTTGGTGTCGACTCCACCTCGACAGTGTAGAGAGCTCTCTTCTCCAGGTTATATTTGTCACCTTTTGGCAACGCCTCTACCTCGAACCCGTTCTTGAAGTTGACACGAAGAGCGTCACTCACAACTCGCGGATATTCAAAGTCGACCGGCGTCTCACGCTTCTCCTGCGAGAACGTCGCCACCGAGCCCGATTCGAAGAGATCGACCGGCAACACTAGTCGTTTCCCTGTCGCTGTACCCAGGGTGCCCGTCACCGTATACGACACCTGTAGCGGCTGTTCATACTCTTTCATGTTCTTAACCTCGCTTACCTTTACCTCCAACGAATGCGGCACACGGCCTTCCAAAATCTCGCGCAGCCTGTCGTTCAGACTCTGCTCATCGCCGCGCAACGCAATGTGCCGCCACCGCAGCGCTTCAGCTCCCGTAAATCCGACATCGATCTTCCCCGTCACCTCGCCGTGCTCATCCATCTGCAGGTTCGCAACGCGTGTCGTCCGATTGGACACATAGCCGTCGCCCTTGGTATCAGCAAACGCCGTCCCGCCATCCACCTGTCTCAAACCCGAAGTGAATGAATGCTGCCACGCGAGGTGCCCGTACGCGCAGTACCGCTCTCCTGGGTCCAGATACACATCTGTACCATCGACGTTCACAATCGCAATTTCGTCGTTTAACTGGCGAAAGCTCATCCATTGCGAGATGAATATACCCTCGCTACGATCCGGCACCAGCATTAGATAGCTCTTGAGTCCAGCCGACCGTGCCATCGCCACAAACAGCTCTGTCAATTCGGACGACGAACCCCGCTCCCGGCCCAGCACATCGGCAACGGTGCTGATCTTGCCGTCTTCGGCCTTCTGCCGTTCCCGCGTGTAATCCGTGTTCTCCAGCGACATCACCAGCGCATACAGCTTCCGCACCTTCGCATCTGTAGTCGTCGCACCCGCAATCGCCTTCTGCACCACTGCATCCAGGTTGCTATTGCTCTTCATGAACGCATCGCGATGCTTTGACCACTCCTTGCCTTCGTCCTTCCAGTACTCCTCACGCGTCCGAAACGCTGTGAAGCTGAACAGCACGCGATAGCTATAGCTCTTCAGCGGCGGCATGTAGTCCTCAGTCAACACCGGAGGAATATCATGTACAGTCAGTTCATAGACTTGCCCGCCACCAACAGGCTCCGTATGTTGAATCTGAACCCCCGGAGGCAATATCGGAAACCACGCAATGCTATTGATCGGCCGCTCCTTGCTGTCTACTAAATCATGCTTCGTGGGGTGCCACACATAATGTGCCTGCCGAACAAACAGGTCACCTTGGATATACCACTCCGGCGACGCAAAGAGCGTGTCGTTATACCTCGTCGCATAGCGGTACTCGATAATGCTCCCCACCTCAACATCTGGCAGTGTGAACACTTTCGCCTGGTACTTCAGGTCCTTCGACTTCTCGATCGTCTTCACATAAGGCTTGCCCGTGAAAGGAATGATCGTTCCATCCGAATGGATCGTGCGCCCCTGGATGTCCTGCACATCTTCTTCGGTGCCGCTGTAATCGCCTGATCCGTCGTAACCACTAGTCCGCAAATAACGGAGTTCGACATTGGCATATTTCTTGCCATCCTCATTCAGAATTTTCACGCGTTCATAGTTCTGAATCGAATGCAGGTCGTCCGTCGTGATCTGCTCTCGAAACAGCACCACCGCCGACGCCCCCGGATACCCGGGCAACGATGCCATCGACAACTCCTCCGCCGTCGGCTTCTGGAAGGTATCGCTCGCCTGCGCCACCACGCCACTCAACATCATCCATGCGAACGCCGTTACAACCGTCTTAACTCTCATCGTTCTGTCACTCATTCAAGCTGCGCTCCTTCCAGCGCTACTGCTTCTTCAAAACCACTTGCCCTGCCTCATCAGCGCCAATCACGGACGCGAGTCGCTGCACATCGGCATACTTGTTCGCCGGCAGCGTCACCGCCCGCAGCGTATACGTCCGGCTATAGTGCAGAGTCCGCCCGTGGACCACAGTCGAGCTCTCATACGTCGCAAACCCGAACTCTTCCTTTACCGGCTCCGGCAGCTCATCCACCACATAACCTTCCGGCATCTCGATATCGAACACGTCCGTGCCCTGCATCGTCTCGTACAGGTCGATCGCCACTTTCCGCGGCTTATGATCGACACTCAGCTCGTAGCTCCCCAGCACCCGCGGACGCAGCATCAGCAAAGGTCCAGTCGCGTTCGCATAGTGATTCGCCTGCACGGCGAACTGTGTCGTCAGGTCTTTATTCAACGCCCCCAGGTTCGCCACCTTGATCTCGCTCAGCGACACCGACATCAAATCTCGTCCTGCCTGTTTGCGTAGAAACTCTTCCTGCTTCTGAGCATCTTCCTTCCGGTACTCGCGCCGCCGCCGTTCTGCGATGTCCCCGAACCGCTCGTCCGTCATCTCGCCCTTCAGACTCCCGTCTGCACTCAGCGCAAACGTACCGGTACGCTTCACAGTATTCAGCTCCGGACTCATCACCGGTATCTGAATCAGCTGGCTCTGTACCCCCTCTACCAGCACGCCGTAGCTGCCCTGCAGGTTGTTCTCTACCTGCCCAAATGGCGTCTCCTCCCACGTCGGGTCGAAGATCAGGTAGCGCTTGCCGTTCTTCGCCGTCACCAGGCTGTGCATCTTCGCAGACTCGTACCCAGCCGGAACCTCGATCGCCGCAATCGCGTGATCACCCATAATCGACGGCGCATCCGGATTTACAAAACCACGTCGCGTATCCACCAACACGATATCGCTGTGCATTCCCACGCTGGACAGCATCGCAGCCAGTAACGTGGCCTTGTCCTTGCAATCCCCGTAGTGACCTTTAAATATCTCCCCAGCCGGATGCGGTTGATACCCGCCAATCCCCATCTCAATTACGAAGTAGCGGATCTGCTTCTGCACAAAGTCGCCGATAGCCTCCGCGCGCTCATAGAAATCCGTCTTCCCTGCCACCAGTTCCTGCGCCTTCGCGGTAATCTCCGGCGTCGGCGCCTCACGGTCATGCGCCAGCGCATCGAACCACTCGCCAACCCCTTGCCATGTACCCTCCGCCGGCTCCGCCAGCCCAGGGCCCGCATAGTGGATTGTCAGCCGCGCTGCCAGCGCAGGTCCCGACGGACGCAACGGAACCTGCTCCAAATCAATCGCCGACTCGTTGTTCATCTCCCACCGATAGCCGTGGCCTTCAGTGTCCTCCGCCTTCACCGGATCGTGATTCGCCCATGTCGTCGAGTACGTATAGCCCGGCGGAAGCGTCAGCGTAAAGCTCTGGTGGATGCGTGGAGTGTCGTCCTGGAAAAACCAGTTCGTCTCCGCCACATACGGCCGCTCTCGCTGCTCATACTCGTACGCCACCACCCCACCCGGATCACACCCCGGCGGATTGGCGATCTTCGCCTTCACATCGACATACAGCTCGCCACCCTCGCCCGGCGGGCTGTACTCTCGCATCTCATTATCCTTTACCGCGTACTCTTTGCCTGCTGGATCGATACTCCACACGTGCATTGAGAGCAGCTTGTCGTCCTTGTCCGACCACACCGCCGGAACCGCGTCCTCACGTCCTTGCGGACGCAGAATCTTCACCACATAGCGAACATGCTCTGTCGCCTGCCCATTCGGCTGCACTGTGTATGTATGCTCATCCATCAGCACCACCGACTTCGTGTTCGCCGGCAGATCCGGCAGCTTCTGCTGCGCCTCCGCCCGCACCCAGTCAGGAACCTTGTCCGCAGACGCGTACGCCCGCCCCACACCCGCCAGCACCACCAGCCCAGCTACCGCGCCCGTTACAACCTTCATCGTGAGGACACCTTACCCTGCATCCGGTACCCAGAATACGGACCCCGGCCTCACAGTTCCCATTCATCGAAATCTTTGTATCTTGTGACGGATTTATACCCGCATCATCCCTTTGGAAGCAAGCCCCCGCTAGGGGTAGTCCCCAACGGCCGACGCCATGCCTCTCCCACAAGCGTCTTCGTGCTAACCTTAACTTCGGATCGAGCGGGTAGCTCAGTTGGTAGAGCATCGCCCTTTTAAGGCGTTGGTCCTGGGTTCGAGCCCCAGCCCGCTCACCACAAAACCCTTCTAAACACTGATCGAGACGAATCGCGTTTCCCTGCAGGGAAACGCGATTTTTACAAATGATACTTTTTTTCGATACTTTGCGCGTGTTTTACCGGGGATGTTTGAGTCGCGTGGATTAAATCCGCGTTGTTGGCCACAAGGCGTGAACGAGTTGAGTTTCAGCTGAGTTGTTGGCTGATAGAATCAGCGACGAGTGCTCGACACACATCTCTGCAAACATGCTGCTCTGTCCAACCATTTGAAGCAGATTGGATTTTACGGTGTAGCTCATTCCTTTGGGTGCGAAGGAGCTTGTTCGGGCGGCAGCTTTGCCAAAAGAGGACTGATCTTTGCGAGCCACGAAGGATGTTCGTGCGCTAGGAATCGGGCATACTCCAATGACTCTCTATCCCCTCGTTCAATCAGGAGGCTAACGTAGGTCTCCAGACTTATCTGACTCCACGGCGAGACCGCCCGCTGCCCGCTGTCCGCGAAGTACCACTTGCCAAAGCGCGTCCAGGAATCATCGGCATTCGAACCAAGCAGTTGTAAGCGGAGCTCATGAATCTTGGTAAGATCGGGCTTCCGGCTCTGTTCGTAGCTGTTTTGCGTAGCCGCAAAATCGGCCAGGTCGACCAACCAGACCGGCGGCGCACCGACCGGCGGCATATCTACGAGCTCGAGTGTCGATCCATCTACTGTAAGCAGAGAGAGTCCGTCCGGGCTGAACGCAGCTAAAAACTCCTTGCCCTTGCCACGGATCGGGAGATGAAGCATCTCTCCCGTGCCCGCATCCCACAGACGGATCGTGTTGTCCGCTGCCACGGTCGCAACCAGCCGGCCGTCCGGGCTGAACGATGCTCGCTCCACCGAGGCTGGATGTTGCATAGGGGGTGTAATTGGCTGGCCGGTCTTCGCGTCCCATACCCGTGCCGTGTGATCCATAGATGCCGTGACGACACGCGACCCATCGGAGCTGAAGTTAGCTGCCTCAATGGCAACACTATGACGGAAGACAACACCAGGCACGCCGGTTTTTGCATCCCATATCTGCGCAGTGCCATCACCTGAGTTGGTAAGTACGCTCTTGCCGTCGGAGCTGAAGTGGGCCCCTGAGACGACATTCCTATGCCGTAGGGGCTTCACCAGCCGGGTGCCGGTGCGTGGGTTCAGAAGATCGGCTCTACCGTCTCCGCTGGCGGACAACAACTGAGTGCCATCGTTGTTAAAGCTTACGCTGTAGACCTCCTCGTGGTAGGAGACAACCGTAGAAAGCGGATGTCCTGTCACGGCATCCCAGGTAAGCAGCTTGCCGTCATCTGTCCCGGCTGCTATCAGCTTGCCGTCATGACTGAAACTGACCGAAAGCACCGATCCGTGGAGCTCCAGCGGGGCTGTGAGCGGCTTGCCTGAGACAGCGTCCCATACTCTTATATGACCTTCCGAGCTCCCCGTCACCAGTCGCTTGGCATCGCCACTGAAGGCAGCTGACATAACAGTCTCGTCGTGCTGAAGCGGCGGGGTCAGCGGCGAACCGGTCCGTGCATCCCAGATCCGTGCAGTGTGGTCGTCCGATGCTGTGACGATCTTGCTGCCATCGTTGCTGTAGCCCGCATAAAGGATCTTCCCTGTATGCCCACGCAGCCTCAGTGGTGTATTGGCGCGTTGTTCAATCAGAAGTTCAAAGATCAGAGCCGAAGCCGGGTTGTTCTCAGGCTGCAGGCGAACGCTGTCCGCGAGCAATCGTAACGCCTCGGGACTGCTCCCCTCCTTGGCCATCCCGAGTGCCTGAAGGTAGTCCACATAAGCGCGGCTTACGGTCGGCACATCCTTCTTGCTAGAAATCGTCTGGGCAGCTAGACCATTCGCCAGGGAGAGTATCAAGACGGAAGCAGCTAGCACCACCTGCAACCGCAATTGAGTATAGAAAGAGAACATCGTTTCCTCTTCGAGTGTTTCGTGCTAAGAAAGTTATGCCCGGAGCCTGCAAGGAATAAACCTTGCAGGCTCCGGGCAGTTATTGGTTATCGGATCTCAATGCCGTTCACCATGGGTTGGTCTGTAACCCCGGTGAAGCCAATGGAAATCTGACCATTGACGATTGAGATGTTAGGGAAGGTTAGGACGACCGCAGTAAAGTTAGACTGATTAGTTGCCGTCCCAACGATATCGAAATTTGACTGTACCTGTGTTCCATTGATCGATATATTGAACACGCGCTGGCCGGGTTGACTCCAGAAGAGCTCTGCAAAGTGCAGAACCACTGTGTAGTTTGTCTTACCAGGCGTCAGAGCTGACGCTGGAATGATGTACGTGACATTGCCTTGACGAGCACTTTGATAGACCGCCTGAGGAGCTGCACCGGCGACCCCAACCGTATTGATAGGAATGGCCGTAGTATCGTTGTTTCCACCAACGAAGTCGGTATCAGCAATGAACTGCGCCACAGCCATTGAACCGCCGGCATCGATCGCAATTACATCACTGGACGAAGCAAGGGTTTGGGCCGGAACGTGTTGTGATTTCGGCGACGATACTCCGGCGCCGGTTACTGCCTCAACGATGTAGTAGTACATAGTTTGGGGAGTGAGGCCCGTATCGGAGAATGTCGTCCCCTGAACGTTGGATGCGATCGGGGAAGTGGCGGCTGTGGGAATGAAGCCCGGAGTGGTGCTCCGGTAGATGTTGTAGGTGACGCCCGAGCTGACGCTCGCCGTCCAGTTGAGGTTGATCTGGCTCGTCGAAACCGTGGTAGCGGTTATGCCCGTAGGAGCAGAGGGAATGGGATTGCCGCCCGTCTGGATCTCGATACCGTTCAGCATAGGCTGGTCGGTAGTTCCGGTGAAGGCAAGCGTGATCTGACCGTTCACAGCAGGGATGTTTGGGATGGTCTCAACGACAGCCGTGAGGTTGCTGCCGGCCTCTCCAACAATGTCAAAGTTCGTCAAAACCTGTTGCGTTCCGTTGACCAAGACATTGAACTGCCGCTGATTGGGTTTGCTCCAGAAGAGCTCTGCAAAGTGGAGGACCACAGTGTAGTTTTGCCCGCTGGTTAGATTCGGAATGGTGTAGATGAAATTGCCTTGATGGGCACTCTGATACACCAGTTGGGGCGCGGCACCTGGCGCCGTGACGTTGATTGTATTCGGCACGGTATCATTACCGCTGCTGCCAGTAAAGTCCGTGTCGCCAATGAAGCTTTGCGTACTGGAGTTCGGGTTAGGTACCACTGTTTGACTGCCTGCATTGATCGCAAGCACTTCGGTAAACGGAGTGGGAGTAGTAGCCGCAGGCGTAGTAGCTGACATCTGTGCTGATTGCGCTACCAGCCCGGCACTGGTGATCGCCTCCACGATATAGAAGTAGTTCGTCGAGGGAGCGAGACCTGTATCAGACAACGTGGTCGCCGAAATCTGCGATCCAACCTGCGTATCCATTCCAGGAGCGAAGCCTGATGTGGTGCTCCGGAAGACAGCGTACGTGACTCCGGGAGTCGTACTTGCCGTCCAGCTCACGTTGATCTGTGTTGGGGACACTGCGTTGACCGTCACACCAGTCGGCGGCGCCGGAGCAGTAGGTGCAGCTGCGCTGATGGTTAAGGTCAGCGTCGCCGTGCCCGCTTGGCCGGTGGAGTTGGTCGCCGACAATACGATGTTGAAGGTTCCGCTGACCGTTGGCGAGCCGGCGATCTGGCCGGTCGCGGTATTAACAGTGAGGCCGGCGGGAAGATTCGTGGCTCCGAAGCTGACAGCCGCCGGATTAGCGGTGATGGTGTAGCTAAATGGGGTTCCTGCCATCGCCGATTCATTCGTAGCACTATTAATGACCGGTGTTGGAGCGTTGATAGTTAGGATCAGCGTCGCCGTGCCGGTCTGACCAGCGGCATCGGTTGCCGACAACCCGACAGAAATAGAGTTTACGCTGGCCGTTGTCGGCGTGCCGGTGATCTTGCCGGTGGTGCCGTCGAGCGTCAGGCCGTCAGGCAGGTTCGTGGCGCTGAAGCTCACACCCGCCGGGTTGGAGGTAATGGTGTAGGTGGTGATCGCCTGATCAGCGGTCACTGTCACGCTAAGAGGACTGGTGATGGTCACGGGAGTTGGCTGAGAGGTACCCGCATTGTAGGAGCCGAAGACGTAGAACTCGTCGATTTGATATCCGAACGGCGCGTTGACGCGAACGGTTCCATTCATACGGAAAAACTCGGCTGTGACCGGCGGCAGGTCGTTGTAGGATTGCAGTTCGTTGTTGACACCGTTCGTTGCGGTGACCATGTTCTGCCAACCATTCGAGCAGTTTCCTGCGCTGTCCGGTACGACGGTGCAAGCATCAATGGTGTAGTCCAGAGCTGCAGAACCGCCCCATTGGATGGCAAACCCATCCACTGTCGCGGGCGCTCCCAGATCAACATAAACAAACGATGGGTCGACTCCCGGAACACCGGTGTTTGAAGTTCCGTTCCCGGCGTGGTTCGACTCCCAGTTATCATTCACGTTGTTGTCGAACGCGTTCTGACCTATGTTGCCGCCATTATTGCTCGAGGCCGTCGCATTCTTGAAGAAGGCAAGGTTGGTGTCGCCTGGAGCAGCCCAGGTAGTCGATTCAGCATTCGCGACTATCGTCACATCGTTTGCATCAATGACACCGTCTCCATCCAGGTCAAAGATGGCATTCGCGGCTGTGACAGTATTGGTGAATTGCGACGGGATCAGGTTAGCCGGATTAATTGGGTTGCCCTGTGAGCTATTGCCCGTGATCGCTACGGTGTCAACGCTGTTCACAATGTGGTCCTGGCTCACGTCGCCAATGAAGACGTTGAAAGGGATGTCCTGGACGGCATTGTTGACACCAGACGGCGTGCTGATGTTGGAGATATGAAGATCCAGCGCCTGCGCGTTCGACACGCCCGTGAGCTGCACTGTCATAACCGTGTTTGTAGGATCGAGGCTTACGTTCGCCACCTGTCCCGTCACACTGGTGACACCTGGCTGTCCCTGAAGCGCAACCCGGGGAACGGCAGCGACAGGCGTCGCAAACGTAACCTGAAGCGTGTAGGTGTTGTTGGCCGGCACTCTGGGTTCAGTCAGAGGCACGGGCGAGGGGAAGATAGTGACTGGAAGGATATGTGACCCCGAGGGCTGCAGTGAGTTGGCCTGCAGGATCGGGTCTGCCATCAGATCGTTGATATCACTCTGTGAGAGCGCCCGGTTGTAGAGGCGGATCTCGTCTAGGCTGCCATGGAAGCCGTCCAGGGTAGTCGGATTGTTCTGATCGCCAAACCACAGCTGGCCTTGACCGTTCGCATTCTGAGCAGGAGCCGTGTTGGGCTGCTTCACACCGTTGACGTAGAGGTAGCGCAATCCTTTCACGCCATCCTGTACCAGCGCGACATGCGTCCATACCCCCTGAGTGACAGGCGAACCTACGATATCTCCCAGGGGCCCGCGCGCAACCCAGTTGCCGTTCGAGATATAGAGGCCGTAGAGAGCTCCCTGGTCGGCGGACTTCACGATTAGCCCGGACTCTACCGCTTCATCCGCATGAACCCAAGCAGCAAGGGTAAAGCTCTGCGCGCTAGTGAAATCCAGGTCAGGAGCATCTGCGACTTGCAGATTGGTCGGAGTATTGGTTCCGTGGAAGATCCAGGAGCCATTAATGAGACCACCCGGTTCGGGCTGGTCTTCCAGTGAGTTGGCTCCCTTTTGCGCGGTATGGCCGTGTCCGGTTGCGTCCGCTGAGGTCGTGGCGTTGGTGTTGGTCACGCCCTCATCGAGAGGCCAGTAGGCCACCAGCCCTTGCTCCTCAAACTGAGGAAAGGTGGTTGCCGAAGCCAATGCACTGGTCAACCCAGCGCCGTCTTGGTTGGTCGCCTGAACCTCGTAGAAGTATGTTGTATTGGGCTGCAAATTCGTATCTGAGAAGCTGATCGTACCGAAGGGCACGTTAGTAGCAATAACCCCGAAGTTATTGGCGTTGCCGGTAGAACGCAGAATAGTATAGCTATCGATATCTGGTGGGGTTGTGGTCGTCGTAACGGACCAGGTCAACGCGACCTGGTTCGAACTAACAGACGTCGCGGTCAGATTGGCAACCGTCTCTACCGGGGCTCCGGCCACGGCAGGAGTCGGCCCGTACACGAAGAGATAGCCCGGCCTATTGTCCACTGCGGTACCGGTAGAACCAGTGACAGGCTGAAAACAAGAGAAGAAAATCTTCGCGTTGTCTACGATTGGCAGCGCCCAGGTTGAGCTTTGGCACTGCCCGGGGGTTCCGTCTGGAAGGCCAGGCATGGAGTTGAAGATCGCATTCGTGACGTCCCTGGCGTCCCATGCACGGATTCCGTTGGCCACTTGCCACACAACACCGTCCGTCGTGGGACTGCTCGCCGAGATGAAGTTGCCACTGGTGAAAGATGGAGCTCCCAGGGTCGAAGAGGTCTCATTGGGAGAGATAAAGCCGTTCGTAGTGGGGTCGAACGCGACTGCGCGCTGATTCACTGCCGCACTACCATTGCCATAGTAGATATTGCCATTGAAGTAGCTAGGTGTATTGAAGATCCCCGCCATGCCGGGCTCGATGATCTGCTGAACCGCATTGGGGTTCGGCGTATTCACAATGCCGGCAGAGACCTGATTTGGATCGGGGAGATTTCCTCCTAGATTGGTGCGGTCCAGAAGATACATAACTCCGGCCTTACCACCACTAATCATGAGGTTTCTGGTCTCGCCATTGGCACCAGACAGAGGCGGGAGGAGAAGCAGACCGCCTGAACCCAGATCACGGTCTCCGCTATTGAACTCGCTCCACTGACTGGGAGTAAACCATTTGAAATTACCGTCGGGCGGCGTGAACTGAATCTGCATCTCCCGTTCGTTGCGATAGTTGACGATGGTCGACGGATCGGTCGAGAGAGACAGGATGCTCATCGAGAAGTTGGTTGATTGAGTGAAGAACTGCCCGTTGGCGTCCTGACCGGACTTAACCGAGGAGTCGGTCCACTGCCCGTTGCCCGTTGCAACAAACAGCTGGTTGGTCTGCGGATCGAGGGCCGGACTTGCGCCGCCCATCCAAATGCCACCCGCCTGGGTATTGCCAACCGGAGTGGTCATGAACTGGCCTTGCAATTGAATGTTGTTCAAATCGCTGACGTTATACCCCAGAACAATTCCCCAGTAAGGAGACTGATCATTGTGGGAGGCGAATGCCATGTAAAGCGTCTGGTGTGCGCTGTCCAAGGTGAGTCCGGCGCGCAGGTGCTCATGCTCGGGAAAGAATGGGATCTTGCCCGGGGTGCTGGGTGTGGCGGGAGCTTCGCAAGTCGCTGCGTTAGCATTCGCGCTGCAGGTCTGGGGACTAGTAAAGTCTCCATTGAATACAGGATTGAGGGGGACTGCCCCCTTGATTGCGCCCGTCTTTACGTCCAGCGCATAGAGTATCTGCCCAAACGGTGCAGCAGCGCCAAAGACCGACGCGTCGTTGACGTCCACAACGGCAAAGAGCGTGCCGGTCGACGGATCGATCACCGGTGTCTCCGTCAGCCCCAGCAGCGGCTGAATATCGGCTGATCCTCCAACATCGTTCAGAGTCTCAACAACACCGCCCGGCGTAAGCCCCTGCGGATCGCTGGCCAGATGCTTCTGCCACAGGTAAGTGGTATGGACGCCGCTGCAGCTGTCCGTAGTCAGGTCTGCGTCGATCGCGTAGATGCTGCCATTCTGGGTGGCGACATAGACAACGTTATGTGACGTCGCATGGTCATTGAAAGTGCCGGGCAGTGCGGCCGTGGTTGCCTTGGTCAGATAGAGCGGCTGCGCGTTGACCTGACCATCCACCTGCTCGGCGAATAGGCACGAAATGTTGCCGCTTCCCTCGACGAAGCCAGGGTTTAGTGTCTGCTCCGTAGGATTGACACCTGTATGGCTGGTATTCACCTGCCATGTCGTGATGTCCATTTGAGCCGACGCAACACCGCAACACAACACGGCGAAGAACACTACAAGCAAACTATGGGACTTATACAGGCGCATTTATAACTCCAGCTAGAAAAAGACTTTCTAATGGTTACTTTCTGTTGATGTGACTAGAAGCTTGTATGCGGTGAAGTGAGAAGCTTCGTGAAGACACCGGCGAAGTCAACAACATTGAGACGGCTATCCAGACTGCCCTGTCGACCTAAGGAAATGCAGAACTACATCCGCAACCAAAGGGAGTTCTGACAGTTTCTAGCCAAGGATAATCTCAGGTAATTTAGGCCGGGAAACCGCAGGTAGCCCTGCCCCTCTCGTCGGTTAAGGGATTCCCTAAATGATCTTTGCTGCGCAGCGGAAGCCGCTACCTGAAGCAGGTCGAGAGAAGAAACTAGAGCGGGCAACGTACGTCGCAAATGTGATGCCCACGGGAAAACACTTCAAATCACTGGCGAAAGGTTGGCAGTTATCTCAGAAGCCTGCACGAGACTAACTCACCTATAAATCTCTTGACTTGAGCCAAACGAAGTGAAGGTGACAAGGATTAAACCTTGTCGCCCCGCATAGAAAATAAATACTGCTAATCGGTTAGGAGTGGGGAGTTAACTTCTACGGAGGGCGCAGGACGCGTTTTTACGCGCCCGATTCTAGCAAAGCTATACTTTGAATACTATTTTATTGCTACAAGTCTAATATCTGTACTGTAGCATAAAATTTCTGGTTTATCAGTCAACGTATTGTCAGGAAAATGTAACGTATTGTCATGAAAATGTAATCGAGCCTCCGTGAATGCACCGGCACCGATGCCGAAAACGCGTTCGACGATGCGAGCTTCACCGCGCACAACATCCGTCAGGTTGAAGATCGCGGGCAGGCTTTTGCGCAGGTCGCGCATCACCTCAACGCCTCTGATCGTCGCATAATCGTTCTTCGGCGTCTTGAAGCGCCGCACTGGACGGATCCATTCGCCGCGAACTTTCACATAAGTATCATCGGCCCACCAACTCGTTGATTGCGACTGACGCCACTGCCAGCGCTTCTACATCAAAACTGCACCACGAGTGGCGTAGAAGGCGATGCGTATTTTGGAGGAAAAGACTGCTTGTACAGCAGTTGTAGAGCAGAGTTTGCTCAGCTAGTGGCTAAACCATCGAAAGAATGGAGTCGATGAGCGGAGTCGAACCGCCGACCTATTGATTACGAAACGATCAGGTCTTGTGTATGTTGTTGTGAGATATAGAACGTAGAGAGCGCCTCCGGGTGTTTCGGGTGTCTCAGGAGCCATTTGTACAGCAGTTGTAAACTGCTTACAGGCACAGAATTATGGTTGGCTTCAGCGATATCTCAAACTCCATCAACCGCTAGATAGCTTCCTCACGAAATAGAAGCTGCTTCACAGGATCGTGTCGCTCAATCCAGCCATTCAGCACCGCACGGGGCGCGGCTCTTCGGTAGCTCTTACGCACGACTCGTCTTGATTCTGTATCGTGCACACCAGTTGCCGCTACCTAACGGCGACTCGTAAACCCCCTTCAAGGGAAGCGGCTTTCTCCCTCTTGCCATGACACTTCCGAGCCCAAATCCTGCCCATATTGTGCCATGACGAAATGATATTTTTTATACTTTTGGGCCGCACTTCCTGCGGTTTAGTGCAACCGCATGCGATCCGTAGATATCCGTTAACTGCTTATTTACAAGCAGTTAATAGCCCTAGCGAGACCTCATGCTAATCGCGCAAAAAGGGGCTTTGAAGGCGTTGGTTCTGGCTTCGAGCCCCAGCCCGCTCACCACCTTCCCTTTTCTAACTCTCTGTTCCTTGCTCTTCAGGACGTCGGCTTGTCAGGCACGTCCATCCGCGCGCAAAACTCATCCAGAAACCGCGCTCCATACTCATCCAGCAGCGCCTTCACCCGCTCTGCCGACTCCGACTTCACAATCAGCCCTGCATGGTGGTGCTTCTGCATCCGGTACACCACCTCCGCCGCATCGTAGCCGCTAAGATACGGCTGTTCCTGCCGCGCCAGGCACAACACGCTGCCCGCATACTCCTGATGTAACGATGGCAGCCGGTACTCCTCCCCACGCAGCTCTGCCACTTCAACCCGCGCCCACTCTGCCCACAGGTTCAGCCCGCTCGCAAACTCCA
This sequence comes from Acidobacteriaceae bacterium, assembly GCA_903970395.1. Classification (GTDB taxonomy): domain Bacteria; phylum Acidobacteriota; class Terriglobia; order Terriglobales; family Acidobacteriaceae; genus Granulicella. The sequence goes on from CAJCIM010000188.1 coordinate 19,190, forward strand.
CCACTTCAGCGATAAACGCTCCTCCCACCCGCGCCGCGCTCTCCAGGAAGTAAAAGCTACCGTCATGGTGAGCGCGTATGAACTCCGTATGCGTCGCTCCGTTCACCGAACCCAGAGCTCGCACGGTCTTCTCATGCAACGCAAACAAAGCCTTCGCCTCATCTCCCTCGCGATCCAGAGTGCGCGTGGTGAACACTCCACCCTCGTGCATGGTCTGCATCGGAGGCCGTCCATACTTATGCGCCGCCGCAAATTTCAGCTCGCCACGACACCACAGCGCATCAACGTGATACACCTCGCCCGGCACAAAGCTCTCCAGCAGATGATGGCTCGCCTCATCGCCCAGCCGCTCCAGCAGTGGCCAAACCTCATCTTGCCGACTCGCCTTCTGTATCCCGATAGCCGACGCGCTCGACCGCGGCTTCAACAACCACGGCCCAGGCACACGTTCCATGAACTGCCACAGTGAATGGTGGTTCGCCACCGCATGAAACTCCGGTACGGCCACACCGCTACGCCGCGCACCCTCGCGCATCGCCAGCTTGTCGCGAAAGTACCGCATCGCCGTCTGCCCCATCCCCGGCAGCCGCAGGTGGTCGCGCGCCAGCGCCGCCGTCTCCATGTCGAACTCATCCAGCGCGACGATCCGCCCATAGTTGTTGTGCCGAAACAATCGCGTGATGTACGGTAGCGCGGCCTCCGCGCAGAGGTTCTCCGGCATCGTATGCAGCGCCGTCAAGGACTCATGTGGCCAGTTCGCCCCGGCCAGCTTCTCGGTAGTCAGCAACGAAACCGCGCAACCCGACCGCGCTGCCTCGCGCAAAAACGCCTGCCCCTTCTCATAGCTGCTTATGCAAAGTATCCCCGCCTGACCTTCGCCCATCTCATCCCCCTCCCGACATCAGCCTCTGATTACCCTACTCACTACTCCTTACCCACTACTCACTGTCCTTCATCTTCTTCACAATATTCGTTGTCGAAAACCCGTGCACCGTCGGCACAATCTCCACTCTGCCACCCGCCGCCAGCACCACCTCATGTCCTACAACCGTCTCCACGCTGTAGTCGCCGCCCTTCACCAGCACATCCGGCCTTAGCGCCTCAATCAACTCCAGCGGTGTATCTTCGTCGAACAGTACCACAGCGTCTACCGCCGCCAGCGCCGACATCACCTTCGCGCGCTCCTGCTCACCCACCACTGGCCGCGACGGTCCCTTCAGCCTCTGCACCGACGCATCCGTATTCAACCCCAGCACCAGCTTCGATCCAAACTCTCTGCACTCCTCCAGAAGAGTTACATGCCCCACATGCAGCAGGTCAAAGCAACCATTCGTAAACACAATCGTCTCCCCTGCACCGCGCCACTCCGCCACGCGCCGCTCCAACTGCTCACGCGTCAACACCTTCTCACCGCTCTTCACACCACTCGAAGGCGTCAGCGCCGCCACCAGCTCATGCCGTGCAATCGGCACCGTCCCAGTCTTGCCAACCACTAGACCCGCCGCAAGATTCGCCAGCTCCACCGCAGTCTCCATCGGCAACCCACCCGCCAGCGAGGCAGCCAGCGTCGCAATCACCGTATCGCCCGCGCCGGACACATCGAACACCTCGCGCGCCCGCGCTGGAGACTCATACACCCCAGCCTCCGACAGCACTCGCATGCCTTTCTCGCTCAGCGTCACTGCGAGATACGCAAACTCGTGCTCGCGCCGCTGCGCCTCACCCGCAACCATCAGCGCATCCATCCGGTGCGCCTCCACCCCCGTCGCCAACGCCAACTCGCCCAGGTTCGGACACACCACCGTCGCGCCAGAGTACTTGCTCAGGTCAGCAGTCTTCGGGTCCGCCAGCACCGGCACACCCAGTTCGCGAGCCTTATGGATCACCGCCGCGCATAGCTCGCGCGTCACAGCTCCCTTCGCATAATCCGACAGCACCACCGCATGAACCTTCTCCACCAGCAATTCCACGCGTTCTCGCAGCCGCTCCTCGTCCGCACGGCCCGGCTTGTCCCGGCTCTCGATATCCAGCCGCAACAACTGCTGTCGCCGCCCCACAATCCGCGTCTTCGAGATCGTCGGCAATGCCGTCGTCACAACACCGCTCGTATCCACCTTCGCCGCATCGAGAATCCCCGCCAACTCTCGCTGCTCCGCATCATCGCCCCAGAACCCCGACAGCAACGCCTCGCAGCCCAGCCCAGCCAGGTTCATCGCGACGTTCGCCGCACCACCTGCGCGCTCATATCGTTGCGCATGCCGCAACACCGGCACCGGAGCCTCCGGCGACACACGGTCTACCTCACCCAGGATGTACCGGTCCAGCATCAGGTCGCCCACCACCAACACCTTCAGCCGGCTGAAACCATCCTCCAGCAACCCAAGCACCGCATGAACGTCTTTCAGCATCGTCGCCATCTCCGCCCACCATCATCGCACCCACAGACGTTATGCTCTACTCACTACTGTCTGCCCTGGTGCTGCGGAGCCACTTGCTCCAGCATCTCGCGCACCGCGTCCATCACCTCGTCCACCTCAATCGACAGCAAACACCGCTTCTTCTCTTCGATGCACGTCTCCAGGCCACACCCCGCGCACTCCACATCGTGATAGATCACTTTGTGCCCGCCGCCCGGCGAAAAGCTCATCGGAAACCACTGCCGGGGAATATTCCTCGCGGCGAACAGTGCCACACAAGGCGTCCGCACCGCCGCCGCCAGGTGCATCGGCCCGCTGTCATGCCCAATAAATATCTGCGCCTTCTCCAGCGCCGCCGCACTCTGTCGCGGAGTCAGTCTCCGGCAAAGATTCACCACCTGCCCACCGCCGTTGACCTTCCAAGCCGTCGCTGCAAAATCGCTCGCCTCGCTCTCTTCCGGAGCCCCCACCAGCAGCAGCGTCCGTCGCGGGTAAGCATCCGCCAGCTTACCCAGCAACGCATACCAATTTTCGATGCCCCAATCCTTCGCCTGCACCTTCGTTCCCACGCTCACCGCAATCGGACGCCGTTCCAGAGCCTGAGCGCCAATCTGACGCACAGCCTCCGCGCGCTCCTTGTCGCTCAGGTGCAGATCCCAACTCGCCTTCGACCCCACCTTCGCATCGCCAAGCTCAGCGATGCATCGTGCCAGTCGCTCTGCCTCGGGCTCCCAGTTGCCCTTGCAGCCCTCATCCGTATCAGAGCCATAGAAGTTCTTCTGCAACGCCTCCGTCATCGGCATCCCGATGAACCGCTTCACGCCGCACTTCCGCAAAAACGCCTCATCGCGCTCCGCGACCTCCACGCCACGAGCACCGGCAAGATACACCACAACCTCCGGCTTCCATCGCCGGATCTCCCACACCAGCTTGGTCAGCTCCCACGCATTCCGCGTCCCCACCGGATACCCAAAATATCCATCCACTAACCCGGTCCCACCCAGCACCGCCTTCGCGGTCGGAGCCTTCGCGTGCACCGGCAGGTTCGTCAGCATCCGCCGCTCCGCATTCGGAAACGCCTTCGCGATCAGGTGCAGACTCGGCAGCGCAACGACCATATCCCCCAGGCTGCCCAGCCTGTAGATCAGCACTCGCCGCGTCTCCGTATCCACCATACCCATTCGCGGCAATCCTATCGCACCCTCATCACTCTCTTGTGTTACCGAAGTCGCATCATCCGCCACTTCGGAGGAATCTCGCGTCTTTCAGGAGGGAGCCGGGGCTTCAAGCCCCTGAATCTCCTCCATCGAAAGAAACGGCGTTAGCCCCGGGTGGGTTAGCAGGATGCCGGGTGCCCATCTTCGCGACAGCCTCATCGTCGCTAAGGTGGGATGTACAACTCCTACCCCAGCATCTCACCCACAACATCCTTCGCACTCGCCAGCGCACCATCCAGAGCACCTGCATCGCTGCCACCGGCCTCTGCCAGATCAGGCCGACCGCCACCCTTGCCGCCAACCTTCGCCGCAATCGCGCCAACAATCTTCCCAGCCTGCACCTTGCCGGTCAGGTCTTTAGTGACGCCAACAATCAGCGACACCTTGCCCTCATTCGCCGCTCCCAGCACCACAACACCTGAACCCAACTTCCCACGCAGCTCATCCACAAGGTTCCGCATCTGGCTCTTATCCAGAGCATCCACGCGCTGGCTCAGCACCTTCACACCCTTCACGTCTACCGCGCTTCCAGCAGCATCCGCCGTCGCAGCGCTGGCGCTCTTCATCTTCAGAGACTCCAGCTCGCGCCGCAGCTTCTTCATCTCTTCTTCCTG
>CAJCIM010000189.1 GCA_903970395.1 Acidobacteriaceae bacterium
TAGTGAAGCTTCGTCCGTACCATCTAAAGCTAACCAGTTACATTTGCGGTTATGTCTGACAGAGTGTCTCTTCTTGCGTCTCTTGAGCCTTGACAAGGTGCTAGTCGCGTTGATGATGGTCGTTCTATCTCTTGCTGTGACGGTAGACTCAGGTGCAGCCCAAGCCCAGCAGGTCGAACCTATACTGCCACTCTCGCAGCGGTTGACGATCAATCTGGCAGCGGGAGTACCGGCGTATGTGGGGGATGCTACGACTACGTCGAATGCGCCACAGAGTCAGTGGTGGTTTGAGAATACGGAGAACTCAGCGACGTATTCGACGCCGAGCTTTGTGGAGAACTCGGATCCGGCGTGGCGGCAGGTTGGGCTGCCCTATGACGCGAACATCCCGCGCACGTTTATCAATCAAAACTCCGGCGGCGGCGCAGGCTCTGATACAGGGAATGATAATTGGTATCGTCTGCACTTCAAGGTAGACCCGAAGTATGCGGGTCAGAAGTTTCTGTTAAATCTTGAAGGTGCGCATACAGGCGTTCAGGTTTTCATCAATGGGAACCTGCTTCAAGGTATCAGCGCGGTTGCCGCCGACGCGCAGGCGACGCACGTGGTTGGTTTTGTTCCTGTAGTGGTGGACCTGACGCCGTTTATAACCGCTGACGGCAAGACGGACAATGTGATTGCCATTGATGTGTCCAGAGGAGATCCATGGTTTGAGAAGCCCAACTTCTCTAATACCTTCCGTTTTGGTCAAGACATGGCGGGTTTGTTTCGCAATGTGTTTTTGTATGTAACCAATCCAGTCCATATCCCACTGAATGTGTACTCGAACACGAAGACCTGGGGCACGTATGTTGGCACGGTCTCCGAGGTTGCGGGCCCGGATGGCGTAACGGCGACGGCGGCTTCTGCGGTGGTCGAGGTGCAGACGAACATTGTTAATGAAACAAAAACGACGCAGCAGGTTACTTTGACGACGCAGATTGTGGATGCGACCGGAGTTGTCGTGCAGACTGCGCCGCCGGTGACGCAATCAATCCCTCCAATGACGGCAGGCGCGTTTCCGTCTACGCCGACACCAATGTTCGATCAGTTGATAACAGTTCAAAATCCGATCTTGTGGTATCCGAACAACTCGATATACGGCAAGCCGTATATGTACAAGGTCTACCATATCGTCAGCGTGAACGGCGTGGTAGTGGACTCGTTCCAGAGCCCGCTGGGGATTCGCACGATCACCTGGGATACGAACTTCCCTTCGTTCAACGGGCATCCCATGCATCTGTGGGGTGGCGCGAGTCGCTACGATTATCCGGCGCTGGGCTCCTCGGTTCCGGACGAGCAGTGGTGGCGCGATATGGCGCAGATTGCGGCGCAGGGCGGCAATGTCTGGCGGCCCGGCCACTCGACCAGCAGTGAAGAGATGGTGGAGGCGGCCGATGCGTACGGCATCATGATCGACCAGCCCAGCGGAGACGGGGAAGGACACTGGTCTGCGTCGTCGAATCCCTCGGCGGATGATCTCCAGTTGAAGCAGGAGGTGCATCGCGACATGATCATCCGCGATCGCAGCCATCCATCGATTCTGGATTGGGAGGAAGATAACGGTGGCATGAATCAGCCGCTTGCGGATGAGCTTGCGACCATTGAGACGTCGTGGGACAACATCAATCCGCGGGTGCAGGCCGATCGTACCTACTCTCCTTCCTATGCTTTCATGGGCGAGTGCGATGGTGCAGGCTGTGAGACTGGGGTCAAGAATCAGAACCCGAATAACCCGTCTTTTGGCGCCGAGTATTGGGACAATATGGGCACTGGGCGTGGCACGCAGACGGGCACGGGAGCCAATACGGTCTATGCCTATGACTATGAGTTGGCGTTTGCGGCACCGTATCTGGACGATTGGCGGCAGGGTCGGGCAGCGAACTCCTTCGGCATGGCGCAGTGGTATTTTGCCGAATCGCCGGGCGAGAGCAGCCTTTGGGCGGAGTTCCAGAATCAGGCCAACCAGATGACCAACATGTCAAGCTTTGTCCGCAGCCTGGGCTACTCGTCGGTAGATGCGAACCGTTTTCCGCGGCTGCTGTACTACATCTATCAGGCGAACTGGATCCCGTACACAATCCAGCCGGTTGTCCGTCTGGCGCATCACTGGAATCGCGCGTATGAGTACACTCCGGGGACGCCGATTCAGGAGAATGCCTTCAGCAACTGCCCCTCAGTTCGCCTGTTGATCAACGGAGTGCCGAAGGACCCGGTGACGGGAGCGGTGCTTGCGGATCAGGTTCCCAATCCCTGGAACATCAACTCGCACAACGATCTGACCCAGAACACCACTGTAATGCCTGGCCAGGTCCACTGGATGGTGAACTGGGCTCCGGGAACGGTTGAGGCGGAGTGCCTCGATATCAATGGCAATGTAGTTCCAGGTGCGACGCACACGATCACGACGGCAGGTGCCGAGAACAAGATCGTGTTGAGCGTAGTTCCCGAGGTCGTCAGGCCGGATGGCACCAGCTTCCAATGGACCTCGAATGGCTCGGATGCGGCCATGGTGATGGCCCAGGTGCAGGATGCTAATGGCAACCTCGTGCCTACGGCGGCGGACAACGTCACCTTCACGGTGAGTGGGCCGGCCACGTATATGGGTGGCACGCAACAGCTGGTCGCCGATCCCTTCTGGACGACGTATTACCAGGATGCGTTCTCCGAGGCGCACAGTAAGGATATTGATGGTGTGCCGTATGCTTTCTTCCACGCGCCGGGCGACCCGGAGCTGAACTTCGAGGGCGGCCTGCAGAAGATCGCGTTGCGCAGCACGTTCACTCCAGGAACCGTGACGGTAACGGCAACCGCACCGGGGCTTATCAGTGGCAGCGTTCAGCTGACCTCAGTTGCGCCACCGGCTCCTCCTCAGTCGCAGCCACCGGCGATCATCGTGCCGCCGGTCGATACGGCAGTGACAGCTGGTCAACCTGCAACCTTTACAGTTGCGGCCAGCGGCTCGGGAACGCTCAGCTACCAATGGAGCATGGCTGGTAGTGATGTTACGGGAGCAGACAGCCCGACCTTGACCATACCGTCAACCACGCTTGCGCAAAACGGCCAGCTGGTCACGGTTGCGATTCACAGCAGCTTTGGTGACGTCACCTCGAACGCGGTGAAGCTGACCGTGGACGCGCCGGCGAGCGTAGCGATCACCACGCAGCCAGCGGCGCAGTCCGTCGTCGTTGGACAGTCGGCTACCTTCACCGTGGCTGCGACCGGTTCGCCGCAGCTCAATTACCAGTGGTTTCAGAATGGCGCGCCGGTCCAAAACGGCCCGCTGCCCAGCTACACCACACCGATTCTGACCACGGTTGGAACGGCCAGTGTCTACGTGATCGTCAGCAATCCCGTCAACCAGGTCCAATCCGCCATGGCGACACTCACTATCAACGCTCCGGTGCCTGTAAGCATCACCACTCCACCGGCCAATCAGATGATTGCGGCCGGTCTGACAGTGCAGTTCAGCGCAACGGTCGCTGGTTCTGCACCCTACACCTATCAGTGGCAGTTCACTCCCAAGGGCGGCTCTGCGGCCATTCTGATGAGCGGCACGACGAGTTCCAACATCATCACACTCCCCAGCTTTTCCATGACTGCGGCCAACGTCGGTGCCTATACGGTGACGGTCAACAACGCGGCTGCCGCTCCGGTGACCAGCGCCGCGGCGCAGTTGACACTTGCGCCTCCAGGGGTCAACCTGGCGCTCAATAAGGTCGCAACCGCGAGCAGCTCGCAGAATGCGTGCACGGATAAAACCACAACTCCGCCTCTCACAGGCACGGGATGCCTGGGAGCGGAGAACGCGGTTGATGGCAACCTCAATACACGCTGGGGGTCTAAGACCACGCCCAATGGTCAGCCTCCAGCGACTCAAGTCCCCGGTGTCGACCCATCCTGGCTGCAGGTGGATCTTGGTTCAGTTCAGGCCTTCAACACGGTCATCATCGACTGGGAGAATGCCTACGCTGCGCAGTACCAGATTCAGTACACCAACCAGGATCCGGCGACCAATCCAACCTGGAATGTGGCAAAGACCAACAACGCTGGTGTAGGCGGAGCTGAGACCGTCACCTTCGATACCGTACAGGCCCGCTATATCCGGTTATTCGCCACTGAGCGTAGCGGTACCTTTGGCTATTCGATCTTCGAGTTCCAGGTCTACAACGTTCCTGGATGCGGTGGCCCGAACGACCGCTACACCATCAACTCCGCGAATACCAACCTGGTTACGGACAACCTGTCCGGCCTGACCTGGACGCGCACTATTCAGACCGACACGGCCGCAGGATCGCAGTTCACTGGTCTGAGTGCCGTGTCCTATTGCAGCAGCATCAATATGCGCATTCCCACCGAGACGGAAGCGCTTGGCATCAGTGGCAACAATAACGCGTCCTGCGCTTTCAAGGGGCCTTGGAGTACATGGACCTCGACGTTGGATCCGAACGATGCGACCGAAACCGCCATCGTAAACTTTGATGGCAGCAGCACCTTCAATGTAACCAATAACTTCCCCGGCGCGACGCTGTGCACCGTGGCTGCAGGCTCAGGCGTGCCATCGACGCAGGCTCCCGTCATCCTGACCCAACCACAGCCCACAACGGTTGCAGTAGGACAGGCGGCAACCTTTACCGTCGCCGCTACCGGATCACCCGCACCCACATACCAGTGGCTCAGCAACGGAAACATAATTCCGGATGCGACCACAGCTATCTACACAACCCCACCAACTGTCTCCACCGACAACGGAACCTCCTTCAGTGTGACTGTCACGAACGGAAGCGGTTCCGTAACCAGCAGCTCCGCACTCCTCACTGTCACGAACAGTTCCACCGGAGGCGGATCGTCTTGCACCAGTGTTCCAACGACGCCAACCATGTTGACTACGACGGCAACTTCGTCCAACTCCATCGGACTTAATTGGACAGCAGGCACCGCACCAGCCGGCTGCACCGTAAGCTACAACGTCTACGGCAGCACAACCAATGGGTTTACTCCGTCCACTGCGAATCTGATCGTTGCCGGGGTCACGGGAACGAACTACACCAACACTGGCCTTACTGCATCAACAACGTACTATTACGTGGTGGAGGCAGTCGACGCCAACGGTACATCGACGGCTTCTAACCAATCCAACGCCACGACAGCCTCCGCGGGCAGCTCACCTTCCACTACTCCGGACTTTACGCTCGGCGTCTCTGCGCCATCGCTTACGTTGACTCCAGGGAGTGGCGGAACAGAGACGGTCACGCTGACGCCGCAAAACGGCTTTACACCAACCACGAAGGTCGTATTCACCTGCTCTGGTCTGCCCACAAATGCTACGTGCAGTTTTTCTCCTGCCACGATCGCATCCACCGGCAATATGGTGTCGACGCTGACCGTAAATACCACGGCAGCTACTTCTACAGCCGGCTATAACTCCGGTGCACTGTTCCCCGCGTCTGTGCTGGCGATTGCTATGTACTTCTTCGGCAGAAAGAGGCGGCGCGGTCAGCAACTCCTGATGCTCGTAGTAAGCATAGTAAGCCTTTGCTTGATCACAGGGTGCGGTATGCCGCTGCCTGCCGGGCCACAGACTACATCGACCGTAACAGTTACCGCATCGGCTGGCTCTTTGCAGCACACCGCAACCTTTTCGCTGGTCATGCAAAGCCCGTTCGTGCCTGGCTCAGCGGAGCTTCACCACATCCCGGGGCCGTTATTCCCCGGGTCAATGCTGGCGGGTGCGCTATGTCTCTTCGGTATAAAGAGGCGGCGGCGTATGCACCTCATGATGGCGGTGTGTGCGTGCAGCATGGCTTTGTTGACCGGTTGCGGCAACATTGAACCCGCTCCACCTACCATCACGACACAGCCTGCTTCCCAGACCGTGTCGGTAGGTCAGACGGCGACGTTTAGTGTGGTGGCGGGTGGCACCGCCCCACTGACCTACCAGTGGCAGAGTAATGGCACCCCTATCTCCGGAGCTACCGCCGCGAGCTATACCACGCCTGCTACTACTGCACAGAACAGCGGTATTAGCTACAACGTCGTGGTCAAAAATACGATTGGCGCCGTAACCAGTAGCACGGCTGTCCTGACGGTGACGAGCAACAGTAGTTGCAGCACGGTGCCAACCATTCCCGGCTCAGTAACCAGCACTGCGGCTTCAGCTAGCCAGATCAACCTGAGTTGGACCGCAAGTTCTGCTCCGTCGGCCTGTGCAGTGAGCTACAACATATATCGCAGCACAACCCCCGGATTCACGCCTGGAGCAAGCAACCAGGTTGCAAGTAGCATCGCAGGCACAACGTTTGGAGATAATGGCCTGGCAGGCTCTACGACCTACTTTTATGTCGTAGAGGCAGTCGATGCTGCTGGCTCCTCGGCGGCCTCAGTCCAAACAAGCGCAGAGACTGCGGCGACCGTGTCATGCACCACGCTACCTCCAGCGCCGAACGGATTGACTGCAACCGCGTCATCGCCTGGTGCAATTGCTTTGAGCTGGACAGCGGCCACACCACCATCCAACTGCACCGTGAGCTCCTACAGCGTCTACGGCAGCACCACCAGCGGGTTTACTCCGTCGGCGAGCACACTACTCTCAAGCGGACTCACCAGCACGACCTACTCCAGTACCAGCCTTACCGCAGCGACAACTTACTATTATGTCGTAGAAGCAGTGGATGGAGCCGGTCCCTCCGTGGCCTCAACGCAAGCCTCTGCGACTACCCTTTCGGCGGCAGGTAGCAACGATATCATTGCTATCCACACCGGTGGACCGGCAGTGAGTAACGCAACAGGCGGCGACGCCTCCTTCGTGGCGGACGAGTACTTCAACGGTGGTAACCCATCTAACTCGGGCAACTTGGTCAATACGACCGGTGTCGCGAACGCGGCGCCTGAGGCGGTCTATCAGGCCGCGCGTAACGGCGCCTCCACCTATACTGTTCCGGGTCTCGCACCCGGCGCCCAGTACACGGTCCTGTTGCACTTCGCAGAGACCTACTGGACCGCAGCGGGAAAGCGTGTCTTCAATGTTACGATCAACGGCACATCAGTGCTTCCCAACTTCGACATCTTCGCCTTGGCCGGTGCTAACACTGCTTTGGTCGAGCAGTTCAATGCCACCGCCAACAATAGCGGCCAGATCGTCATCGCCTTCACCAACGGCAAATCTGATCAACCAACAGCCAGCGGCATCGAGATACGGGGCATGTCCAGCGCCTGCACCATTCCTCCTGCTGTAGCCCCCGGCGGCCTCACTGCAATTGCATCTTCGCCCAGCATCATTGGCCTCAATTGGACGACAGTCACTCCTCCGCCCAACTGTGCCATCACCTATAACCTCTACGCCAGCACCACCAGCGGGTTCACCCCGTCGGCGAGCAACCTGATCGCAAAAGGCCTTTCAAACCTGACGTACTCCAACACGAGCCTCACGCCTTCAACAACCTATTACTACGTCGTCGAAGCAGTGGATGCAAACGGCGCGTCGGTACCATCGGCCCAGATAAGCGCCACCACGAAACCGGCGAACTCCTGCATCTCGGTACCCACCGTGGCCCCTGCAGGCTTTGCGGCAACTGCCGCATCTTCGAGCGCTATCGGATTAAGCTGGGCAGCCATTACCCCTCCGACAAACTGCACCAACATCACCTATAACGTTTACGGCAGCACCACAAGTGGCTTTGTTCCCTCGCTGAGCAACGAAATCGCTGTCGCCCTGGTGAATCCCGTCTTCTTCAACACCAGCCTTCCCGCATCTTCAACCTATTACTACGTCGTTCAGGCTGTGGATGAGGATGGCGTTTCATCGCAGTTCTCCAATCAAGTCAGTGCCACGACGCTCGCGCCGCCAACGCAGTTGACAGCGACGGCAACGTCCCCCGATGAGATCGACCTCACGTTCCCTGCAAGCACGGCGCCCGCACCGGTGACTTACAACGTCTACCGCAGCACTACACCGAACTTCAAGCCATCCGGTACGACCCTGGTTGGCACCACCAAGTCCAATTTCTACAACGACGCCGTAGTCACCGCAGCGACAACCTATTACTACATCGTTCAGGCAAACAGCCCGAACGGCACAACGACTGTAGGTGGTCCTGTAAGCGCAACGTCATTGGCTCTCGGGAATGCCACGCCATTCTGGGATGCCAGCAACCTGCCGCCAACTGCTGCCGGTGCAGTTATGGTAGTAAAGTTCCTGAACCGGACCAATGGCCAGTACCCTGACGATCAAGTGTTCTGGAGCGTCAATATTAACGGCGTTACCGTGACCAATTCGATCGCCGCACAACCTATCTTGCAGCTGCCTGCCGGTGCATCGGGTCGAATCCCTATCTATCTTGGAACACCGAGCCAGGACTCAAACAGCTATTCTGACTTCCTGGAATACACCCTCGGTCCAATCAAAAACAGTAATCCGACAATCTACAACATGAATATGGACACGACCAGGGTCGACAATTTTGGCATCAAAGATGCTTTCCTGCTGACCTGCGGTGATGGCACAAATATTGCGATCGGAGAGAATGCCGGTGCCTTCGCGGAGAACCGGGCGACTACATTCCAGCGTTATCTCGATGCGGTTCCCCCGAACTTCCAAACGCTTGCTCAGGTGCAAGCTCCCTACCGGATTGTCAATCCGGGAGGTGGCGGATTCGATACCGGCGGTCCATACGTAACCTATTACAACGACTGGATCAGTCAGTTATACGCCGCGAATGGAATCAGCAGCACTGTTCCAACGGGCATTCCTAATGGCGATGGCTTGGGTGACTATCCTGTTATTTCTGCAGCAATCTATCGGCATGTGGGAGGGGTTGCCGGAACTATCAGTACGGATGGCAAAACACTCTTAAATGCAGGTCTGTGGGGCAACCCGGATCAGTTCTACCAGACCGAACCCTTCAGCTACTACGGGAAGTTCCTCCATCAGATTGCCATCAACGGTCAGCAGTACACCTTCCCCTATGATGACAATGGTGGATACTCATCCGACGTAAGCTGCAACTCTCCCAAGACGCTTCTTATAGCGATTGGCTGGTAACCTGAACTCCGCTGAAGTGAAGGGTTGGGAGGCCTCTCCTGCAGGGGCCTCCCTGTCTGACCCTATCTCAGCAGGGTTTGAACAATGACACTCAATCTAGGAGAACGCAGCTGCGTTCGCGGAGAACCGTACGGCTACATCCCCGCGTTATCTGGATACGGTTTCTCCGATGACCATCTGGCGCGAGCTTATGGAGAGCCAAAGCAGAGTTACGCAGGGCAAAGCTTTTGGGCGCGTGGATACTTCGTAGCGACGGTCGGTCGGGATGAAAAGACGATTCGCGAATACATTCGCAACCAGGAGAAGGAAGGTCGGCGCATCGATCAGATGAAGCTCTGGAAATAACCCTGCCACCTTCAGGTGGCGCAACTCAACCGGGGCCGCGTTAGCCCCTCAAGCCGCTTCGAGCGGCTCACATAAGAAAGCCTACGGCTCTGCTGGGGGATACTTACTCCGAACTCGTGAGAACGGTTGCAGTTCACACGTGACGGATCCGAAAGGTCGGTTCCCTTGAAGCGAACAGCACCGCTAGAACGACGTACGACGGCGGCGTCTCGAAGTAGATTTTGTTTGCATATCCATTGGAAAATGACCTATCGGTGCGAGGCCTGATCAGTCGATGCACCGCTCCATGTGACATATACTGGTGCTGCTCCCGGTGTTTGCGTCATGTGCGCGGACGAATAGGGAATCCGGTGAGAATCCGGAACTGCCCCGCAGCGGTGACAGGAACGAAAGCTCCGAATAGGCACTGGTTCAACCTTGAACTGGGAAGCTGGAGCGAGTAGGCAGCCTGCAAGTCCGAAGACCTGCCAAGAGCCGTGTTCAAAGCGAACACGAAGATAACCGTCTGCGAGGAGGAGGCGGTTGTGGCAGCTCCCACTTGGGCTGTTTCCTCTCTAACCTGCTTATTAAGCACGCTGATTTTTGAGAGAAGAAGATGAGAATCGGTGAAAAGTTCTGCCCTGGCATTCTTCATGCGGTTCCCGCAAAGGACGGGATGCTCATCCGGATCAGGGTTCCGGGTGGCCTTCTGGCGGCAAGTCAAATGAAGGCAGTCGCGCGCATTTCGACCGAGTTCGCGAATGGCGAAATTGAAATAACCTCTCGATCCAATCTGCAACTGCGTGCGATCACGGATCGCAACCTTCCAGCTATCGTCGAGATGCTTTCCTCCGCAGGTCTTCTTCCATCGAGGCAACATGATCGCGTACGAAACATTGTCACAAGTCCGCTCGCAGGACTCGATCCCGAGGAGATGATCGACACACGCCCGCTTGTCCGCGAACTGGATCGACGCTTGATATTAGACCCTGTCTTCGCCGAGCTTCATCCGAAGTTCAGCTTCGGTATCGATGGCGGCGGCCAGACGTTCATCCGCGAATGGAGCGACCTCTCGCTTGAGGCGCTCCCATCTCTCAGTGAATTTCAACTCTATCTCGGAGGTGCCAGCACCGGCATCAGCATATCGACCGGACAGAGCGTGGCCTGTCTCCTAGAAGCCGCGAAACTCTGCATCAGCCTTGCAAAGCAGGTCGGAGTACCGATTCGCGGCAAAGCCTTAATCTCTGTTCCGGAGATGATGACGACCGTTGTTCGCGAGTTATCGAGATTCGGAACAGCGTCCATTCGCTCGCAGGAGAGGGCCGCTGCCCTGCAAACGCCCATCGGTGTTCTCCCCTCGATCCATGCCAACCAAGCGAACATCGTCCCGCTCATTCCACTTGGGCGCCTCACGTCAATGCAGGCTCAACGGATCTCAGAGCTGATCAATGACTGCGAAGGAGACCTTCGGCTCGCCCCGTGGCGGGGGATTGTTCTCGGCGCAGTGCCACGGTATTTTGTTGCAACCATCACAGCACAATTGGACGCTGTGGGGCTGTCGCTGAACGCAAACGACGGCTTCCATGGAATTGCTGCGTGTGCCGGACTCAGTGGTTGCGATGCGTCGCTCGCCGATGTGCGTGGAGACGCAGCGTTACTGGCGCAAAGCCTTGCTGGTCGAGCAGCCGCTCCAGGCTGGACCGTCAATATCTCCGGCTGCGAAAAGCAGTGCGCGATGCGCCGGGGCGCAATCGTCGAGCTCGTAGCAGACACAGTAGGTTACAGCCTGCGCCTCAACGGAGAGGCTACCGTAAGCCATTTGTCACCGCATGGTGCCATAAACGCGGTTCTCTCCGCGCATTCGAACTATATCTCTGGAGTGGTGGCTTCTTGATGAACTACGCGAAAGACGGTGCCGCCATCTACAGGGAGTCGTTCGCAATTATTCGCAGAGAAGCGGACCTCTCCGCTTTTCCTCCCGACCTCGCTCGGGTAGTGGTCCGTATGATTCACGCCTGCGGGATGACCGATCTCCCACATCTTGTCCTCGCCTCGCTGCGAGCAGCGCAGATCGGCAGGCAGGCCCTGCTTTCGGGTGCGCCGATCCTCTGCGATGCAAATATGGTGGCGAACGGCGTCACGCGTTCCAGGCTCCCCAAAAATAATGAGGTCGTCTGCACTCTGCGAGACGAGAGAACGATTGAGTTAGCAGCGAAGCTTCAAACCACCCGCAGCGCCGCCGCACTTGAGCTTTGGCGCGATAAGCTTGCGGGTTCTGTCGTCGTAATTGGCAACGCACCAACCGCGCTGTTTCATCTACTCGAGATGCTGGAAGCAGGAGCACCAAGGCCGGCACTGATTGTCGGAATCCCAGTTGGATTTGTAGGTGCAGCGGAGTCCAAGCAAGCGCTGGCGGAGAGCCCGCTTGCGGTTCCTTACATCACGGTGCAGGGGCGCCGCGGTGGAAGCGCCATCGCCTCAGCCGCGATCAACGCGCTCGCAAGCGAGGATGAATGAGCGAAGGAACGAAGGTTGGAAGTCTGTATGGCGTAGGGCTTGGCCCGGGCGATCCTGAATTGGTAACCATGAAGGCCATACGTGTGCTCCGGCAGGCGCATGTAGTCGCTTATCCCACGGCAAGACGGGGCATAAGCAACGCGCGTGCGATCGTCAGTTCTGAGTTAATTCACGGTCAGATCGAGCTCCCGATGATGTATCCGTTAACAACGGAACAATCTGAACATCCGGGTGGCTACGAGGCTGCCATCTCGAACTTCTATGACGAGATGGCCGATCAGATCGCGGCCCACCTCAACGAGGGTCGCGACGTGGCCATCCTCTGCGAGGGTGACCCGTTCTTCTATGGCTCTTATATGTATCTGCACGACAGGCTCGCGCATCGTTTCCCGACGCAGGTAATTCCTGGCATTCCATCGATCATGGGCGCAGCGGCGCAACTCGGCATCCCGCTGGTGCGAAGAGACTCCGAGTTGACGATCCTGCCTGGAACGCTCTCAGAAGAAGTTCTCGCGGAGAAGCTCTGCACGCCGGGAGCATTCGCCATCATGAAGCTGGGACGAAACTTTGAAAAGGTGCGGCGCGTTTTGCAGGACGCCGGACTCGAAGACAATGCGTTCTACATTGAACGCGCCACAATGAACAACGAGCGTATCGTTCCGCTCGCTGAGGTCGATCCACTTACCGTCCCATACTTCTCACTGATCCTTGTGCCTGACACAAGCCAGGAGCGCCGCCAAAAAGTCGCTAGCAACGCAGGCTGGATCTCCGTCGTTGGTCTGGGCCCGGGCTCTCAGGATTGGATCACACCCGAGGCTCAACAGGCGCTCAGGGAAGCTTCCGATCTCATCGGCTACCACACGTATCTTGAGCGCGTACCAATCCGCTCAGGCCAACGCCGTTTTGGTTCTGATAACAAAGTCGAAGCAGACCGGGCACGACACGCTCTCTCCTTAGCTGAGGCTGGACATCGAGTCTGCGTCGTCTCCTCGGGCGATCCTGGAATCTTTGCAATGGCGACGGCTGTGCTGGAGTGCGTGGATCAGGGACCGGAGAGTTGGCGCTCGCTGGACATCCGCATCATTCCCGGGCTGTCGGCAATGCAGGCTGCCGCATCTCGAGTAGGTGCACCGCTGGGACATGACTTCTGCGTTATCTCCCTGTCGGACCGATTAAAGCCATGGGACATCATCGTAAAGAGATTGGAAGCAGTCGCCTCAGCCGACTTCGCGCTTGCGATCTATAACCCAATCTCATCGGAGCGGCTATGGCAACTGGCGGAAGCTAAAGCCATCGTCGCAGCACATCGAGGACCGGCAACCCCTGTCGTCCTTGCTCGCAGTGTTGGAAGGGCCGATGAGAAAATCATACTGACCGATCTCGAGCATTTCGATCCCTCTTTGGCGGACATGCAAACCATCGTCCTGATCGGCTCTTCGACCACCCGCAGTCTTTCGTTGTTGAATGATCAAACCCTGATCTACACCCCTCGGAGCTACGGCGAGCGATGACGCATACACGAAGCAACCACTGGTTGACCATCGTCGGCATCGGAGAAGACGGCTGGGAAGGGCTTAGTGTGCAGGCTAAGCAAGCGGTCGAGGCGGCGGAGGTTCTCTACGGCGGCTCCCGCCATCTCTCGCATATTCCAATGGCCGTCAACGCAACGAGGGTTGCGTGGCCCTCTCCGCTGGCCCCGGCGATCAACGAGATTCTTGAACAACGAGGACAGAGGAAAGTTACTGTACTTGCAAGCGGGGATCCGATGCTGCACGGTGTCGGCGTAACGCTGACTCGGACGCTGAACAATGAGGAGTACCACGTGATCCCAGGAGTCTCCGCTTTCTCTTTAGCCTGTGCTCGAATGGGGTGGCCGGTTTCTGAAGTGACGTTGCTCTCCCTCGTCCATCGTCCTATCGAGCAAGTGGTTCGTCATCTCGCCCCGGGCCAACGACTGGTCCTCTACTCGGAAGACGGGACCACGCCGGCAGCCATCGCAAGGCTACTGACAAACGCGGGATATAGCGAGAGCAGGCTGCACGTCTTTGAAAACCTGGGCGGAGCCAACGAAGAGCACAGGAGCGAGTTGGCCGCAGCATGGATTGGTGAGCTCTGTGGTAATTTGAATTTGATCGCGCTGATCTGTGCTGTGGATGCCACCGCGAGACCCTTGTCTATCGTTCCGGGCTTACCGGATGAAGCCTTCGAGACGGATGGCCAATTTACGAAGCGTGAGGTTCGTGCTGCGACTCTGGCCCGTCTCGCTCCGCTGGCCGGACAGATGCTCTGGGACGTTGGAGCGGGCACAGGGACGATCGGGATCGAATGGATGCGCGTTCATCCTTCCTGTTCGTGCATTGCATTTGAAGAGCGAGAAGACCGAGCTGCCAGAATCACGACCAATGCAAAACGCCTCGGAGTACCCTCACTGAAGGTGATCCAGGGTCAGGCGCCTGCCACCTTCGCGGAGTTGCCATCACCACACGCGATCTTCATTGGAGGAGGCGTCGGCGATGAAGGGCTTTTTGAGGCATGTTGGGAGCGGTTGGCGTCTGGGGGACGATTGGTAGTCAATGCAGTCACCATCGAAAGTGAATCCTGCCTCGCCTCATGGCATAGGCTGTATGGCGGAGAGTTAGTCAGGATTCAAGTCGCCCGGGCTGAGCCTATTGGCCCTGCATATGGTTGGCGTCAAACGATGCCTATCACCCAATGGGTGGTCACCAAGTCATGACAAAACGTCTCTCCATCGGGATAGGCTGTTCCTCTCGCGCAACAGCGCAGGACATCCTCCGTCTGATCCAGAGTTCCGTGGCCGAGATACTTCCTGGCAGCGTGCTTGCTACATTGGATCGCCGCGCCGGCGTGGGAGCGGCTGTGTCAGCCAGCTTAGGTTTGAAGTTGATGCTCTTTTCCGCGGACACTCTTGCCCAGGTTCCGGGTACTATGATTCATTCCGCGTTGGCATCCTCAGAAACTGGCACACCCAGTGTCGCGGAGGCTGCAGCGCTGGCCTCCCTTGGACCTTTGGCGCGCCTCATCGTACCGCGGCAGACCGGCCATCTATGCACCTGCGCAGTGGCGGTGCTCGTATGATGGTTCATTTTGTTGGCGCTGGTCCAGGAGCGGCTGACCTTCTCACGCTTCGCGGACGCGACAAGATCAACCGGTCGAAGGTTTGTCTCTACGCTGGCTCCCTTGTACCCAAAGAGATTCTGGCCCACGCACCACCCGGCGCACGCATCGTCGATACCGCCGAAATGAACCTCGACGAAATCATCGCCGAGATCGTCGATGCTCACGCTAAGGACCTCAATGTCGCTCGCATCCATTCCGGAGATCTCTCGATCTGGAGCACGATGGCGGAACAAACGCGTCGGCTCAGAGAGCTTGGTATCGCCTACGATGTAACTCCCGGCGTTCCTGCATTCGCCGCAGCCGCAGCCGCCCTCAGTCAGGAACTGACGCTCCCTCACGTGGCACAGACAGTGATCCTGACGCGGACTTCGACCCGTTCGACACCGATGCCACCGGGAGAGGAGTTGGCAGTGTTCGGTCGTTCAGGCGCAACGATGGCTATCCATCTCTCCATTCAGAACCTTAACATTGTCACGTCCGAGTTGCTGCTGTCCTATGGAGCGGATTGTCCCGTTGTCGTCGTCTTTCGGGCGAGTTGGCCTGATGAGCAAATCCTTCGAGGAACACTGTCGACGATCAAAGAGATCGTGACCGCTGCCGGTATTGATCGCAACGCACTGATCCTGGTCGGGAGATCCCTAAGCACGCCAGGCTTTGGAGAGAGCTACCTCTACTCCGCCGCCAGGGATCGTACACCGGAAGGCGAAGCCTAGTTTATGGGTCTATCCGAGAAATTGCAGGGTGCCCATCGAGACGCTCCCGCGAGAGTTCTCATTCTCGGAGGGACGGGCGAGGCTTTTGAAATCGCATTGCGTCTCGCCACCCGCACGGACTTGCAGATCATCTCTTCGCTGGCAGGTCGGGTGAGCCACCCTAAACAACCGGAGGGGATCGTGCGCATCGGAGGCTTCGGCGGCGTCGATGGCCTGACCTCTTATCTCATTCAGGAAGATATCGCAGCGGTCATCGATGCCACTCATCCGTTCGCCGCAGTCATCAGCCGTAATGCGGCGGAAGCCTGCCAGGGCCTCGGTCTCCCGCTGATCGCCTTTGCGAGGCCGCCATGGGTAAAGACAAAAGGAGACCGCTGGTATGAGGTTGCCGATATGGAGAGTGCCGCGGCCTTTGTCGCCAGCCAAAAAGGCCGCGTCTTCCTCACCATCGGAAGGCAGGCGCTAGGTGCATTCAAACTCTGCAAGGACACCTGGTTTTTGATTCGTGCCGTCGAAAAACCTGAGGAAGCCTTGCCTCCGGATGCGCTCCTCATTCTCGATCGCGGCCCATTCGATCTGGAGCATGAGTTGCAGCTTCTGCGCGATCATACGATCGACTATGTCGTCTCCAAAAATAGCGGAGGCTCAGCCACCTATTCAAAGATCGAAGCGGCACGCAAACTTGGCATTCCCGTTGTGATGATCAGACCGCCTTCCAAACATCATGGGAAAACATGCGAGCGTATAGACGAAGTATTGACGAGCCTAAACCACCTGCTCCTTCACGGAATAGCTCAGGACGATTTTAGATGAGAAAGCTTTATATTATCGGCATTGGCGCCGGCAATCCAGAGTATGTCACGGTGCAGGCTATCAAGGCATTGAACGCCGTAAACGTCTTCTTCTTCCTGAACAAGGGCGAAGACAAAGCAGACCTACTTCTGCTGAGGAAAGAAATCTGTGAACGGTACATCGAGGGGCAGTCGTATCGCATCGTCGAAGCTACCGATCCCATTCGAGACTTGTCCATCGCGGATTACACCGCCCGTGTCGAACGTTGGCACCATGAGCGCGTCCTGCTATACGAGGCATTGATGGAACGCGAGTTAGGCGATGAGGAGTCCGGTGCGTTCCTGGTGTGGGGTGACCCGTCCCTTTATGACAGCACGCTGAGAATCATCGACCAGATCGCCGCCCGCGGAAAGATCCCTTTCGACTATGAGGTGATCCCCGGGATTACAAGTATCCAGGCTCTCGCCGCGCGTCACAGAATACCTATCAATGGAATTGGCGACTCTGTGTTGATCACCACGGGGCGACAGTTATCGGCCAGCATTCCGGACAACATCGAAAAGTTGGTGGTCATGCTGGATGGGCAATGTTCCTTCAAAACGCTGCCAGATCAAGACTATGACATTTTTTGGGGCGCTTATCTGGGTATGGACGACGAGGTCCTGTTGTCCGGCAGGCTAAGCGAAACCGCGAATACGATAGAGACCGTCCGTAACGAGTTAAGGAACCGACACGGGTGGGTAATGGACACCTATGTGCTGAGCAAACGATCGGAAGGGAAATAATGTGCTGGCCTCCCACGGATGATTCACACTGTCTTTGAAGGTTTTCAGACCGCCTACCAGTCTGCTAAGCGGTTTAGAGTCGCGGCCAGCACGGTGCCAATAGCCACTAGGCCAATCGCCGCCACCAGCTCAGACGGCTGGATCGGGACCGGCAGCTTTCCTTTATTCATCAAAAAAACCGCAATGACGCGGCCAAAGACGACCAGAAGTCCTACAATCGAGAACGTGGGCAGGCGATCCTGTCTCAAAATGTCTCGCATTTAGCGCAGGACGCGAGATCCAAGACACAACGCAGCAGCGCTGCAGAGTCATCATCGGCAGATCGAGCATTCACGATAGGGGTATGAGCTACTGGGCCGTGCCTAGGCTGTTCGTCAGCACACGGCGCAAACCCTCGACCCCCTGGCATCGAGCGTCGGTCTTGTTGGTCTTGCCCATGTACTCCTTACCTCGGTCGGGTTGGCGAGATGCGGGTGATGACCGACCGTTCGCCATCTTGTCGACCATCAATTACCAATGGCCGATGCCTTCGAGTGCAATCTCACTTTCTGGCGGCAGGCTGTGAAGAAAGTCGATGCGCTCCTGGCGATGGTGGTCGACTAGGCGGCAAAGGGTCGCAGATCATCGTGCTTCGCCACTCTTCTGAACGAAGAGAGTACATCTATCTCACGAACGAAGCGGTAATTCCAGATGCCGCACAAGCAGTCTATGACATGCGTCTCTGAAACTTTCTGATCAGGAGACAGGCGGACATAAATACAAAGTGGATCTGTGCAACGGCGGTGAATACCCACATTTCACGAATGATTGAGTCTAGATAACTAGATAAACTGCGGATAGTTCGATTTTATGAGGGTTCGATGAAGAGTAAGTTCGCAGTGTTGTTGTGTTTGTTGACTGTATTTGTACGTTGCGCGCTGGCGCAAGCTCCGGTAGTGAGCCAGGAAGATTTCATTAAGACGCACTATGCAAAGTATGAATATCGAATTCCGATGAGAGATGGGGTGAAGCTGTTTGTGGCGGTGTATACGCCGCAGGCAGGGGCATTCAAGGATGCGGGGCCATATCCGTTTTTGATGACGCGAACGCCTTATAGCTGCGGACCATATGGCGAGGATAAGATGCCAAAGCGAATGGACGTTACCGTGAGCCAAGAGATGGTGGAGTCGGGTTACATCTTTGTATGCGGAGACGCGCGGGGGCGGTATGAGAGTGAAGGTGTGTTCCAGGAGATGAGTCCGCATATCGATGACAAAAAGTCGAATAAAGATGTAGATGAGTCGACGGACATGTACGACACGGTAGAGTTTCTGCTGAAGCATGTGGAGAACAATAACGGCAAGGTGGGGATTATCGGGGGCAGCTATCCAGGGTTTTATGCGTCGGCCAGCATTATTGATTCGCATCCGGCGATCAAAGCGGCGGTTCCGGAGGCACCGATAACGAATCTGTTCTTCAACGACGACGGCTACCACGGCGGTGCGTTCATGCTGTCGGCGAACTATGATTTCTACGTGAACGACTTCAGACCGCAGAAGAATCCGACTTTGCCGGAGAGGAGCACGCCCAACGATGTTGGTGCCCCGGACAGTTACCAATATTATCTGAAGGTTGGGCCGACGGAGAATCTGGATAAGGCGTTCGGTGGATCGAACTTCATGTTTCATGATCAGCTGGTGCATACGACGTACGATGAGTATTGGAAGAAGCGTGATCTGTCGGTGCATATGAAAAATGTTCACGCAGCGGTGATGACGGTCGGCGGGTTGTTCGACGCGGAGGATCTATCGGGACCATTTAAGACGTTTCATGCGATTGACGAGTTCAACCCTGGGGTGGTGAATACGCTGGTTGAGGGGCCGTGGACGCATGGCGGCTGGGTTCGGGGAGACGCTGACAGGCTGGGAGATGTGAGCTTTGGTTCGAAGACAGGTGTATTCTTTCGAACGCAGATTCAGTTTCCGTTTTTTGAGCATTATCTGAAGGGGCGTGACGGCGGGGTGTTGCCGAAGGCTTATGTGTTTGAGACGGGTAGCAATGTTTGGAAGAAGTATGATGCGTGGCCACCGAAGTCGGCTGCGGCGAAGATGCTTTACTTCCGTGAGGGCGGCAAGCTGAGCTTCGATGCACCGACTGAGAAGGCGGGCGTTGATGAGTATGTGAGTGACCCGGCACATCCGGTGCCGTTTGTGAGTTACACGACGAATACCGTGCCGCAGCGGTACATGGATGACGATCAGCGTTTTGCTTCGCGGCGGCCGGATGTTTTGACGTATGAGACGGAGCCTCTAACTGAAGATGTGACAATTGCAGGGCCGGTGCGGCCGAAGTTGAAGGTGGCTTCGACGGGGACCGATTCGGATTTCGTGGTGAAGTTGATCGATGTCTATCCGGACGATTATCCCGATTCCCCTGGCGATGCAGTGGGGAAGCACGTAGTTGGTGCTCCGCCGGTTTTGATGGGTGGATACGAGCAACTGGTGCGGGGCGAGCCGATGCGGGCGAAGTTTCGCGATAGCTGGGAAAAGCCGACTGCGTTGACTCCGGGAAAGATGGTAGAAGTGAACTCAGAGATGCCGGATATCAACCACACGTTCCGCGCGGGGCACCGGATTATGGTGCAGGTGCAGAGCTCGTGGTTCCCACTGGTGGATCGGAATCCGCAGACGTTTGTGGACATACCATTCGCTAAACCGAATCAGTTTGTGAAGGCGACAGAGAGTGTGTATCGGAACGCCGGCGCGGCGAGCGGGGTTGAAGTGCTGGTGGTGCCGCAGCACTGATCGCTGCAGAGCTTGAAGCGTGCGGGCGGTCGTGAAGTGGTTTCGCGATCGCCCGTTTTGTTTTACTGCCGGTAGGCTGGTCCGCCGAAGGGAGTGCCGGGAGCTCCACCATCGACGAATAACTGAGCTACACTAACTAACAATCTGGTTCAAATGGTCGGTGCCGGTCAGCGGACGATATGCACCACGCTATCCCAGCCGCGCGAATGTCTCTCACACCCGGATACGCTGGGTGCTGCTCGCGCCTGCTACAGATATTGATGCTTTCTTTCGCCTGTCTTTGTTGTACCAAGCTGCTTGCTCTGGATCCGAACAGAAATATCACCCAGCTTGCACATCGCTCATGGGGTGAGACTGACGGCGCTCCGAGTGGGCCGTCAGCCCTCGCACAAACGAAGGATGGTTATCTATGGATCGGAACCTTCCATGGACTATACCGCTTTGATGGAAGGAACTTCGAACTTTACAGGCCGATCTCGGGCAGTTTGCCTTCGCAATTAATAGAGAGCCTGCTTGCCACTGAAGATGGAAAGTTGTGGATAGGCTTCGGAGGCTTTATCAGTGAATTGTCGGGCGGCAGGATAACCACCTACGGCGGCAAAGATAGTTTACTGTCCGCCGATGTGAGGGGATTGGCGAAAGACAAGGATGGCGCAATCTGGGCAGCCACCGGACACGGGGTTAGGCGCTTCGATGGGCGCCATTGGGAGGACATTGGGATTGCCTGGAATTGTCCTGAAGCGCCTGCGGGTTCGCTCCTGGTCGATCGTGACGGAACCCTCTGGGTAAGTGTGGGGCAGACCATTCTGTATCTGCAGCGCGGATCCAGGAGGTTTGCGGCCACTGGCGAGTTTGCGCTGGTCACGAGACAAATGGCGCAGGCCCCTGATGGGAGAATCTGGATCGCCGACACCGGCATGGCCGTGAGACCGATTGGGATGCCAGGTAGCCGACGCCACGCAATCTCCCAATGCCTGGCTTCAGTGCAGCGAAACGCTCGATTTCTGGACGCACATACCTGCCAAGCGGCTTCCGTATTGCAGATTGAAGTCGGCTCCAGTGGCCTCCTTTTTGATCGTATGGGAAGCCTGTGGATAACAACGCTCGGAGATGGAATTCGCCGCGCCCCTTTTCCTGCCCGATTGAAGGATCACGGAATAGGCCAGTTCAGTCGAGAAGTAGAGGTCTTCACGAATAAAGAGGGATTAAGCGCCGATTTTAGCTATCCAATTCTTGAAGACAGGGAGGGGAATATATGGATTGGCACCAGAGATGGATTGGATCAGTTTCGCGATACCAAGCTCGTACCCGTGTTATTTCCTTCGAGCAACTGCTGCTTTTCTCTGACCCCGGGCGATGAGGGATATGTTTGGGTGAGCAGTTATCACGGTACTGTTGCCCATATTCATGGCGAGGAGTCACGAAGCCCGCTGATGTGGTTCGGCGCTGACAGGGGCTATCATGACCCGCAGGGGAATATATGGTTCCTGGGTGACAACCAGTTGTACCGCGTGTCGGATGCTTCCTTTATTAAGAATCCTAAACCGCCGGAGTTGGCGAGCCAGGCGAACGATCCGTTCCTCGCCGGCTCGCGGAAACCCGTAAATGGAAGATTTGAAGATATCGCAGCGCTGCCGAAGGGCTTGGTAAAAACCGCGCTTCGGCTTTACAGGGCTATGTCGGGCGACGACTCCGGGAGGCTCTGGGCGTTTGGTGAAGGATCCGGCCTCTTTTCGCTCGAGGGCAAGCGATGGAAACATTTTGAAACTCCGCAAAAAATTGCACGCCTTACACCGGTCACCGCATTTACAGACTCGACAGGACGCATCTGGTTTGGGACGGGCCAGGGGCTTATCGTTACTCTGTTCAAGGGAAAGCTGGTGAGCTACTCCGAGGTCGACGGTCTCAGTGTCGGAGCGGTTGCGGCTGTTTTCGCGCGAGACGGGCATACCTGGGCCGCTGGCACTAAAGGCCTCGCACTGTTCGACGGGAAGAGATTTCGGTCTGTGCGGCCGACGGATGCGGAGTCCTTCCACTCCATCTCCGGGGTGGTCGAGATCGCGGATGACGGGCTTTGGGTCAACGAAGCTCGGGGTGTTCTGCATATTCCCAATCAGGAGATGCGCAGGAGTTTGTTGGATCCCGGCTATCGCCCGAGATATGAGTTGCTCAATGCCTCAGATGGGCTACCTGGAGTTACTCAGCAAGTTAACCCATGGCCAACTGCGACCCAGGGAACCGACGGCCGACTTTGGTTTGCTACGTCCCGGGGCGTGGCGTGGGTTGATCCAAAACATCTGACGGCCAACACCTTACCCCCGCCGGTGTCCATCGAATCAGTGTCCGCCGGTGGAATCCCTTACGACCTGCATGGAGTCGCAAGGATCCCTGCGCGAACCACTAGCGTTGAGATCCGGTATGCCGGCCTCAGCCTAGCGGTGCCGGAGCGAGTCCGGTTTCGCTACAGGTTAGATGGCGTGGACACAGATTGGCAGCAAGTCGACACTCGCCGTGTTGCTTACTACACGAATCTTGGTCCCGGTTCTTATACGTTTCATGTGATCGCGTGCAATAACGATGGAATTTGGAATGAGACGGGAGCGACAGGGCATTTTTATATAGCTCCCGCCTATTACCAAACATGGTGGTTCAGGCTGCTCTATATAGCTCTAGCGATTGGCGCGTTGTGGCTCTTCTATCTCTACCGGCTAAGGCTCGCAACTGCGCAGATACAGGAACGACTCGGCGTTCGTATGGAAGAGCGTGAGCGCATCGCACGCGAACTCCACGACACGCTGCTGCAAGGATTCCACGGTTTGATGCTTCGATTCCATGCCGTATTGAAGACGCTGCCTGCGGATGGACCCGCGCGTGAAATGGTCGAGAAAGCACTCGATCGCGCGGATGAAGTTCTGATCGAGGGCCGCCAGCGCGTGCAGGATCTCCGCCTCGAAGGAATGACCGGGTATGAGTTGCCGGACCATCTAAGAAAATGCGGCGAAGAGCTTGCTCAGGATTATGCGATAGCATTCAGCTTGTCGGTGATCGGCACTCCGCAAGAATTGAATCCCATTGTTTGCACAGAGGCGTATCTAGTAGTTCGCGAGGCTCTTGCCAATGCCTTCATGCACTCTCATGGGTCGAAGATCGAGGCGGAGCTCACCTACGAGCCCACACGGCTCTGTCTCCGGGTTCGCGACGACGGCGACGGCATGGATAAGGGGATACTTGTCTCTGGCCGCAGCGGTCATTGGGGAATTCTAGGAATGCGGGAGCGCGCACAGAAGATCGGCGCCCAATTAGATCTCATCACCAGACCCACCAGTGGCACAGAGGTTCAACTAACGATTCCAGCAACACTAGCCTATGAGCGAGGCGGCAGGCTAGTACTCTCGCGTCTCATTATCGCGTTCGGCTCGAAGAGGAAGGGTGGCGTATGAATTCGTCGAAGAGCACAAGAGTAGTCACAGATGCCGATCGCCCTCTTCTGCGGGAGAGCCTTACGATGGGGCCATTGTAGGAGCCGCAACTTCGACTGGTGACGAACCTCGCGGTTCACTCTGATACAAAGTCACACCTAGTAAAAGAGTTTGTCAGGACCGTTTCGCTGCCCCCGACGCGGACGAGCCAATCGCGTACCGACAGGCTTGCATCCCTGCGCCAGTTTGAAGAAGATATGGAGACTTTCTTTAGCCATTGTTTGTCGCGCTCGCGAACGTTCGGGTAAACGACGGCTGCCATTGGTTGTTGGGTCAACTTGGGGTACAGGTAGAATCATGGAGGAATGAGTATCAGAATTCATGTCTAACCCAGCTCGTGCCGTCCTTCTCGGCCCTCTCCTGAAAAGTGTTTCGCGCTCTTTCTACATCACACTGCGCGTGCTCCCGGTGGGAATGCGCGATCCGATTGGCCTTGCTTATCTACTGGCACGAGCCGCGGACACCATCGCCGATACATCACTGATTCCTCCAGGACAGCGAATGGATCTGCTCTTGTCGCTTCGCAATCAAGTGAACGGTGCTCCCGATGAAGCAGCGTTCACGCGTATGGCGGCGGAGGTCGGTTCTCAACAGGCAGACTCAGACGAAAAGGTTTTGCTTGAATCGCTGGGAGCTGCGCTGACAGTGCTCTCGCAATTGAGTGAGTCGGATCGAGAAGCCGTCCGCGATATCGTCACCACTCTTACGAAGGGGATGGAGTTCGACCTGCATACTTTTCCCGACGAGTCGTCCGGGCGGATTGTCGCACTGCGGGAATTTTCCGAACTGGATCAATATACGTACATGGTCGCGGGATGTGTTGGGGAGTTCTGGACGAAGATGACCTACCTGCATATGCCTGGCACTTTCACCGGCAGCTCAGAGGTCGTGTTGAACCGTGGCATTCGTTTCGGAAAAGCGCTGCAGATGACAAATATCCTCAGAGACTGCGGCAAAGATCTGCGGATTGGACGTTGCTATCTTCCGTCCGTGATGCTTGATCGATTCGGTTTATGTCCGCACGATCTTCTGGTACCAAAAACATCTCTGCCCGCACAGCCGCTCTTATTCGAGCTCGTCGGAAAAACCCTCGATCACTTTCGCGAAGCGATCAAATACACGCTCTCCCTTCCGGCATTCGCGGTACGGTTACGGTTGGCCTGTTTGTGGCCAGTTCTCATTGGGCTAGAGACTCTATCGCTGCTTGTTTCCAATGATCACTGGTTGGACCCAGCAAAAGTTTCTAAGATTCGACGCGGCGACGTGTACCGTATCATCGCGTTCTCGGTGCCCCTGGTGGCTTCCAAACGACTCTTGCAGCTCTGGATGGAGCGACGGATAGCAGGAATTGAAGCCCAGATGAGAGGGTGAAACATTCGTCGCCGCTAGATTCGATCGTTGGTTCTTCCGGGTCTCCGCCGAGACAGTTCTCTTCTTCGCCGGGGTAGCTTTCTATGGTGAAGCCATCCAAGCCGGATTCAATAATCCGACAGTCATTTAGGGAAAAGGACTGCCGGATGGAACTGAACTCCCGGTAGCTGGGCAAAGCCGTCTACCTCCTCATGGACGGCTTTGCCACTCCATGAGCCAGCGGTGGTATTGAGAATATGACTGTTATTTTTTGTCTCAATAGCGGACGCAAACTCTTATCGTCAGCTTGACGGCGGCGGGAGTCTTTCGGTGTCAGTCTAGGTTGTTGAGGAGTATTGGAGGCGCGGGTCGGGATCGAACCGACGCATAAAGGTTTTGCAGACCTCTCCCTTACCACTTGGGTACCGCGCCCCTTGGGTCTCTCCGGGCGCAGAGCGCGCCAACGTCAGCTGTTGAGAGGGATCTCGCTGAAGAAGAGAAGTTTGGAGCGGGAGACCGGGGTCGAACCGGCGACATCTTCCTTGGCAAGGAAGCACTCTACCACTGAGCTACTCCCGCCCTGCCACTTTCAGAGTATAACTAGGCTGCAACAGAATTGCAACGTTCAGGGCAGTGGATTCTCCACAGGAGAGGTTGAAGAGGAAGAGCGGAGTGAAGTGCAGAAGAGATGGTTAAGTTCTCGCCGATGGGCTTCCAACTTTTAGCTATGAACTTTTAGCTGTTAGCTCTTCTACCGACGCCAGCTCTACTGCGCGGCGGGGGTGGTGTGGACCGCGGCGAGAGCTTTGCTTTCGATACGCATGGTGCTATTGCGAACGATGTGCGGGGTGATAGTGATGAGGAGCTCGTCGGTGTCGATCTCCTTGTCTTTTTCTGTGCCCTGAAAGCCGGGAAGTTCGCTGATGCCAGGCAGGCCGTCGAGGGAGCGAATCTCGTTGCGCGAGACCATCGAAGCCAGCATGACGGTCTTGCCGCGAGGGATGGTGACCGTCGAGGTCAGGGCGCGGTTGTCGAGGATGGGAATGTTGTCGATCGATGTGCCGCCGAGGGCTTCGAGCTTGAGATCGAGCTTGAGGTTGACGTCGCCGCCATGTTGGACGGCAGGAGTGAGCTTGAGTGTGAGACCAAGATCCTCAAACTGGAACTGCGGCACCGAGGCCTGTGCACCGCCGCCTAACTGAGCGAGAAGACTGGAGACGCTGGTGCCGTTAACGTTGAGCCCAGAGAGCGAAGAGGCAAGGGAACTGCTGATGCCTGAACTGTAGGTGCCTGTGATGACCGGGTAGC
The DNA here is from genome assembly GCA_903970395.1 of Acidobacteriaceae bacterium. Classification (GTDB taxonomy): domain Bacteria; phylum Acidobacteriota; class Terriglobia; order Terriglobales; family Acidobacteriaceae; genus Granulicella. Next base: position 26,269 of record CAJCIM010000189.1, read on the forward strand.
GCGAACCAGCACGGAAGCTGCTCGCCTGCCCGCTGCTGCCTCGTATCTGCACGGCGTCGAGCAGGCGCGCGTCGGTTACGGTGAGTGCCGCCTGGAAACTGGAGTTAGAACCAAGGTAGAGCCCGGAGAATGCGAGGCCTCCGCCAAAGGTGCCGACGAAGTTGGTGAACTGCGCACCGGTGACGACGCCCGCGCCAACGAGGAACTCAATCTCCGTGATGAGGTTTTGCAGCGGATTGCCGTTTAGAACCAGAAGGCCGGAGGAGACGGCCTGTGAGATGAGGGACGCGTTGGTGCTGATGAGCGAGTCCGCTTCTGCTGCGATGCTGAAGACGCCGACAGAACTGGGCAGGGTAGCGCCTACGTTGCGGATCTTCGAGGTGCTGACTTCATAGAGATCGACATCGAAGAGCACATCGGTACCGCCGTCGAGCATACTGGCGAAGGTGGCGTTGACGAGTTTGAGCGATGGCTCGTCGCCTCGCAGCAGCATGTAGCCACCGGTGGCGCTGGCTGTGACTTGTTTGAGGTCAAAGACGCTGCGCGCGAGGTTAGCGAGCTCGGTCATCTGTTCCTGCGAGTAGCCGGGAAGGTAGATAGTCTCTTCGAGCAGCGGCTGGAACTCCTGCCGGTTGTCGGGCGAGTCCTTGATGAGCAGGACCTGGCGCGGTTGTATGGGCACCGCGAAGGTATGTGTCATCGCCATCGCGATACGGGTCGCGTCGGTGAAGCTGACGTTGTCGACGTCAACGGCGAGGTTGCCGCCGCTGGAGACGGAGGGGTCGAAGGTCGTGGTGATGCCGTAGGCCTGGTAGATCCTCTGCAGCAGGCCGCGTGGGTCGATCTGCAGATGGAAGTTCTTGGTGCCGGCTATGGGATCGAGCATCATGGGACCGCTGAGGGTTGAGGCGATCTCATTGGCAGGGACAGGTCCAGACGGTTGTTTACGCGGTGATGTCGCGGCTGTGCCGAAGTGCTGGGTGATGACGGGGTTGTCGGGGTCGAGCTTGCGCGCGGCTCCCAGCAGGGATTCGGCGCGCTGAGTGTCCCCGGCCTGCTGCGCCGCCGCGGCCTGACGAACGAGTTCGGTGGCGTGTCCGCCACGGGCGACGAGCAGCGCGAGGACGTAGTCGCGGTTGCCGGGGTTCAGCTTGACGGCCTGCTCGAAGTGGCCGATGGCTGCAGCAAGGTCCTTGCGTTGCACCTGCGTTAGGCCTTCGAGGTATGCCTTGCTGGCATCGCTTGATTGCTGCGCGGAGATCTGGGGGTACGCCGGACCTGCAGCGGGTGCAACAGCGGTCGCAGGCCCTGGTGTGAGCGTGCCTGCTGGAATCGTCGCAGGCGCGTCGGCGGGACTCTTCTGAGCGGACGCCGTGCTGACGCCCAGGGCCCAGAGTGCGCCGAGCGCGAGGCGGCGGGCGAGGCCGTGCCTACGTGATGGGTTGATGCGGAACATCTTCTTCGATGTTAGACGAAAGCGGGCCGCGAACGTTCGCTTCAGCGGCTGTTGGAGACGATCTGCAGGCCTGGACGCTCCGGACGCACAGAGCGCACGGGACGCCGCATGCCCTGGCGGATCTGCACGGAGTCGAGGCCGAGTTCGGCAAGGGTGCGACTGAGGGTATTGCGGTGCATGTTCAGCTCTTCGGCCGCTTTGCACTGGTTGCCGCGATGGTGCGCAAGCACCTCGAGGATGTACCGCTTCTTAAACTCGCGGACAGCATCGGCGTAGGAGACACCCTGGGAGTACATCTGGAGGACGAGATTGTCGAGATCGCGTTTCAAATCGCGCAGCTTCCTTACATCTGAACTTGTAACGTCATTGTGCGACGGAGATGCCTGTTTGATCCAGCGACAGCTTCTATGCTTGTTTCGTCAGAGTCAATCGAAATCTTGATTTTGCCGAATATCTTTATTTGGTTCCGCTGACTGTTTTTGAGCCTGATTAGAAGAGTTGAGGCGCGTGAAGACGCTCAAGTCCGTTGGCAAGCCGCTGTCGAAGGTCAGAAGGCATGACGAAGGATACCTCATGATTGGCCCGAAGAAAATACGGTGCGAGAGAAGAAGTTTTGACCCAGGGTGCCGCGGGAAGGAATGCGGTGCAGACCAAAAGTAACGCGATACAAAAGAGTCCACCGCGCGCCAGGCCGAAGAGCGCGCCGCCGAGGCGATCGAAAAAGCCGAGGCCGACGGCCGAGGCCGTACGGCTCAACAACTTACCCAGCAGCGCGGCGACGATGACGATGGCGAAGAGAATGAGGATGAAGGCGAGGAGGTCGGCAAGCGGCTGCGAGGTAACTATGCCGTGCAGGCGAAGGGCCACAATGGGATAGTTCCAGCAGGCCAGAAAAAAACCTGTGATGAGGCCGGCGAGGGCGAAGGCCTCGCGCACGAAGCCGCGCATGAAAGCGCGGATGACCGAGTAAGCGAGAAGTGCGGCGAGGAGCCAGTCGAGGGGGTTCATAGCGAATAGGCCGCATTTGGGCGGTCACTGCTGTCGATCATCGCTGCTGCGCGGTAGCGCAACAAGTGACGAGAGAGTGACCGCCCGGCTTGTGTGTCTTATGCTGCGTTGCGGGCTTCGCGTCCTTTGCTGCGGCCGCCGAGGGAGACGCTGACGATCTTGGAGACGCCGGGCTCCTGCATGGTGACGCCATACATGACATCGGCCTGCTCCATGGTGCGCTTGGAGTGGGTGATGACGATGAACTGCGTGGTCTCGGCCATCTCCGCTATGAGGCGTGCGAAGCGGCCGACGTTGGTTTCGTCGAGCGGGGCATCGACTTCATCGAGCACGCAGAAGGGCGCGGGCTGGAACTGGAAGATGCCGACGAGCAACGAGAGCGCGGTGAGGGCTTTCTCTCCGCCGGAGAGTAGGAGAACGTTCTGAAGCTTCTTGCCCGGGGGCGAGGCGATGATGTCGATGCCGCTCAGGTCGGAGCTCTTGCCGGTGGCCTCGTCGACCTCAGTGAGGCGCATGAAGGCCTGGCCTCCGCCGAAGAGCTTGGTGAAGGTGTTGGAGAAGTTTTCGTTGATGACCTTGTAGGCTTCGTCGAATTTGACGCGCGAGACGTCGTCGATCTCCTTGATGGACTGTTGCGTGTTCTCGATGGAGTCGAGGAGGTCCTTGCGCTGGGTTTCGAGGAAGCTGTGACGCTCGGCGGTCTCTGTGTACTCTTCGAGGGCCATCATGTTGACCGGGCCCATGGCTTCGAGCTTCTGCTTCAGGCCGCGGGCGGCTTCTTCTTCGGTGAGCAGGGCTTCGGCTTCGATGCGCTCGATGGTGGCGTCTTCGCGCAGGACCGTGGCTTCAACGGCGAGGTCGTTGAGGCAGGTCTGCTCGAGGTGTTCGAGATCGCTCGTCAGCTTGGCGGCCTTGGCTGAAAGCGTGGCGCGCTGCTCGCGCAGGGCCTCGGTTTCGTGTCGCAGTGTGCGGAGCTTCGCGTCGAGTTCCGTCATCGCGGCGCGTAGCTGCGAGGCTTCGGCGGAGAGCGTCTCGCCCTCGGCGATGGCCTGCGCGCGCATCTCGGTGAGTTCGGCGTGCTGGATAGCGAGGGCAGCGTTCTCTTCTTCGCGGCGCTGCTCCTCGTTGGTCGCCGACCAGATCTGCGAGTCGAGCTGCTGGATGCGCTGCTGCTGCGAATCGAAGAGGCGGCGGGTCTGCTCGAAGTTGGCGTTGGCGTTGCGGCGGCGCTCTTCCAGGCCGGCCAGCGCGGCGTTGGCGGCGGAGGCCGCGGCCTGCAGCTCTTCGCGCTGTGTGCGCAGGCCGAGGATGGATTCGGCGAGCTCGGCGACCTTCTGCTCAATCTGCGCGCGCTCGGCTTCGAAGGCCGCGGCTTCGTCGCGCTTGCGGGCGATGAGCTCCTGCCGCGCGCGCTGCTGGTCCTTATTGCGCTCAACGGCGAGTTGCCACTGCTGCAGACGCGACTCGATGCGGTGGGCTTCGGCTTCCATCTGGCGCAGCGCCGCGCCGGAGTTGGCGGACTCACGCTCGGCGTCGCGGCGCTCAGTCTGCTTCGACTCGAGCGTGGCGGCGAGGTCGGCGATCTCGCGCGTGAGCGCGAGCGTGGCGAGCTCGTTCTGCGATAGCTCGGCTTCCACGGCGCTGAGCTTCGTCTGCACTTCGGCGAGCTCACGCTTCAGCGCCAGTGGGCCCTGCTCACGCAGGCGGCCGCCGGTGACGGTGACGTTGTTGAACGTCTCGCCGTTGGGCGAAAGGAAAAAGCTCTGCGGGTTCGACAGCGCGAGCGAACGCGCGACGCTGGAGTCAGGCGCGATGAAGCCTTCGCGAAGCTTGGGCAGGATCACTTCGAGCGACTTGCCGAAGCCGTCGAGGACGCGGATGCAATCCTTGAGCGGCACGACGCCTTCGCGGTTGGGGTCGGCGCTGGCGCGCATGCCTTCAACGAAAGGAAAGCTCGCCTGCGCGTCGTTCGGGTGCACGAGGAACGTGGCGCGGCCGGTGACTTCGCTCTGCAGCATGCCCATGCCGGCTTCGGCGGCGTCCCAGCTCTTGACGACGATGTAATTCAGCTCGTCGCGCAGGAACTCATCGACGACGGACTCGTACTTTCCGTCGACTTCCAGGAAGTCGGCAAGCGTGCCCACGGGCGCGAGGCCGCCGGCCTGCTGCTGCGCGCGGCGCTTGTTCACCTCGAAGATGTTCTTGACCGTATCGGTTGAATAGCTGTGCTCGCGAATGAGCGCTTCGAGCGAGCCGCGCCGGCCCATCAGCGTGGCCATTTCGGCGCGCAACTGATCGCCGCGGCGCTTGGAGGCGGTCTCGGCCTGGCGCTTTTCGTCGAGCAGGCGGCGCATCTCGACGATCTCCGCTTCGAGGCGCTTCAGACGCTCGGTGACGGATTCGAACGTCATCTTCACCTGGCCGCGCTGTGCGCCCAGCTCCTCCAGCTCCTGCTTCGCGGTTTCGGATTCCGTGCTCAGCCGCTCACTCTCACGATCGAGCGCGGCGAGCGCCGCTTCGGCCTGCGCGATTTCGTTGTTGGCGTTGGCGGCGCGCTGCATCTGCTGCATGGAGACGTGGCGCTGCTGCTCGACGAGCGCTTCGGCGGCGAGCACCTTGCGTGTAGATTCCTGCGCGGCGGTCTGCGCGGCTACGGCGGATTCGCGCTGCGAGGTGGATTCTGCGGTGGCGGTTTCAAGGAAGCTGCGATGCTGCTCGCGCTCGCTCGACAGGATTTCAAGCTGCGCGCGGGCCTGCGCCAGGTCTTCATTGGCGGTGGCGATACGCTGCGTGAGTTCGGCGACGCGGTCGTTGTTGGCGGCAGTGCGCGCGGTGATGCGCTCGAGCTCCACGGCGGAGGAGTTGGCGCGGGCGCCGGCTTCACGAATCTGGCCATCGAGTTCGTAGCCTCGTGCCACGCCAGCGGTGTGCTCGGCGTCCATCGTTTCGAGTTCCGCAGACTGCGTGTCGATGAGCGCCGCGAGACGCGTAATCTCCGCGGCGGTGGCCGACTGGTCGGCGTCCATCTGCGTGAGGCGGCTGGCGAGC
>CAJCIM010000190.1 GCA_903970395.1 Acidobacteriaceae bacterium
AACTGCAACCGCCACGTAAAGATCACCCCTCATGCCTATTTCGCTGCAAGTGTCCAGTTCGAGCCGTCGCATCTGCCGCACCATGCGAAGGTGCGCCCGACAACCCAGCGTCGTCTGGAGCTGAAAGCCTTTGACCCTGAGCGGGCGCTCCACAAGCTCGATTGTCCACGGCCCGCAGTGGGAGAGTGCGTCGGCAGGATATGGCCAAACCTAAACTCATCCCGCTCTACCCAGAATCAGCGTGTCATCGACGTAACGCTTGTTCGCGTCGTGAGATGACCTCACCCGTACGCATACGACGAAGACCGCCTGATTGACGCGTGCGCGCGGGCACGGCGTGCTATATGTGATGGCGTTGGGTGAAGGTCAGGCGGCTTGCTGATCGTCGGATTTGCCGGCTTGGCGCGGAAGCTTCCATTCCCAGGGCAGCAGTTCGTGCAGCCGCGATGCAGGAAGATCGGCGATACGGGCGAGGACGTCGGCAAGCCAGGCCTTTGGATCGACGTCATTGAGACGACACGTCGTGATCATCGTCAGCATGATGGCGGCACGGTCGGCACCACGCTGGCTGCCGGCGAAGGTCCAGTTGCGCCGTCCCAAGGCGATGCCTCTCAAAGCGCGTTCAGCGCAATTGTTAGTCAAGCAGATCCTGCCGTCGTCGAGGAAGCGGGCGAAGCCCTCCCAGCGCCTGAGCATGTAGTTGATCGGCTTCAGGACCTCGGACGAGCGCGAGAGGGTTTCTCGCTCGCACAGTAGCCAGGCGTGCATGTCGTCGAGAAGCGCCTTGCTCTGTTCCTGGCGCACGGCACGTCGCTCGTCGGCGCTGCAGCCGTTGATGGCACGCTCGATCTCGAACAACGCGTCCAGCCGCCTGACCGCCTCCAGTGCGATCGGGGAGACCGGTTTGCCCTTCTTGCTTTCCCGAGCATTTTTCTCAATGTCAGCCAGCTCGAAGAAGCCTCGCCGTGCATGGGCAAAGCAATACGCCGGCGTAATTGGCAGTGTCTTCTTCTGCGGATCGAACAGCGGCTCGAAGCCGTTGTAGCAATCGGCTTGCAGGATGCCGGCGAAGACCGCCAGATGCTTTTGGGGATGCTCGCCTCGTCGGTCGCTCGAGGCGTAATAGACCGCAGCCGGCGGCGCGGGCCCGGCGAAGGGTCGGTCATCCCGCACATAGGTCCAGATCCGCCCAGTCGTGCATTTGCCCTTGGCCAGGATACGGATGGTGGGGTGAGTAGGCCGGAGGGATTTCACCTCCGGCCTCTCGCAGAACCGGGCGTGAGGCTCTCACCTCACCCGGCTCCCATCAGGCAGGTTTGTCGCCAATACCGATTTGCCAGTGAGCAAAGAGTCTGCGGTTCTCGCGAGCGATCTTCTCCAGGAAGATGCGAGCGCGCCCCAACCGATGGCGGAAGCGCTTGTACTTTCGTTTCAACCAGATAGCTATTGTTTGGTTGATGTAGCGGACCATAGGATATAGCGCCGAGCGCGTGTATTGCCCGTAGTACGCGATCCACCCCCGAACTATCGGGTTTAGTTCGCGGGCAATGTCGTCCAGCGTCAGATTTGGCCGCCTACGAAAATTCAAGTCTCGGATCGTTGCCCGCATCGCGTTCAGCGCTGACTTGCTGACCGCGGGAGTGAACCCGCAGAACACTTTCTGCGAGTACGGCCCCCGGACTGACCTCGGCCGGAAGCTATATCCGAGAAAGTCGAACATAACCGTCTCGTTCTTGCCTCGGCGTCGATCGTCCTTGCAGTAGACAATCCTCGTCTTCGTCGGATGCAATTCCAGACGACACTCGGCCAGTCGAGTCTTCAGCGCTTCGCAAATGCTCTGCGCCTCCACCTCACTCTGGCAGTGTATCAATCCGTCGTCAGCATACCGGCACCACCTGAGTTCAGGGAACGTTCGTGCCATCCAGAGATCAAATGTATAGTGCATGAAGAGATTGGCGAGAATCGGGCTCACTACTCCCCCTTGCGGGGTGCCGCAGCTTCGCTCGACGACAGCTCCATCCTCTTGCAAAATCGGCGCTGTCAGCCATCGTTCGATGTAGAGCAACGCCCACTCACACTTTACATGCTTCCGGACAGCCCGCAGCAGAAGCTCGTGGTCAATGTTGTCAAACAGTCCCTTGATATCGAACTCCAGAACCCAGTCGTACTTCCAGCAACGCTTGCGCGTGACGCCTACGGCATCAAGAGCCGACTTGCCCGGCCTATAACCATAAGAATCCGCCAGAAAGATTGCGTCCAAAGTCGGTTCAATGAGTTGTTTGACAACTGTTTGTGCCACGCGATCCGCCACAGTTGGCACCCCGAGGATCCTTTGGCCTCCGCTCTTCTTCGGAATGGAGACGGCACGAACAGGTGGCGGGAAGTAGGCGCCTGAGCTCATTCGATTCCAAATCTTGTAGAGGTTACTCTTCAAGTCGGTTTCAAATTCTTCAATCGTCACTCCGTCGACACCGGCGGCGCCACCATTGGATCGCACCTGCAGATACGCTTCGTACACCTTTCTTTTGTCGATGTTGAACGGCTTGCTTGGCTGGTTCACCGCCGTCCTCCTGTTGCCAGTTGCAACGATGGCCAGCCCACCTGATCCGATCCCTTCGCTCCAGCTCCATTACGAGCCTTCGTCACTTGTACGGATCGGTCCGCCCCAGTGCTCCGCATCGGTACTCTTGCCTCGCGGTTTTCTCCGCTTGTGCTTCTCCCTTTGTATCGGAGCGACTGGTTCCTGCAGTTCCGCGACAGCGCCTGCATCCGATTCACGCCCCCTCAACGCCGGTCGCCGCCCGCCCGGTCCTCAGGCTTCCAGCGGACTGATCCCAGAGGGACGACACACCTCTGGTTTTGACGACGATTTCCACGTTACGACGCTTCATCAGCGGGTTCATTTTCATTCGTCTCTCGGATGCTCATCCGCTCGGGTATTTCCCGACCGTTAGCTTCAACGCTCACGACCGCGCCTCTTAAGCGAAGCCGCTTGAAGTGATTTGGGACCTGCTCCTGAAAGCCGATCCCGAGGGGCCTTCCCTCATCGCTGTCACAGCTTGTGCTCACAGATTATCAGATCATCGCGATCATCCTTTCTGTGTGCTTCTGCAGCACACTGTCGTCGCCATGCAGGCGCTCGGCCGCCAGCACATGACGCTCGATCAAGTGGAAGAGCGGCATGACGGCAAAGGTCCCGTGGCCGATCTGGTCAGCCAGTGTCGATAACGGCAAATCGATCCTCTCGGCCTTAAAGCGCACGCTCTGGCGGTTGAGCGGGATATGCATGCCGAACTTGTCGAACAGGATCGTCGCCAGCAACTGCGGGCCGATGAAGCCGCGCGGCGTGGCATGGAACGGCGCCGGCGGCTGGGTGATCTTTTCGCAATCGCGGCAGGTGAACTTCTCGCGCACCGTCTCGATGACCTTGAAGCGGCGCGGGATCTCCTCCAGGGTCTTGGTCACATCCTCGCCGACCTTCGCCAGCCGCGATCCACCGCAGCAGGCGCAGGTCGTTGGAGCTTCAACAACGACGCGCTCGTGTTCGATATCGTCGGGCCAAGGCTTGCGCACCGGCCGCTTACGCGTGAAGGGGCGGACGTTCTGCGTCTTCGCTGCCGCCGCCTGTGCGGCGAGCTCGTCCTCGCTCGCCGTGGTGATGAGTTCCTCGAGCTCCAACTCCAACTGATCGAGCAGCCGTGCCGAGCGCTCGGATCGCTGCCCGTGCAGCTCGCGTTTGAGCTTCTCGATCCGCAGCTCAAGATGTGCGATCAACGCTTCGTTGTCGGACAGCTCCGCCCGCGCACTAGCGGCATCCGCGACGGCGACATCGCGCTCAGCCTGCAACGCCTTTCGGTCGGCCAGCAACGCAAGATAGGCGCTCGCAAGGTCCGATGGAAGATCGTCCGGCTTCGATATCATGAAGCCATTGAATCAGATCAAGCCGCAGATTCAAACCAAAAAACGGCTACCCGACCCGTGTCGGACGCTGTGCTTCTTGCGGGTTGCGCCAATCGATTCCGGATAACAGATAGCTCATCTGCGCTGGCGAGATCGTCACAGCTTCACCCGCAACGGATGGCCATATAAACCTTCCTCTCTCGAGTCTCTTGGTGAACAGGCATGCCCCCTGGCCATGGTGAGTCGGCCCCGGGGGTTGCACCCGGAGCCGCTCTCCGAACCGTACGTGACGCTCTCACGTCATACGGCTCTCAACAAGTAACGAAGCAGAACTCAACATCGCCCAATGAGCGAACAGCTTCGGCCTACGGCAGCGGATCAATCTGAGCCAGGTGGCGGCTCTGACTTTTCCATTCTTCAGCCCTTTGTATTTGCGTCGCGCCCAGCGGTTAAGAGATTCGTCGACGTATCGATACAGGTTGTGCATTTCTGACCGCCCATATCTGCCGTAGTACTGCATCCATCCACGAAGGACGGGGTTCAGTTCCAAGGCGATTGCGTCGACTTCCGTCTGCGAGCGAAGCCTGAGCCGGAGCTGCCGGATCGTCGTACGCATAGACTTGATCGCCACCCTGCTGGCCGCTGGCGAGAACGAACAGAAGTTTTCTTTCTTCTGGTGGTTTCTTGCCCTGCGCGGTCGAAAGGTAAATCCCAGAAAGTCAAATGACTGACTGGCATGGCTACCCGGGCGATTGCTGTCTTTGCAGTAGACGATCTTGGTCTTGTCGGGATGCATTTCGAGTTCGCATTCCTCAAACCTTGCTTGCAGCGCCACTTTGATGGCTTCCGCTTCAGCCTTGGTTCGGCAATGAACGAGCCCGTCGTCCGCGTATCGACACCACGGTGACTGCGGGAAGTTCCGCGCCATCCATGTATCGAACGCATAATGCAAGAACAAATTGGCAAGGACGGGACTGATCACGCCGCCTTGGGGTGTTCCCCGGTTGCGAGCGGTGATCGCTCCGTCTTTGCCTTGCATCGGCGCTGTTAGCCAGCGTTCGATGTAGAGCAGAGCCCATTCGTCTTGCACATGCTTCCTGACGGCCTTCATGAGCAACTTGTGGCTGATATTGTCGAACAGGCCTTTGATGTCGAACTCCAGCACCCAGTCCATCCTCCAGCACCGTTGCCGGGTGACGCCGACGGCGTCCAGCGCGGACTTTCCGGGCCGGTAGCCGTAGGAATCGGGAAGGAAGATTTCCTCGAGTGCTTGTTCAATCTGCAGCTTGACGACCGTTTGCGCCACGCGATCTGCTACTGTCGG
>CAJCIM010000191.1 GCA_903970395.1 Acidobacteriaceae bacterium
CCGGGCCGCTGCTGTTCCTCGCTGTCGCCGCGCCGTGGCACATCCTCGCCGGTCTGCGCAATACTGGCGCGGCAGACGATCACGGCTTCTTCTGGTTCTACTTCGTCAACGAGCACGTCCTGCGCTTCCTTGGCCGCCGCATCCCACGCGACTACAACAAGCTGCCCTTCGTACTCTACTGGTCCCTGCACCTCGTCTGGCTCTTCCCCTGGAGCCTCTTCGCTCCCGCCGCTTTGCTCCTCGGCTGGCGCCACCGCCGCGAGCTCCGCGCCGCAACGCCCTCGCATCGCACCATCCTTCTACTCAGCATCTTCTCTGCGTTCGTACTCTGTTTCTTCTCCCTCTCCACCAATCAGGAGTACTACACCTTCCCCGTCTACCTCCCGCTGCTGATGCTCCTCGCCGCAGCTATCACCTCCGCACAGTCGCAGCTCAGCCTCACCGCCGACCGCCCTCTGCGCCGCTGCCTCACCTTCGCCTTCGCAGCCTTCTTCGTCCTGGGCCTCGCCATCACCATCGCCCTCGCCTACGGCCTCTGGACAGCCCGCTGGCTTCCCTTCAACTCCGACATCGGCTCAGCCCTGGCGCACCGCGGTGTCGGCGACTACACCCTCTCGATGTCGCACTTCTTCGACCTCACCGGCCCATCCTTCGCAGCCCTGCGGCTCCCGGCAACCCTCGCCGCACTCGCCTTCGCCCTCGGCCCCGCCGTCGCGTGGATTCTCTATACCCGCCGCAGGCATCTTGCCTCGATGCTCGCCATCGCCTGTACCAGCGCGACCTTCCTCATCGCCGCGCACATCGCTCTGCTGCGCTTCGCGCCCATGCTCTCCTCCGCCGACTTCGCCACATCCATCCAGTCGCTCGAACACAACCGCTCCATCGCACCCGACACGCAGGTCATGCTCCTCGGCGATCAGGCCTACGGCTCTTCGATCCCCTTCTACCTCGGCCAGCGCGTCTACCTTGTCGAGGGACGCAGCACCTCCATGCTCTTCGGCAGCACCTTCCCCGACGCGCCGCCCGTCTTCCTCACCTCGCAACAACTCCAGGCCACCTGGGGCAGCGGCCCGCGTAAGATCCTCTTCGTCCCTCTCGAACTCCGCGACCAGGCCGACAAACTCCTCGGCCCCCGCAAAATTCTCCTCCGTGAAACCTCCGGTAAAGCGCTCTTCACCGACCGCCCACTCGACAACCCGTACGCCATGAAAGCCCCTCAGTGAACTCCACTCCCAGCACGTATCAACGCCCTGCGCCGCGTTGGCGCCTCTCTTCGCTTCTGCTCATCTCTCTTCCCTGGCTCGTCCTCCAGATCGGCGGCCTCTTCAGCCCCGGCCTGCTAGACGACGTCGACTCCGTATACATCCAGATCGCGCGCGAGATGCTGCAGCGCCACGACTACGTCACCCCCACCATCGACGGCATCCGCTTCTTCGACAAACCGCCGCTCATGTACTGGATGGCCGCCGGCTCCATGCACCTCTTCGGCATCCATGACTGGGCTGCACGCCTGCCGCTCGCCCTCGGCGTGCTCGCTCTTCTCTTCGCGGTCTACGCTCTAGGCAACCGCCTCTTCGCCGCCATCTCGCCCACCGCCGCGCCCGACCGCGCCGGGCTCTACGCCGCTCTCGCCACCGCCACGGCCATAGGCCCCTACCTCTACACCCGCTTCTACATTCCAGACATCCTCATCGCACTCTGGATGACGCTCTCTATCCATCTTTTCCTCATCGCGCTCGACCACATCCGCGACGGTCGCTCCACGCTCATGCCCATGCTCGGCTTCGCCGCCGTCATGGCGCTCGACGTTCTCACCAAGGGCCTCATCGGCGTGGTCTTCCCGGTGGGCTTCGTTCTGCTCTACTTCGCCATCACGCGCAGCCTGCGACTGCTCACGCAGCTCAACATCCTCGCCTCGACGGCGTTCTTCCTGCTCATCGCCGCGCCGTGGCACATCCTCGCCGCGCTCCGCAATCCTCCTATCGCCATGCCCGCAGGCGTCGGCCTCCCGGCACACGCCGGCTGGGCATGGTTCTATCTCTACAACGAGCACGTCGCGCGCTTCCTCGGCAAGCGCATCCCCCACGACTACGGCCAGGTTCCCATCCCGCTCTTCTGGCTTCTGCTCCTCATCTGGCTCTTCCCCTGGGTCGCCTTCCTCTTCGGAGCCCTCGTCGACGCCGTCCGGGAACTCCGCATCAGCCGTCCCGGCAGCCGCCGCTTCGACTCCGACGTCTTCGCCGGGTTCGATACCATCAGCCTCATCGAAGCCTCCGACCGCCGCCGCGAAGCCGCACTCTCGCTCCTCCTCTGGCCCGGCATCATCCTCGGCTTCTTCACCCTCAGCTCACGACAGGAGTACTACCACCTTCCCGCTCTCCCAGCGCTCGCTCTCCTCGTCGGAGCTATCCTCGCCGCCGCCGACGCGCGCACCCCAGCCGACGCCGCACTGCACCTCCGCGTCAACGCACCGCTGCACGCCCTCCGCGGCTCTCTCTACTTCCTCGTCCCACTCGGCACGCTGCTCTTCCTCCTCTGCGGATACTTCGCCATCACCGCACCCGCACCGCAGCCCGGCGCAACTCTCAGCACCCTGCTCAGCAGCAACCCGGCGCTCTACAACCTCTCGCTCGGCCACGTCTTCGATCTAACCGGCGCAGCCATGGGCTTCTTCCGCGGCCCCCTCATCACGGTCGCTCTCGGCATGCTGACGCTCGGGCCCATCGCCTACCTCGTGCGCCGCCGCGGCCACACCTTTGTCGCGAACCTCCTCATCACCGCGGCGATGTCCGCCGTCCTGCTTGCCGCCCACGAAGGCCTCGCCCGCTTCTACCCCACCCTCGGCTCCAAAGACCTCGCCCTGGCCATCGACGCGCAGCGCAAGCCTGGCGACCTCGTCCTGATCGACGGAGAGCTCACCTCTGGCTCCACGCTGCTCTTCTACTCCAACACCCCCGCGCCCAACACCATCCTCGTCAACGGCCACATCAACGGCCCTTGGTTTGGAAGCTTCTGGCCCGACTCCCCCCAAATCTTCGCCGACGACACCCAGCTCCACCAGCTATGGCAAGGCTCCCACCGCATCTTCCTGCTCACCTACCACCCCACTGAACGCACCCACGACCTCGCCCCCTTCGGCCCGATCCACGACTTCGCCGACTCGGGCGGCAAGACCATCCTCACCAACCAGCCATAACGACCGATTGAGCCTCCGCCGCAATTTGATAACCCGCCCATCTTTGGCTCAGCCACAAATGGGGGTAGACAGCGCCTTCGACAGGTTGAGCCACAGATCGGGTACCCCGACCCTTCAGGGTCGGGTCTCATAGCAAATCCTTGAAGAATGGGGCTTCAGCTCCGGGGTTTGCTTCTCCTTGTCAAGCCCCAGACACGACTCATCACGCCCTAATCGCAACAAAATACATGAGTAATCACGCCGAAACGAAAAGCATGTTTCCAGTCCCCACCTTCTATACTTGAATTAGGGGCAACTCGCTCGTCCGGCCACAGCTTCCGTGGCGAACCTCCGCGCAACTCTTCGCGACCTTGGCGGGAAACGCCTTTTGACCTCCGCTAACCCATTTGCTTGCAATATCATACCCGCAACCACAAAAGAATCAGCCACTTAACCCCGGGATACCCCGCTAAGTGACTGATTCTTCGTCGCACCTCAAAAAAGAGAGGGAGGGGGGAGGGGTGCCGGCTACTCCGGTGCCTCCACACGACCGCCTTCCTTCAGCTTGTAGACCTTTCCGCGGTAGTAGAAGTTCTCGCCGCCATAGCTCCCCAGCCAAAGGATGCTTCCCAGCAGGTCGCGCAGCGGATAGATCAGCGCATTGAGTACGCGATCCGGATCGCCCAGCACACTCAGGATCGCACCTGCCTGCAACCAGCGGTTCACCACCATCGCCGCGAGCCACAGCAATCCAAGCAGCGCATGGCCGCTCAGCACGCCCCACAGCAGCCCAAACAGTCCAAAAGGCATGGCGAACGTCAGCCCGCTGCCAAAGTGCCCCCACGGCCGCGACCGCCGCGTGCTCTGCATCCACCGCAGCTGGTTGCGGAAGCTCAGCCAGAACGGCGAGTCCTGCACCATCAACCGGATAACGTGCGTCGCCATTCGGACGCCCTTGCCCTGCGCAGCCAGCCGGTTGCCCAGCACAAAGTCATCGGCATAGAACTGACCCAGCTCGTCGAAGCCGCCAACATCCTGGAAGCTCCGCCGCGGCAGCGCCATCGTCGCACCCAGCGCAAACTTGGTGCCCTCGATCATGTCGGCAACCAGCACACCGCTGGTCATCTCCACGCTCTTGCCCACAGCATCGAGCTGCGAGGAGAAACCAGCCCCCTGGTGCGCCGTACCCAGATACACGCAGCTCGCCAGCGCAATGTGCGGATCCTTCAGCGTCTGCACCATCCGCAGCAGGTAGTCCTTGGTCACCCGCACGTCCGCATCGCTGCTGATGAACGTGTCATACTTCGCCACCTCGTTCAGCTTCGCCAAGGAATACACCTTCGCATTGTGGAACTTCGGCATCGGCTCGCCGCAGGTCACATACTTCGCGTTCACATGCGGATACCGTTGTCCCACACGCTCAGCCAGTTGCAGCCCTTCGTCGGTCGCATGGCGAGCGCAGAACAGCAGCTCGAACTCTGGATACTCCTGCTCGAAGAACGTCTCCAGGTTGCGTTCCATCCCGTCTTCGGTCCCATGCAGCGGCTTCAGCACGCTCAGCGGAGGCAGATAATCGGCAGCTTCGCGCTGCTCACGCCGTTTGCGCAGCCCAAACCGCATAGCTGCCGCAATCACCATGCCGCAGTAGATGGTTGAGGTGACGGATCCAAGAGCCGCCAACCAGAACAGAATGTGTAACAGGACCTTCATGGCACCACGCAACTCAGAGTAGATCAGGCCGCGTCGCAGCCGAACCTCTTAAGTCTACGCGACCGCGAGCTATTCCTTATCTTTGTTCAGCTTGACAGGCCGTCGAAACGGCACCAATCCAGGTTGTGGAGCCTGCTGCTGCATCCGAGTCAGCATCTCTGTACGCACATAGTCGACGAACCCCTGCATCTGGCGGTTCATCTCCTCCATGCGCTCACGCATCTGCAGCACGATCGCAATACCAGCCATATTTACGCCGAGATCGCGCGCCAGGTTCAGGATGAACTCCAGCCGCTCGAGATCTTCGTCCGTGTACAGCCGCGTATTGCCGTCCGACCGCGATGGCCGCAACAGTCCTTCGCGCTCGTACAGCCTTAGCGTCTGCGGATGGATCTGGTACATCTCCGCCACCGCCGAGATCATGTACGCGCCCTTGCTCTTACGCTTTGTCGCCATTGTCTTTGCAACCTGCCAGCAGAATACCGCGTTCCCACCGTTCGTGGGAGCATCAACCCAGGCGCTGCATCACCTGCGCCACAGACGCCTCCCAGTTCGGCATCGTAAACCCGAGTTTCAACCTCAGCTTCTCGCAGCTCAGCCGCGAGTTCAACGGCCGCTTCGCCGGCGTCGAATACTCGCTCGATGGAATCGGCAGCAGCCGCGCAAACCGTTGTTCAGGCTCCTTCAGCTGCGCCAGCCGCACAAACTCGCTCGCAAAGCCAAACCAAGTCGTCTCGCCCGCATCGCAGGCATGGTAAACGCCACCCACCTCGCGAACGGCATCAGGCAAAGCACGCCCGCTCGCCGCCTCTTCCATCCGCTTCATCGTATGGATAGTCAACTGCGCGAGGTCCTCGCTCCACGTCGGTGCGCCATGCTGATCGGCGACGATCTTCATCTCTTCCTTCTCCCGCGCAAATCGCAGGATCGTCTTCAGGAAGTTGTTCCCAGTAGCTCCATAAACCCAGCTCGTCCGAAACACGATATGCGCCGCGCCACTCGCAGCCAGCGCCTGCTCGCCAGCCAGCTTCGACGCTCCATACACGCCGAGCGGTCCGGTTGCATCCGTCTCAACCCAAGGCTGCACGCCATCGCCCGGAAACACGTAGTCCGTCGAGAACGAGATCACCGCTGCACCGATCGCAGCGGCCTCTTCACCCATCACCCGCACAGCATCGCGGTTGATCGCATACGCCAGATCAGGCTCATTCTCCGCCTTGTCCACTGCGGTATAAGCTCCCGGATTCACGATCCACCGCGGCGCAACCTCCCGCACAAACCGACGCACCGCCTCGGCATCGCTCAGGTCCAGCTCACTTCGCAGCGGAGCCACAACCTTACCCATCGGCTGCAGCCGTGGCAACAACGCATCTCCCACCTGCCCGCTCACACCGGTCAGCAAAATCCGTACAGCCATCTACCCTGAATCTCCTTCACGCATCGAAACTTCGTATCCCCATGATGCTACGCCATACAAATCAACACCGGATCACGGTGTACCCTCAGTTCGACAGGAACCTCTCATGCACAACGCCATCTATTGGATCGAGCTCGTCGCATTCATCGTCGCCCTCCTCGTGTTCTCGCTCGGGATTACGCGAATCCTCAGCACAGTCCGTCTTCCCGCAGGCGCGGTCATCGTCGTCACCGGTGGATCTCGCGGCCTCGGCTTGGCGATTGCATCGCGCTTCGCCAGGCAGCTACGCGTACGACTCGTTCTTGCGTCACGCCACCTTGACGAGCTTGAGCAGGCAAAGTCCACGCTCCTCGCCCATCACGCGCAGCTCACACCCGACGACATCCTCCTAGTCGCCGTCGATCTCGCCGAGCCCGCTGAATGCACTCGCCTCATTACCGAATCCCTCGCTCGCTTTGGACGCATCGACGTCCTCGTCAACAACGCAGCCATCATCGAGATTGGCCCCGCCCAAGTCATGCCAGCCTCAGCCTTCGAGCAGGCGATGCAGATCAACTTCTTCGCCGCATTCCACACGACATGGGCAGCTCTGCCTCACCTGTTGGAGCAGCAACCGCTCACAAGCTCGCGCCGCGCAGCTATCGTCAACATCGCCAGCATCGGAGGCAAACTCGCCGTCCCCCACATGCTGCCCTATACCGCCGCGAAGTTCGCCCTGGTCGGCTTCTCCGAAGGCCTGCACGCGGAACTGCACAAATCCGACGTTCTGGTCACCACCGTCTGCCCCGGCCTCATGCGCAGCGGCGGAGAAGCCCACGCAAAGTTCTTAGGCAACGTCGAAGCCGAGCGCCGCTGGTTCCTATTCGCCGCCACCACGCCGGTAATCACCACGACAACCGCCCACGCAGCCAACAAAATCTACCGCGCCGTCGAGCTCAACCGCGCCGAGATCACCATTACCCCACAAGCCTGGGTCGCCGCCCGCATCGCAGGCCTCATGCCCGAGACCATGCAGTTCGCGAATGCCCTCATCAACCGCTTCGTCCTGCCGAAAGCGCCTAAAAACTGATCCTTAGCTGGCCTTCTTCAAGTCTTTCGGCACCACGGCACGCGCAGCCATAATCAAAGTTCTCAGAGCCGCATTCACTGCCTCAGAATCCGGGAACGCAGCTTTAACATCCTCGTCCAAAGAGACGAGGTTGAGGTCTTGAAACCTTTGAGCAAAGGGATTCGGAACACGCTTTAGTTTGCTAAAGTCATACTCTGCCGCCATTTCATAGCTATCTTCCCAATTCTGCTTCATGCTCGCTCCTCTCTCTCGGTGTTGCTACTCGCGCACCTATGATTCGGACCCGTTCGCCCCTCAATACGTGGACGATGAAAAGCTTTCGATCGCGTCGCGACCTTCCGACTACAATATAGCGATCCTCTTCATCGGAGTGGTCTTCATCCTTGTAAAGGATTACTCCTTCGTCAAAGAAGACAGTCGCAGCTTCTGTGAACATCACTCTGTGCTGCATGTAGTTCTTGCGCGCCTTGTCCTTGTTCCACTCGAAAACCTATCCTAAATACTGGTAAATCTCATCATCTCTCATGCGCCTGCCAGCATCTCTGCCCTCGGATCTTCCGAGTTCAGCTTCTGCAGCTCACGTAGGATCTCCTTCGATCGCTCATCCTGCACCTTCGGCACGACGATCTTTACCTCAACGATCTGGTCTCCACGCAAACCCTCACGCGTAGCGCTCGTCACGCCCTTCTCGCGCATCCGCAGCTTCTGCCCTGTTTGCGTCCCCGGAGGAATTTTTAGCTGCGACTGACCAATCTGCGTTCCGACACCATCGATCGTCGGCACCTCAATCTTCGCTCCCAGCGCGGCTTCCATCACCGTCACCGGAACCGTTACGTGGATGTCATCTCCCACACGCTTGAACAGCTTATGCGGACCAACCGCGATAATCAGGTACAAATCACCCGCAGGCGCTCCCTCAGTACCAGCGTTGCCTTTGCCTGCCAGCCGAATCCGCTGCCCATCGCGCGTCCCAGCTTTGATCCGAAACTCCAGCGGCTCCCGCCGGGTCAACACACCCGCCCCATCGCAAGTCGGGCACGCATTCTGCACCTTACCACTGCCAGTGCAACGCGGACACTGGATGTTAAACTTCATCCGTCCGCCCATCTGCGTCACATGGCCGCTCCCGTGGCACTCCGGGCACTCCATGCTTCCACCCACGACAGCGCGGCCCTTGCACGTCGGGCACTGCTCCTGCCGCTGGATCTCCAGCCGCGTCACACCACCGCGCACTGCGGTCCAGAAGTCGATCTCTACCTTGTACTCAACGTCAGTCCCAGGCTGCGGTCCGCGGGCCTGGCGGCCGCCATTGAACATCCCAGTAAACACATCGCGAAAGCTCGATCCAAACCCTTCGCTCTCGCTCCCGGAGCGCCCGCTGCCCTGAAAGCCCGAGAAATCAAAACCACCGAAATCAAACGGTACGCCCTGCTCATGCGCACCCGAACGCGAAGCGCCGCTGCCAAAGCCCGAAGCTCCCGGCTGCCCGCCACCCTTCGCGTAGGCCTCCGCCGCCGCAGGGTCAATGTTGTCCGAGTAGAACCCTACCTGGTCATAGATCTTCCGCTTCTTCTCGTCGCTCAACACATCGTTGGCTTCGGAGATCTCTTTGAACTTCTCCTCAGCCTTCTTGTCGCCCGGATTCACATCCGGGTGATACTTCCGCGCCAGCTTGCGAAATGCCTTGCGGATGTCATCCGCGCTCGCCGTCTTCTTGACGCCTAGTACACCGTAATAATCCTTCGTCTGCGTAGCCATAGTCTCTATCTAACCTACTCCACCACCTGCCGGACGCCCAGTCTCAACTTGCATCCTCGGCCTGGCACACCGGACACCAAAACAAATTGCGCCCGCCAAACCCTTCCTGCTTCATCACCTTCGCCCCACAGACCCAGCATGGCTTCCCGTTGCGCCGATACACATAGTGTTCTTCTCCGACCTGCGCCTTGCCGGTCTTATGCGGACGGTCCTTCGGCAGAGTCGTTACTATCCGCCGGTCGACCATTCCCGCCCTCATCAGCGGCCCCATATCCTTCCAGATCTTCTGCAGCACCGCCGGAGCCACATCCTTGCCTGCAGTAAACGGACTCTGCCGCGCGCGGTATAGCAACTCCGCGCGGTAGATATTACCGATGCCCGCAAACACATCCTGCTCCATCAGCAGCAAACCAATCGCCTTCTTGCTCTTCGCAATCTTCGCGAACGCCTTGTCCGGAGCGTCGCCGTTCAACGCATCGACACCCAATCGCCCCAGCAGCGTCTCCCACTGCTCCTCACTCCACACTGAGCAGTCCGTCGGCCCACGCAGTTCGACCCACGCCACCTCCTCCGGCGCAAGATGACCCGTCCCATCATCGGATGAGTACCACCCATGACGCTTGCTCTCTCCAGGCACCGCCGGCAGCTTCACCTTCGCCGCACTCCACAACCGCAGCCGCAGCGCCCCGCGCACCTCAGGCAGCGGTCCGGAGCCTTCCGTGAAGTCCCCCTGCAACCCGAGATGTACATGCAGGATCAGATCTTTTCCAAATTCATACCCAAGATGCTTGCCCTGCGCCCGCACACGCACCAGCTTGCGCCCACTCAGCATCGCACCGTCCGTGAACCTACCCTGCGGCCCATCCACCATCACTGGCTTACCGGCAAATGCTGCTTCGTGTCTCTCCGCCCACCGATGTATCTCGTTACCTTCAGGCATCTATCCGCACCTCGTCATTCACCCTGCCCCTGTCGCAGCACGAGGCCCCGTAGACGGGGCCTCGTGGCGGAGAATCGGTCCCTAAAACTAGTTCCACATCGTGCTGGCCTTGATCGCCTCTACGCTGAACATCTGGTCCGGCTCATTGTTCCGCATCCGCACCGCAAACCGTTCGGCCTCTTCGCGAGAGCCAAACAAGCTCCTGCTATAGAGCTTTCCTGCACGCGTCGCATCGCAACGCCACACCATCTCGCCCGCGTATCCACGTGCTGCACCGAGATCCCACTGCACTGCGCCCGGCCATGCCTGGTCACGACCCGTCGCGTTCAACTGAAGATCGTCCTGTTCGTAGTCGTTTCTGTCGTCTCTCATGGCCGTCTCCTCCCTAACATTGGACGCATCCAGCGTGCCCAATCGGTTCACTTTCTTCAACACACATTTACACAGCTTGATGCGTTCTAAACCTCTGCCACTCCTGTGCACATAACGCAAAAGGGGTACGAGACAGAGAGGAGGAGCCGAAGCTCCTCCCCTTCAATACGCACGTTACAGGCCGTTGGTTCTTGCACAGGTAGTCTCTAAGGTTCGTCCTACTCCCTATTTGCGACTCGCTGCCCTCTTACTTCTCCGTATCGACATACTCCGCGTCGATCACGCCTTCGTCCTTCTTCGGCTCCTCGGTCGCCCCCGCAGCGGCAGCTTCGCCACTCGTCGGAGCGCCCGCAGCCGCGTTCGCCTTGTACAAGGCTTCGGCCAGCTTGTGGCTCGCCGCCGTTAGCTTCTCGCGCGACGCGTTCAGGTCGGCCGTGCTTGGGTCGCCACCCAGCGTGGCCTTTGCTTCGGCCAGCGCCGTCTCGACCTCACCCTTATCGCTGCCGTCCAGCTTCTCGCCGCCGTCCTTCAGCATCTTCTCCACGCTGTAGACCATCGAGTCGAGCTGGTTCTTCGCCTCGATCTTCTCCTTCGCTTCCTTATCCTCAGCCGCGTGCGCCTCGGCATCCTTCGCCATGCGCTCGACCTCTTCCTTGCTCAGGCCCGAAGAGCTCGTGATCGTGATCTTCGCGTCCTTGCCCGTGGCGTTATCCTTCGCGGTCACGTTCAAAATGCCGTTCGCGTCGATGTCGAACGTCACCTCGATCTGCGGCACGCCTCGCGGAGCCGGCAGAATGCCGCCGAGCTTGAACTTGCCCAGCGTCCTGTTCTGCGACGCCATCGGCCGCTCGCCCTGGGTCACGTGCACCTCGACCTCGGTCTGGTTATCCGCCGCCGTCGAAAACGTCTCCGTCTTCTTGGTCGGGATGGTCGTGTTGCGCGGGATCATGG
>CAJCIM010000192.1 GCA_903970395.1 Acidobacteriaceae bacterium
ATGGACTCAAGGCCGAGGATCTCGACGGGGGTCGAGGGTCCGGCTTCCTTGATCTCGCGGCCGCGGTCGTCAAACATAGCGCGGACCTTGCCGAAGGTGTCGCCGACGACGTAGCTGTCGCCGGTGCGGAGCGTACCGTTCTGCACGAGGATGGAGGCAACGGCACCGCGGCCACGGTCGAGCTTGGCTTCGATGACGGTACCGACCGCCGGGCGCTCGGGCTGGGCCTTCTGTTCGTTGGAGTCCGCGACGAAGCAGATCATCTCTTCGAGGTCTTCGAGGTGGAGACGCTTCTTGGCGGAGACTTCGACGAACTCAGTGTCGCCGCCCATGCTCTTGGCCTGCACGCCGCGAGAAGCGAGCTGGTTCATGACACGGGTGGGGTCGGCCTCGGGCTTATCGATCTTGTTGACGGCCACGATGATCGGCACCTTGGCAGCGCGGGCGTGGTCGATGGCTTCGAGGGTCTGGGGCATCACGCCGTCGTCGGCGGCGACGACGATCACGACGATGTCGGTGATCTTGGCGCCGCGTGCACGCATACGGGTGAAGGCCTCGTGGCCCGGGGTGTCGAGGAAGACGATCTCGCGCCCAAAGGCAGGCGAGTCCGGCTTGGTGACGTGGACCTTGTAGGCACCGATGTGCTGGGTGATGCCGCCGGCTTCGCCGCCAGCAACGTCGGTGGAACGGATGGCATCGAGCAGTGAGGTCTTACCGTGGTCAACGTGGCCCATGATCGTGACGACCGGCGCGCGGACGACCTCCACCATGTTCGAGGTGTCTTCGAGGAGACCTTCGATGGCCTCGTTTTCGATCTGCTCTTCGACAGATATGACCGTGGCGTCGGCGCCGAACTGGCGGGCGACGTCCTTGACGAGTTCACCGTCGAGCGACTGGTTGACGGTGACCATGACGCCGCGCATGAGTAGCGTGGCGATGAGATCCTTGCCGCGGATACCCAGCTTCTCGGCGAGGTCCTTGACCGAGATGCCTTCGGTGACGGTGATGGACTTGGTGATCGGCAGCTCGCCCTGAGGGATCATGGCGGCGCCGCGGCTAGGGGCGTAGCCCTTCAGCGCGACTTCCTTGTTCTTCTCGTAACGCGGACCGCCGCGGCCACGCTGGCCGGGACGCTGCGGACGACCTGGAGCCGGTGCCGCCTCGGTAGGCGGCAGCAAGCCGCCTGGGCCTGTGCCGCCGGCGCGATTGCCGAAGCCGGGGCGTGGCGGGAAGCCACCGGGACGCGGTGGGAAGCCGGGACGTCCACCAGGACCGCCAGGGCCTCCGGGGCCACCAGGGAAGGTGCGGGTGGGGTGCATGGGCCGGCGTGCGCCGGGGGCCATACCCGGACCGCTGCCGGGGCGCGAGCCGGGGCCGCCGGTGTTGGAACCGGGGAATCCGGGGCGTGGACGCTGGAAGATGGGGGTGCGTGCGGCACCGGCCGGGGCCGTGTACGTGGGACGCGGGCCAGTCTGCGGCATGATGACGCGGCGGACTGGAGCCGCTGGGGCTGCCGGAGCGGCAGGAACCTCGGGCGCAGCTACGGCTACGGGCTCAGGAGCGACCTCGACGACGGGCGCTGGCGGCTCGGCTGCAGGCGCGGCGACCACAGGTGCAGTAGCAGCGACAGGCGTCGGAACAACGGCTTCGGGCTTCACGGCGACAGGTGCTACCGGTGGCGCCGAGGCCACGGCAGGAGCTGCCACAGGTGCAGCGACCGGTGGCCGGGCAACGACAGCACCAGCGGGAGCGGTTGCCGGACGTGCGGCAGCTGGACGTCCGGCAGCTGGCGGGTGTACGACGTAGACAGGAGCCGGTGGACGGGGGATCGGAACGATGCGGCGAGGCGCGGGTGGCTGCGGCTGCTCTGCCGCAGGCGCGGGCGCAGCGGCGACAACGGGTGGCGCAGGGCGCTGTGGAGCGGCGGTTGCCGGTGGTGCGGCGGCTACAGCGGGCCTTGCCGGGGCGACCACGGCTACGGCCGGACGAGGCGGCGGAGCGGCCTTTGCGGCTGCCTCGGCCTGCTTGCGCTCCAGGATCGCCTTGAGGGCGTCGCCAGGCTTGGAGACGTGCGAGAGGTTGAAGGATTCCTTCTTCTCAGGTGCCGGTGGACGCGCGGCAGTGCGGGAGCCGCGGCTGAAGTAGCCACGCACCTTCTCGGCTTCATCTTCTTCGATGGAGCTGGAGTGCGTCTTTTTCTCGGTGACGCCGACCGCCTTGAGAGCATCGAGGATGGCATTGCTCTTGACTTCCATCTCACGTGCAAGATCGTTGATTCGAACTTTGCTCATTCAATCCTTCTTGAGACCGGCTGGAATGGGCCGGACTCGCTTGTATTCCTCTACGCAGTTAGCTGTTCATTTGCAGCCTCAGTGAAGCAGGAGTTGCGACCAGGGAGTGAGCCTGAACGCTTGATTTGTATGGTTCCAGAGCGAGAACCGTGAATTGCGGGCTAATGCGGACGGGCTGTCAGGCCTGTCTCCGCGGGCTGAAGGTATTGGTGCTTCCCTCAGGCCGCGCGGTCTTCCGGGGTTCTGCTCTGGAAGCGCTGTTGCAGCAGCGATAACTCTATTGTATCCGCTTCGCTGCGATTGTTGGATTTAACCGTAGACCGCTCCTTTTTCGGGAGCGGCCTACGGTGCCAAATTAGTCGTCGATGCCTTCGGAGGACGTCTCCTGGGCTTCGTCGACGAGCGTGTCGATTGTGTCGTTGTCCTGCTCGATCAGCTCTTCGCGGGCGTCGCTGGCATCGTTGGCGTCCGAAAGGGAGTCGAGGTCCTCGAGCTCGGAGATGTCTTCGGTCGAAACTCCGGAGACCTCCTCGGCTTCGCCGGCCCTTGCTGCGCGGTCGGCGAGGATCTCTTCGGGTGTATGTGTCATGGAGTGCACCTCAGGGTCATGAGATGCTGCCTCCCCGTCAGCGGCTGCGGCGGCGACGGCCTCCTCACCGGCTGCGAGCGAGGGCTCGGAGGTGGGTGTGGGGGCTGCCGGACGCTCTTCGCCCTCTTCGTACTGACCGAAGTAATGGCGGACGGCGACGGCGATCTTCTCGACGGTCTTTTCACCGATGCCGGGGATCTCGCCGAGCTCTTCGGCGGTCATGTCGGCGAGGGACTCGACGGTGGTGATGCCGGCGGCGATGAGCTTCTCCATGACGGATTCGCCGAGTTCGACGACCTGCTCGATGGGAGTGGACGGACCGCTGCCCATGCCGGACATCTGCTGCTCGACCTCCTGGCGCTTCTCCTCCTCGGACTTGATGTCGATCTTCCACTGGAGGAGCTTGGCGGCGAGGCGGACGTTCTGGCCCTTTTTGCCGATGGCGAGCGAGAGCTGGGTGTCGTCGACGATGACTTCGAGCTGCTTTTCGGCGAGGTCGGTGATGCTGACGCGGCTGACCTTGGCGGGCTGCAGGGCCTTCTCGGCGAAGGTGGTGATCTCGTCGGAGTACTCGATGATGTCGATCTTTTCGCCGCGGAGCTCGCGGATGATGGACTGGACGCGCATGCCCTTCATGCCGACGCAGGCGCCGACGGGATCAACGTCCTTGTCGCGGGACTGGACGGCGATCTTGGTGCGCTCGCCGGCTTCGCGGGCGATGGCGCGCACGGTGACGGTGCCGTCGTAGATCTCGGGGACTTCGGACTGGAAGAGCGACTGGACGAGCGCGGGCGCGGCGCGGGAGACGATGACCTGCGGGCCCTTGGCGGCGCGATCGACGCGAAGCAGGACGACGCGGACACGTTCGCCGATAGCGAACTGCTCCAGGCGGGACTGCTCGCGCTTGGGCATGCGGGCTTCAGCCTTGCCGAGGTCGAAGATGACGTCCATGGGCTCGAGGCGCTTGACGGTGGCGTTGAGGATCTCGCCGACGCGGGTGCCGTACTCGTTGAAGACGGTGTCGCGCTCGGCCTCGCGGACCTTCTGGAAGATGACCTGCTTGGCCATCTGCGCGGCGATGCGGCCGAGGGGCGTGGTGTCCTTGTAGAAGCGGAGTTCGCCGCCGACCTCGACTTCGGGCGCGATCTCGCGGGCCTGGTCGATGGTGAGCTGGTTGTCGGGGTCCTCGACGAGCTCGGGGGTTTCGACGACGGTCTTGTAGACGTAGGCACGGATCTCGCCGGTCTCGCGGTCCATCTCGCCGCGCATGTTCTCTACGGTCTTGTAGAACTTGCGCGTGGCCAGGGCGATGGCATCTTCGACGGCGCCGACGATGATGTCGGGGTCGATGCCTTTTTCGCGGCTGAGGATCTCGATGGACTGGTAAAGAGGACTTGGCATTGTGGTGTGCTCGTTTCTGCTGTTGCGGCTATGAAGTTGTGTGATGCCTGGTGCTAGCTGTTAGCTACTAGCTAAGAGCTTAGATTTCTGCTACTAGGTTGGCCTTCTCGACGTTGGACAACGGGATCGTGACGGCCTGGGCGGTGATGGCTTTTTTTGCCTTGCCCTTCTGTTTGACGGCGCTGAGGTCGAGGGTGAGTTGTGTGCCGTCGAAGGTTGTGAGGCGGCCGGTAAAGTGGCGATTGGCCTTCTCTGGACGCTCCCCGTCAAGGGGGACAGCTGTAAAGGTCTGCAGCTTGATGAGTGAGCCCGTGAAGCGGGTGTAGTCGGCGGGGCGGAGGAGTTTGCGCTCAAGGCCGGGGGAGCTGACTTCGAGGGTGTACTCGGCGCCGGGGATGAGGTCTTCGACGTCGAGTACGGTGCCAAAGTCGCGTGCGAAGTTGGCGCAGTCCTCGTGGGTGACGAAGGAGAGCGTTTCCACGGGGACGCCCTTGGGAAGACCGGCCTCTTCGTCGGCAGCGGCCTTCGCTGCAAATTCGGCGCGGGAGGCTGCGTCTTTTTCGAGGAAGACGCGGAGCGTGCGGTGCTTGCTGCCGCCGGTGAATTCGAGGTCGACGAGGTCAAGGTGGTGCGAGGCCGCGACGCGGTCGGCGGTGGCGCGAATTGTCTCTATCTGCAAAGCCATAGTGCGTTTGGTGCCTATCTGTTGCTTTGATGCTGGCTTCGCGGACGAGGCCATTTGGGCCGGGACGGAGCCGGTTTTAAGCAAATAAAAAAGTGAGCTTTCGCTCACTCATCTCTTCCGCCACATTCCCGGTGCGCGCACGGGTGAAGATCTGCGGCAGTACGGAATCGCCTGCTGAATCATAAGTGTAGGCTGAAGCGGCAGAAATTTCAACCGCCTAGTCTGAGTTTGTAGGTTCAAGCTCAAATATGATAGCTGCGAGGTAGAGCGATGACCGCTGAGCTACTGGAGCGTCTTCGGACGAGGCTGAGAGTCACGGAGCCTAAAATTACGGAGGTTGTGGAGAGACTTGTGGCCGCAGGTCATCCGCAGCGGGTTGTTGCCTTCGGTTCACGCGTGAGGGGTGATGCCACTGCAGACAGCGATCTAGATATGGCCGTTGTGCTCGACCATGTCGATCCCGACAAACCAGCAACCGTTGGTTCGTGGTTGCTGGATGGTATAGATCTTGATGTCGATTTGCTGGTAACCGACAGCGACAGATTTGAAGCATTTCGCCAATTCAAGACCAGCGTACATTTCGATATTGCTACGGAGGGTTTGGTTCTTTATGACAGAGCAAGAGATGCGGGACCGAACCGTGACGCTATTGCGAAAATCTGCCTCCGATGAGCAGGTTCTGTGCATGGACGGCTTCAGTCCTCAGATCGCCATGTTTCATGGCCAACAAGCGATTGAGAAGCTATTTAAGGCGTGGCTCTTCGCCATTGGAGTGGAAGCTCCGAAGACGCATTCCTTCAAGAAATTGGTAACGCTTTTGGAACTCAAAGAATGTGTGGTTCCCAAAGTCAGTGTTCCGATCGAGATGTTCAGCGATTTTGCCGTCCAATACCGCTATTACGATCTTCCCGAAGAGGGGTCTCCAGACTTACCCGCCATGAGGAAAGCTGTTCGAGAGCTGCGCGAGTATATTGCGGAACGAATTTCGGACGCACTGCGGGATTGAGGCAGCGATACAGCGATGTTAAAGCCGAAGCCCAGGGCGTTTGCCCTGGGCTGATATAAACGCGCCTTTGGCGCTCGGCCGGAGTTATTTGGTTGCGGATGGCGTAGCTGGCTTGACGTAGGTGTCAAGCCAGTTGGACATCTCCCAGAGCATGTGTTGCAGGCTCTCGTGTGCGCCGTAGTGGTGGGGTTCCAGCGGAAGGAAGACGAGGCGGACGGTGGCTCCCTGGCCCTTAAGGGCGGCGTAGAAGCGCTCGCTCTGGATGGGGAAGGTGCCGGTGTTGTCGTCTGCTTCGCCGTGGATGAGCAGGATGGGGGTCTTGATCTTGTCGGCGTAGCTGAATGGCGACATATCGTAGTAGACCTTGGGGTCCTGCCAGTAGGTGCGCTCCTCATTCTGGAAGCCGTAGGGGGTGAGGGTGCGGTTGTAGGCTCCGGAGCGGGCGATACCGGCGCGGAAGATGCTGGTGTGCGCTAGCAGGTTGGCGGTCATGAAGGCGCCGTAGCTGTGGCCCATGACGCCGACGCGGCTGCGGTCCACGGTGCCGGTGGCGACCCCGGCATCGATGGCGGCTTTGGCTCCGTCAACGAGCTGCTCGACGTAGGTGTCGTTGGGTTGAGCGTCGCCTTCGCCGATGATGGGTATCGCGGCGTTCTCCAGGACGGCGTAGCCGGTCTGCGCGAAGTAGATGGGTGAGCCCCAGTTGATGTTGGGGAAGCGGTTGGGCGAGCCGGCGACCTGGCTGGCTGCGGCGCGGGTCTTGAACTCGGCGGGGTAGGCCTCCATGAGCGTGGGCAGCGGACCCTGCGACTTGTTGTAGCCGTAGGGGAGCCAGAGGGTCGCGGTGAGGTCGAGACCGTCCGCGCGCTTGTAGTGGAGGACTTCGTGGGTCGGCATGTTGATGCCGGCATAGGGTGAGGGGAAGGTTGTGATCTGGCTGAGGGCCGCGGTGGGAGCGGAGAGCGAAGCGGTGTAGTAATTAGGTGACTCGGTCTGCGACTCGCGTCGGACGAGGAGCTTGTCGCCGGGCAGAACGGCGATGGGGAGGATGTAGTAGGGGTCGTTGGAGCGGAAGAGAATGTTTTCCTTGCCGCCGATGACGGGGATGGTGGCGACGAATGGCTTGTCGCCGGTGCGGCTGGCGCCTTCGGAGAGGAAGTAGATGGACTGACCGTCTGGTGTGAGCTTGAGGACCGGGTGGCCGGTGGTGTTCATCACGGTGATGGGACGGCCGGGGCTACGGTAGCGGTCCTGCGAGGAGCCTTCGTAGATGGTGGTGATCTTGCCGGGAGTGGAGGGATCGAAGGCCAGGATCATCGACTTGCGGTCGGAGAAGCGAGAGACGGTAACGACTGCGAGGTGATCGTTGCCCCACTCCAGGCCACGTGCGCCGCCGAAGCCGCGGGCGAGACGGAGCGGAGCTTCGAGGATGGTGGAGGGTTGGCCTTCAAAGGGAGCGGGGAGAGCCTTTACATAGTCGGCGACGGGCGCTTTGGGGGTGGGCAGGCCACCGTTGGCGGCTTCGACCCAGACGAGAGTGGCGGGGACGTCGGAGCGCCACTGGTAGTCACGAGGGCCGGGCTCGACGGCGTCGCGGGAGATGGGGAGGTTGTCGACGACGGGGCGGTCAAGAAGGGTTTTGGTAGTGCCTGTCTTGAGAGTGACGACCTCGGTCTTGAGCGGGAAGCGCTCGTAGGGGACGGTGTAGCTGAAGGGGCGGTGGAAGAGCTCGACGAGGGCGTAGTGGCCGTCGGGTGAGGGAATGGCGGAGCCGATGAGTCCCTTGATGGGGAGTGGGTGTGCGGGACCGTTGAGCGGGAACTCGACGAGCTGCGAGGTGGCATAGTACTCGAAGATATTCTCGTCGTCGGGGGTGGAGAGCATGTCCTCATAGGTAGGCGCAGGGGTGACCTTGCCGAGGTTCTCCGAGACGTGCGGGCCGGTGGGCACGTCGCTGATCTTTGGTGCGGGGCCGCGGCCTGCGGGGACGGTCTTGCAGAGCAGGCTGGTAGATGTAGGCAGCCAGGCGCAGGGGCGACCGAGGACGGCGTTGAGCTTCAGGATGCCGAGGCTGTGCGCGTGGGCGGTGGCGACGTCGATGATCCAGAGGTTGAGCGCGGATTCGGAGCGTTGCACGAAGGCGATGTGTTTGGAGTCGGGTGACCAGATGGCGTCGGATGCACGCAGTGCGGTGGGCAGGCCGACGATAGTTTTGGGCGAGCCGGGAGCGACGGTCTGCAGGCGCAGACCGATGCTGTCGTTGGTGACGCTGGGGCCAGCGGTGCGGGGATTGAAGCGGATGCCAGCGAGCCGATAGCGCGGCTGCGCTACCTCCGCGATGCTTGGGTAGGTCTGGGGTTGTGCGATGAGCAGGGTGAGGCCGTCGGGCGAGACGGAGACGGATGGGGTCTCGGGGGCGTCGAGGATCTGCTCGATGGGCGCTGGCGGCTTCTGGTAGGTGATGGCGGTCTGGGCGCATGCGGCGGTGGCAAGTGACAGGGACGCGGCGGCGAACAGGGAGCGGCTGCGGAAGAGGGCAGAGATCATGCGGGGGAGGCCTCGATAAGGTGATTGTGGCTTGTGGACTTAGACGATACACGAGCGGGTAGTGGGGCAGGTTTCAGCGTGCGTATTCATCGTGACGAAGAGATATCGAAACAGGCCGATGGCGTCCATTGATGTTCTTTCGCGGGCAGGAGTGCAACAATAGAGAATTATGATTGAGAGCCAAATTCCCGAAGCCCTGACGTTTGACGATGTGCTACTGGTCCCCGCGTACTCCGACGTTGTGCCGACACAGGTAAGTACACAAGTGCAGTTGACGAAGAGAATTATCCTGGCCACGCCGCTGATGTCCGCGGCCATGGATACCGTGACCGAGTCGCGTCTGGCGATTGCGATTGCTCAGCAGGGTGGGCTGGGTGTGGTGCATCGCAACCTGACGATCGAGCAGCAGGCGGGTGAGATCGACAAGGTGAAGCGCTCTGAGAGCGGCATGATCGTGGATCCCGTGACGATTGAGCCAGAGCGGCCAATCGCCGATGCGCTGGATGTGATGCGGCGGTTCAAGATCAGCGGCGTGCCGGTAACGACGAAGGGCAAGCTGGTGGGTATTCTGACGAACCGCGATCTGCGGTTTGTTTCGCGCACGGACATTCCCATTGGCGATGTGATGACGAAGGAAAACCTGATCACCGTGCCGGTCGGCACCACGCTGGAACAGGCCGAACATATTCTGCATCAGCACCGCGTAGAGAAGCTGCTGGTGGTGAATGACGCGTATGAGCTGAAGGGGCTGATTACGGTCAAGGACATCCAGAAGAAGTTGAAGTATCCGCATGCGAGCAAGGATTCACAGGGAAGGCTGCGTGTGGCTGGTGCGATCGGCGCAACGGGCGACTACATGGAGCGCGCTGAAGAGCTGGTGAAGATGCGCGTGGATGCGCTGGCGATCGACTCGGCGCATGGCCACTCGGAGCGCGTGCTGGAGGCGGTGCGCGAGGTGAAGCGGCGCTTCCCAGAGGTGGATCTGTTTGCCGGAAACGTGGCGACGTATGAGGGCACGAAGGCGCTGATCGAGGCGGGTGCGGATGCTGTGAAGGTGGGCATCGGGCCGGGATCGATCTGCACGACGCGCATGGTGACGGGCGCAGGTATGCCGCAGATAACGGCGATCAGCGAGGCGTACCGCGCGGCGAAGGAGTACGGCGTGGCGATCATCGCTGACGGCGGCATCAAGTACTCGGGCGACGTGACGAAGGCGATTGCAGCGGGCGCGAGTGTGTGCATGATGGGCTCGCTGTTTGCCGGTGTGGATGAGAGCCCGGGCGAGACGATTCTGTACCAGGGTCGCAGCTTCAAGGCGTATCGCGGCATGGGCAGTTTGAGCGCGATGGCGCAGGGGTCGGGTGAGCGGTACTTCCAGGGCAAGGATGATCTGTCGAGTGATGGGCGGACGTCGGTGGTAGCGCGTGATGCCAATGGTGGCAACCGGCTGGCGAAGTTTGTGCCTGAAGGTATTGAAGGCCGCGTGCCTCACCGTGGACCGCTGGAGGCGATGGTGTATCAGCTGGTGGGCGGGTTGAAGTCGGGCATGGGATACTTGGGCTGCGCAACGATCGAGGAGCTGCAGCAGAAGGCGCAGTTCATCCGCATCTCGGGCGCTGGCCTGCGAGAGAGCCATGTGCATGATGTCGTGATCACGCGTGAGGCTCCGAACTATCACGTGGAGTAGAGAAACGAATGAACAGGCGATCGAGAACTCAGGCGACGATATATATAGGTGTGAGCACAAAGGCAGCCTCGTCTTGGCTGGAAGTTGGCATGTTGCAGGCTGTTGTGGAGCGACCATGTGCTCACTAGAATGACCGCAATGTCTCCTAAGGAGACTCTGATTAAGTGTTTTTGGAGGGAGCAGAGGTCATTAGACCCCTGATTCAGGGTATAAAGTAGGTCGGGCCTTAGCCCCGGGGGACTTGTGCAGAGCTCACCTAAAACTAACTTATACGGGCAGATTTTTCTTTTCTGGACCCTTGCTGTTGCTCTGCCGGTTGCTGTTCTAGTGAATGTAGAGGTGTACTCGCATAGTTACTACACTGGAGGGGTCTTCCATCTTGAAGGTTTTTTGAGGCAGTACGGTTCCGGTATCTATCGATATCGGATACTGAGTGTGCAGCTTATGCTTGCTGTCTACCGTGGCTTGCAGTACGTTATTCCGCCAAAGCCCTTTTCTATGCCACGCGATCCTGCTGGGAACCTGACCTTTGTTGTGGCGTATATAGTCGTGAACAGCGTCTTTTTCACGCTTGCAAACGGGCTAACGCTGGCAGTGCTATGGGTGCGAAAGGAGGGTCTCCGTTCTGCAGAGCTGGCCCTGTACTTCTTCACCTTCTTTTTGAATGCTGTCTCTATGGCCGTTGTAACGCCCTACGATCAGCTCGGCTACTTCTTTCTGGTGATCGGGGTGGCTGGAATGCGCACGAGAAAGCCATGGGTGAGTTATCTTCTGGTAGGGACGTCTGCTGTTCTTGGAATCTTGAATAGAGAGACGGAGTTTCTACTTGCGGGCGTCTTTGTTGCGTTGGCGTTGTCGACCGTGGGAGAACGCTCGCGTTGGTTCTGGCGGCTCGGCACAGTTCACTTCGTGCTTTGTCTTATGGCATACATTGGCCTGCGCATTTACATACACAGCGATACGCGGGTAGCCGGTGGGTTAGCTTTCGAAGGCCGCTGGCTGGTACCGCTGCTGCTGCTGGCGATGCTTTTTGGAGCGAGCTGTGTTCTTGCGCAATCCATCGTGCCGATGCTTCGGCCTGCCCTTATCTACATCTTCTGCTGTTTGCCCTACCTAGTGACGGTGCTCCTCACCGGGGTGCTAACGGAGTTGCGCTTGCTGGTACCCTTGGTGTTTTGTGTGCTCTGCCTTTATGCACTGCTGCACCGGGAGATGGGTTCTGAGAGGGGTCTCGCCTAAGACCGTTGTATATTTCGAGTGGCCAGCTAGTGCTTTGCGAAGGGGCAGGTAGGAATCATCCTGAGTCGTTGATCTGCAATGCATCCCAAACCATGGCCTCGAACCGGTGGAGTGAGACGAAGCCGTTGCCCTGGTAGACGGACAGGGCGTTCGTGTTGGCCTCGGTGACAGTAAGCGAGAGGCTGGTGAGGCCGCGGTGTGCGCTCTGGGTGACGCAGTGGTTCAGCAGGAGCTGTCCGAGACCGTGGCTGCGTAGCTCTGGAGCGACGCAGATCTGTGTGATGTGGCCGACGTCGTAGCGGATGCGGGAGCAGAGGAGGATGGCCTTCATCTCTGCAGTGTGCGCGTCTCGCAGTACCCAGGAGTCCTCGGCGTCGAAGATGCCGCAGCCAGGGAAACGGATGATGTTATGCAGGAAGCGCTGCGCGCCGTGGAAGGTCTTATACTGATCGTTGATCTCGGCGTCCATATGGCCTTTGTAGCAGCGATGGACGAGGCCTGCGGCGCTCTCGTAGTAGGCAGGATGCCAGCTTTGTAGCGTGAGGTTGTGCTGTCGGAGCAGCGACCACATCTCTGGAGACTGGCTGGGTGACGGTTCCTGTGTGAGATCTCGGGCCATAAAGAGCCGCGGGTAGCTGCGAAAGCCGTAGTCGTGGTACGGTGCTGCGAGTGAGCCTGCGGGATACATCAGCAGCTGCGATTCGATGCGGTCCACGCCGGGCGTGGCCTGCAGGGTCTGGAGCGTATTGCGAAGCAGCACATCCCCAATTGGATTGTCGATGGACTCGGTTTCGCCGAAGGCGTAGACGTCGCCGATGACGGCTTTGGCTCCCTCGAAGACGTGGAAGGCGTAGCCGAGGATTCGGTTGCCGTGCGCGGTGTCGACGGCGACGAGGCCGGGCAGGATGCGGCCGTTGAGGTAGTCGAGGAGGATGTTCGTGGCGTGCGCGTAGTCCCAATGCAAACGTTGTTGCCAGAGCGCGGCCTCCTCGCGCAGCAGCGGATGGAGCTGCGCGGCGGAGAAGTGGCGGAGGTCGAGCACATCGAGTTTTGGGGCCGAAGTCATGGGCGCGATAGGGTTCGTCACCTACTCATGCGCGATAGAGCTGCACGTGAATGGGGTACCCGAGATCTGTCGGGTGTTGAGGTAATAGTGTAGAGCGTTAGTTGCGGGGAAAGACCCTGTAGACGGAGAGGCCTTGTGTCTCGTAGAGGAAGAGCTGTTGATAGACGCGACCCTGAAGGAGCTGATCGAGGTTGGCTGTGTCGCGAGTGGGAATAACGAGAATATGGGCTTCGGCTGGGACGCCGTCGGTGGCGTAGTTCAGCACCTCCTGGTTGCGGTAGAAGGCGAGTCCGTAGACAAGGTCGCGGCGAACGCCGAGCTCGGCGACGGGCGTGACACTGGTTGCGGCCTGGGCGATCTCGCGGGCCAGTGGGCGGGCGGAGTAGTTGAGGTCCAGCAGATGGCCGTTGCGGCCGAGCAGGAAGTAGAGCAGCAACGCCAACGGGATCAGCGTGGTGGTGCGGATGTACTTTACGCCGCTGCGGCGGACGACGAGAATGACCAGCAGAGCGGCGAGGATTCCGCCGACTGTGGCCTTGACGAACTCGATGGGCGCAGGGACGATGCGCTGATAGACCATGTACTGCGGACAGAGCAGCAGCACGAAGGTGATGACGCCAGTTGCGGCGGCGTGGCTGTTGAGCAGCCACGCGGGCAAGCCGGTGCGACGGATGCGGAAGAGGTAGTCGCCGGTGAGAATAGCGAGCGGCGGGATCGCGGGCAGAATGTAACCCGGTAGCTTGGACCCTGAGAAGGAGAAGAAGATGACAGGGAACAACGCCCAAAGGACCAGGAACTCGGGGAAGGCATCGCCGGTGCGGACGTGGCCGACGTAGCGCTGCGGCTTGAAACGGACGGCCCACTCGGCGATGGAGATCTGCAAGCCGTCGACGAGTGCGCGGATGGAGAGCACAGTCCAAGGCATGAGGCCAAGGATGAGCACGATGATGTAGTAGTACGCCGGTTGGTGATGACGATAGAGGTCTGTGGCGTAGCGCTCCAGGTTGTGCTCGAGGAAGAACTCCCGGAAGAAGGTTGGGTTGCGGCGCTGCACGGCGATGTACCAGGGCAACGCCATCGCGAAGTAGAGGATGACGCCTGGAATCCAGATGGTGCGGCGCAGAGCCGACCACTCGCGACGGAGACCGAGGAAGAGGCAGATGATGGCCAAGGCCATGAACGGCGCGACGGGACCTTTGGCCAACGTGGCGGCAGCGTTGAAGAAGTAGAGGTCGAAGAGCCAGAACTTCTTGCCGGTCTCGTACCACGCATACCAGCCCAACATGCCGATGCTGAAGGGCGCGGCGAGCTGCATGTCCGTTGAGGCGCCGCGGGCGAAGGCGACGATGGCGACGCAGCTGACCATGATGAGTGCGGCGTCGAGGTGGCCTCCGGGCCTGAACCTTCGCAGATGCAGGAACGCAAGGATGATTAATGCCAGCGCGCCGGTGGCCGAGGGGATGCGGGCAGACCAGTCGGAGACGCCGAGTTCCTTGTAGAAGCCCATGGTGCGCCAGTAGTATAGTGCGGGCTTTTCCAGCCACGGCTTGCCGTACAGGATCGGCGTGATGGTGCCGCCGGTGAGACAGACGTAGGAGGCGCGTAGATCGTTGAGGCGCAGGCTGTGCGGCGTAATGCGGGCGTGGACTTCGTGGCAGTCCTCGGAGTGCGCTGCGAGCATCTCGCGGGCGATCTGTGCGTAGCGCGGTTCGTCGGCGCCGACGAGGCCGAGCTGGTCGCCGCCGAAGAGCGGAACCAGGCCGTAGCAGAGGAAGTAGGCGCTGAAGATCAGCAGAACGGCAAGCTCACCGAGATCCGTACCAAGGTGCGTGAGCACGAGGTGCCGGAGTCGGTGAAGAGGCGAACCGGGAGCCGTTGGGTGAGCCGAAAGAGGAGGCTCACCGACGTCCGGGATGGCGGTGTCTTCGTTCGCGAAGTCTACGGATTGGGGAGTGTCCGTCAAAAAGTCTGCCAAGTGATGACCGTGGAGTAGTGAGGCCGACGATCAGGGGCTGCCTGACAGGTGCCGCAGAGAACTCCTCAAACGTCCCTTAGGCTAACAGAGTTGAGGACCTGCCGGGGGTGTCGGTAGTGCGACCGGGATGCAGCTGGCCGGCGTCTCCCGAACCTTCGAGCATACTGTTCACATAGTGCAAGAGGCGCTCGACGATGCTGGCAGCAGTACCGTGCAGGGTGCAGCCGGAGGCGGTGCGATGGCCGCCGCCTCCAAAGTGCTCTGCGACGCGTGAGACATCGAGCTTGCCGATGCCCTTGCTGCGGAGGCTGAGACGGTACTCGTTGGGGTCTTCCTGCTGGCGCAGCAGGATGGCTGCCTCGATGCCAGCCATGCTGATGAGGTGGTTGACGACGCCTTCGCAGTCCTCGACGGTTGCACCGGCGTGCGCGAGGTCGTCCTGGCTGATGACGCTCCAGCAGACTTCGCCCCTGATGTGCATATTGGAGAGCGCCGCGCCGAGCAGGCGAACCTTGCCGGGAGGGTTGGAGAAGTACATGGCCTGCGCGATGCGGTTGGCATCGGTTCCACACTGGATGAGATGGCAGGCGAGCGCGAAGGTGGAGGCTCTGGTGCCGGGGTAGTTGAACGAACCGGTATCTGTGAGCACAGCTGTATAGAGGCAGTCGGCCATCGCGGTCGAGATATTGACGCCGGCAGCGATGGCGAGGTCGTAGACCAGGGCGCCGACGGCGCAGGCGTGCGGATCGATCCAGTTGAAGTCAGCGTAGTTGCGGCCGCTGAGGTGGTGGTCGATGTTGATGGTGAACCGAGCGGGAATCTCTGCGAAGCCTGTGCGCTGGACGGAGTCACACTCCATCAGGATGGCGGCGTCAGGCAGTTCTGCCGGCAGTGCGTGCACGATGCGCTCGACACCTTCAAGACAGAAGAACTGCTCGGGGATAGGGTCGGCGAAGGCGACAGTGACTTGTTTCCCCATGGCTTCGAGCATGTGCATCAGTCCAACGGACGAACCGATGGCGTCGCCGTCGGGCCGGGCGTGGGAGCTGATAAGAAACGTGTTGCGCTGCTGGATAAGGTTTAGGAGCGCAGATATGGAATCTTCATTCGTCATGGGGACTACTAGCTCTTCCTGCTCTGTGTGAGACGTAGTCTCACACAGAGCAACGAACAACTCAGAGATTTGGATGGCCCGAGAGAATATTTATTTTTAGCGGTCGGAAACGACCTGGAACTAACCGGAATGTTTTTCCTGCGTGCGGTCTTTCAACGTATCTTCAGCCGGTGTCGACGCTACGGCCTTTTGACCTGTGCGGCGATCCAGCTTTTCCTTGCGTTTCTCCATGCGGCCGAAGAGCTCATCCATGCGTGCATTGACTTTTTCCGAACGATCGATCGCGAAGGTCAACTCAGGCACATGGCGGACTCCCATGCGGTAACGAATCTCTGTGCGGATGTAGCCGCGCGCGGTCATCAGGCCGGCGAGGGTGTCTTCTTCTTCCTTCTCGTTGCCGTTGACGGCGATGAAGACGCGGCAGCTCTTACCGCCGGGCGCGAGCACGACTTCCGTGACGTGACAGGGCGCGATGCGGGGGTCCGAGAGTTCGCCTTCCAGCATCGCCGTGATCTCTTCGGTGAAGGTGCTGGCGACTCGGCCGCGATGATAGGTTTTGGCTCGCTGCTCTGGCATAGGTATCGACAGTTCAGGTTATCACTGCGTTAAGGTTGCGGCAAAGGATCGCATTACCGGGTTGGCTCTTCGGAGCCTGCCGGATCGTGCTCTGGAGAGTCGAGGACGACATCGGCCTCGATGAAGCTGTCGAGCAGATCGCAACCAAGTGCGGGGCAGAGGCGGCGGACGGCGGCCTCGACCTCGTGGAGCTGTCCAGCGAGGTAGCCTGGCGAACTGGAGATGGCCACGATGCCGAGTGTGGCGCGGTTCCAGACGAGTGCCTCGTCGAGTTCGGCGACGGAGACGTTGAAGCCGTGGCGGAGCTTGTCCTTGAGCGATCGGACGGCCTGACGGCGATCCTTGAGCGATTGTGCGTGCTCGATGGCGAGCTCGAGGGTGAGGCATGCGATAGGCACAGTCGTTGGACGCTTGCGGGCGGCGGGAAGTTCTATTTCTGTGCGGCAGGCATGTCCTACCCCAGGGCCTCCCCTCCCCGGATTTTGAGGGTAAAGTCTTCAGCCGATTGGGGTTAGGGGTGGACTTGTAGGAGGTCTGATCCCGTGGAGGCTGGGCGATCTTCGGTTTGGTGTAGAGGTTCTTAATTTCTCCTCTGGTTCTATTGTAGAGGTTTTCAGGAAGGGAATCGTCACTTCTATCTTGAATGGAATGAGCCGATTGCGAGAAAAATGGCTTGACAGGGTTTGACCGGGCGAAAGGGGCTGTAAGCAGCGGTGATATATCTTGTGCTACCGATTCAGAAGGCAGGAGTGAGAGACGAGATGGCGAGGTCGCGCAGGGAGTTTTTGGCGAAGGGTTCGATGGGGCTGATGGGG
Organism: Acidobacteriaceae bacterium; assembly: GCA_903970395.1. Taxonomy (GTDB): domain Bacteria; phylum Acidobacteriota; class Terriglobia; order Terriglobales; family Acidobacteriaceae; genus Granulicella. The sequence continues at coordinate 16,992 of CAJCIM010000192.1, forward strand.
GCTGCGATGGCGACGAAGACGGCGAGCGGGAGGCAGACGCCTCAGGCGGCTACTCCTGAAAAGCTGGCTACGCCGGGTGCTCCGCCTGCGTTTGGGACGAGTGCGGCCGTGGGGCCTATGGTCGATGCCGAGACGTTTGCGGCGGCTGAGAAGCTGGTGCAGGTGGAGATGTCCGCGAAGGAGCTCACGCAGGCTGCGGGGAGCTGGCAGCAGAGCATGGCTCCGTTCGTGGAGCGGCGTGTGGGGCCGAGGAAGGTTGCGATTGGGTATGAGGATGTGCCGGCGACGGTTTGGAATCCGGTGCTGCCGGGGATGGCTCTTCATGAATCCAAGGTGATTGTTACGGACCCGCTGAGGTCGATTCCGGAGCTGCCGAAGACCGATGAGGATATCGCTTACGCATCGGTGGTGTGGCTTTCATCCTGGATTCAGAAAAAGAAACTGACGAGCGAGAGGCTGACGAAGATTTATCTGGAGAGATTAAAGAAGTATCAGCCGACGTTGAACTGCGTGATTACTCTGTGCGAGGAACATGCGCTGAAACAGGCGAGAGCTGCGGACGAGGAGATTGCAGCGGGTCATTATCGTGGGCCACTGCATGGGATTCCGTGGGGGGCGAAGGATCTGTTAGACACAGCGGGGATCAAGACGACGTGGGGAGCTGAGCCATTTCGTGACCGCGTTCCGGTGGAAGATGCGACCGTGACGAAGCGGCTGAATAAGGCGGGTGCGGTGCTGATGGCGAAGCTGAGTTTAGGTGCGTTGGCGGTGAATGACGTTTGGTTTGGTGGGCAGACGAAAAATCCATGGAACCTGGATGAGGGGGCTTCAGGATCAAGTGCAGGGCCGGGTGCAGCGGTGGCTGCTGGGCTGGTGGGGTTTGCGATTGGGAGTGAGACGCAGGGAAGTATTGTCTCGCCGAGTATGCGTTGCGGTGTGACAGGGTTGCGGCCTACGTTTGGGCGTGTGCCGCGGACGGGTGCGATGGCGTTGAGCTGGAGCTGCGATAAGCTTGGCCCGATGGCGCGGCACGTCGAGGATACGATGCTGGTGCTGCGGGCGATCAGTGGGCCGGATGGGAAGGATGTGGCGTGTGCGCCTGATGGCTCTGTGGCGACTCTGGAGAAGCAGATTCCCTTCGGGAATGACAAACAAGAAAAGCTGAAGGTGGGGTACTTTCCGAAGTGGATGCAAGAGGCTCCGGCGACGGATGTAGACCGTGCTGCGCTGGAGACGGCGAAGAAGCTAGGGATGGAGCTGGTGGAGGTGAGTCTTCCGGACTGGCCGTATGACTCTTTGAATGTGATCTTGTTTGCGGAGAGTGCGGCGGCGTTTGAGGAGATCACGCTGAATCACCAGGTGGATGAGTTGAAGATGCAGGTGCCGGATGCTTGGCCGAATATGTTTCGGCAGTCGCGGTTTTTGAGTGCGGTGGACTTTGTGCAGGCAGACCGGCTGCGGCGCAAGGTTGCAGTGGAGTTTGCGAAGGTGATGGCTCAGGTGGATGTGTTGCTGGTGCCGAGCCTGCGCGATGAGTTCCTGGTGATTACGAACTTTACGGGGCATCCGAGTCTGACGCTGCGCGCGGGGTTTGTGGAGGTGAGCGAGGAGCGGAGTGACTGGGCTCCTGATGCGCAGAAGCCGCTGAAGAAGTTTTCGCCGCCGAGGCGCGTGCCGCATGGCGTGTCGCTGGTGGGGCAGTTGTTTGGTGAAGGGACGATGGTCGCGGCGGGGATGGCGCTGGAGCAGGCGTTTGGGGTGGCGGCGGAGAGGCCGCCGATGGCGAGAGGGTAGTGAGTAGAGGAGTAGAGGATAGGGAGTAGAGGAGTGGGAAGACAGAAAGACGGAGCCTGGAGGCTCCGTCTTTCTGTTGGGAGGAGAGTGTTTCGTTAGCTGTGCTTGAAGGTGAGGGTTAGGTCAACCTGGTGGGTGTCTGTGGTGGCTGCGCGGTTATAGCCGAAGGTGTAGGGCTTGAGTGAGGCGATGCTGGGGTGCTCGGCGAGGAAGTTGAGCAGGTAGGGCTCGTTG
>CAJCIM010000193.1 GCA_903970395.1 Acidobacteriaceae bacterium
CCGAACACCGATCTATCGCTTCCGGAGCCCACGCAGGCGGTCACGCGCATCGTCTTCACGCCGCGCGACCTGGAAGCGCGGGCCTGGCTCAAGAAGCTGGCAACGGATGCCGGCTTTCAGGTTCGCGAAGACGCCGTGGGCAATACCTTCCTGCGCTGGGAAGGTTCCTCCCCGGAGCTGCCTCTGGTCGGCACCGGCTCCCACGTGGACGCGATCCCTCACTCCGGCATGTACGACGGCACGGTAGGAGTGCTGGGTGGCCTCGAAGCGATGCGTGCCCTCAAAGAGGGAGGCTTCCAGCCTCGCCGCTCCATCGAGCTCCTTCTGCTCACCAGCGAAGAGCCCACGCGCTTCGGCATCGGCTGCCTCGGCTCGCGGCTGCTCGGCGGCGTCCTCGATCCGGATACCGCGGATGCCTACCCCGATCGCCTGCCCGAGACCGATCCCAATGCTCCCAAGGGCCTCACGCTGCAGCAGGTGCGCACCGCAGCCGGCTTCCAGGGATCGCTTGCGGACGTCAAGCTTCCCTCCGGCTACTATCACGCCTGGGTCGAGCTTCACATCGAACAGGGACCGCTGCTGGAGCGCGAACACATCGACCTCGGCATCGTCACCAACATCGCCGCACCGGCGAGCTACCGCTACAACATCCAGGGCTTCGGCGGCCACGCCGGCGCCTTGCTGATGCCTGACCGCCGCGATGCCCTCTGCGCCGCCGCTGAATTTATCCTCGCGGTCGAACGGTTCGCCCTGGAGGCCAACGGCTCTGCCAAACTCGCGGGCCAGTCCGGCGTCGACACCGTCGCGACCGTCGGCGCCATCGCTGTTCATCCCGGCTCCGTCAACGCCGTGCCCTCACGCGTGATGCTGATGCTCGACATCCGTGATACTGACGTCGCACGCCGCGACGGCATCATGACCGCCCTGCATGTGGAGAGGAAGCGCCTGGAGACGCAGCGCGGCGTCACGATCACCGAAGAACTCATCAACGCGGACCAACCCGCCGTCAGCGCTCCGCACATACTGAATGCGCTGGAAGAGGTCTGCCGCGAAGAGGGCGCCTCCTGGAGGCACATGGTCTCGCGCGCCTATCATGACTCCAGCTTCATCGCGGGGATCGCTCCCGTTGCGATGCTCTTCATCCCCTGCCGCAACGGGGTTTCCCACAAGCCGGACGAGTATTCCACACCGGAGGCCATCGCCCAGGGAACCCGCGTTCTGGCGCTGACGCTGGCAAAACTAGCCAGCGAATAACCCACGCAGACGCAACACTTCGCGTCTAAACTGGAGCAAGCGCCATGTGCGCCGGTGGGTGGCTCGCCGGTTCGTAGTTTTTGCCTTGTTTGCCTATGCCGATTCAGTCTCTCAATCCAGCGAATGGCAAGCTGCTCCGCAGCTTCGACCCCCTCACGCCCGAGGCTCTTGAAGCCAAACTCGTTCTGGCCGCCGAGGCAGCGAAGACCTACCCTGCCGAACCGCTCGAACAGCGCATCTTCTGGATGCGGCGTCTCGCCATCCTGCTGGAAAACGACGCGGAAGAACTGGCCGCGACCATGACCTCCGAGATGGGCAAAACCATCGTCTCCGCCCGCCAGGAGGTCGCCAAATGCGCCGCCACCTGCAAGTACTACGCGGAGAACGCCGCGGAGATCCTCACCCCGGTTCCCTACGTCACCGAACACGCGGAGAGCTACGTGCGCTTCGATCCCATGGGCGTCGTACTGGCGATCATGCCGTGGAACTTCCCTCTCTGGCAGGTCTTCCGCTTCCTCGCACCCGCGCTCATGGCAGGCAACGTCGGCCTGCTCAAGCACGCACCGAACGTCCCGCAGTGCGCCCTAGCCATCGAAACCCTCGTGCGCCGCGCCGGCTTCCCCCGCGGTGCATTCCAGGCTTTACTGATTGAGACGGACCAGGTCGAGCGCGTCATCGCCGACCCTCGCATCGCCGCCATCACCCTCACCGGGTCCGAGGCCGCGGGTCGCGCCGTCGCCGCACAGGCCGGCTGGTTCCTCAAAAAGACCGTGCTCGAACTCGGCGGCTCCGACCCCTTCATCGTCATGCGCTCGGCGGACGTCATCACCGCCGTCGAAAACGCCGTCCACGCCCGCTGCCTCAACAACGGCCAGTCCTGCATCGCCGCCAAGCGCTTCATCGTCCACGACTCCGTCTACGAGCCCTTCACGCGCCGCTTTGTCGCAGCGATGTCTGCGCAACGCGTCGGCGATCCCACACAACCCAACACGCAGATCGGCCCTCTCGCAACGCCAAAGATCCTCGACACACTCGTAGCCCAGATCGAAGCCGCCAAGACCGCCGGCGGCACCGTCCTCACCGGCGGCGAACGGCTCCCCGGCCCCGGCAACTTCATCCAGCCCACCGTCATCGCCAACGTGCCACCCACCGCCGAAGTCGCCAAGCAGGAGACCTTCGGCCCGCTCGCTCTGCTCTTCAAGGTCTCATCGATTGAAGAAGCCATCGCGCTCGCCAACGACACCCCCTACGGCCTCGGCGCCAGCGTCTGGACCAACGACGTCACCGAGCAGCAGCGCTTCACCACCGACCTCCAGTGCGGCGGCGTCTTCGTCAACACCCCCGTCGCCAGCGACCCGCGCCTACCCTTCGGTGGCATCAAGAAGAGCGGCTATGGTCGCGAGCTCTCCGCCGCCGGCATGAAGGAGTTCCTTAACGCCAAGACCATCGTCGTCGCCGAACGCCCCGGCACCCTGCGCCCCCAACCCACCCTCTTCGAAAACTAATCGCCCAACTGGCATCGTTGCAGTTGCCCTTTTGTTTGTCATTCCCGCAGGCAATCTGCGTTTGTTGTTGCCCTTGCCTTTGCTGTTGCCCTTGCCTTTGTCGTTGCCCTTGCCTTTCTGGCTGTCATTCCGAGCGCAGCGAGGAACCTGCTTCTCGCGCGCGAAGCGCGCGCCCGCTCTTGTCAACCCCCTCCCGCCCGCAACCCACACATTCCAAATCAAATAGAAAAACAAGTTCCCCCTCCCAACCTTCTATACTTGAATTAGGGAACTTTTACCGCCAGCAAGCCCACATCCCAGCCCAGCCCAAACAAAACATCGCGAAACATCGCGCTTTTCATTGCGTACTCTGCGTGAAAGCCTTTAGCCCGCAACCCCTTTGCTTTCAATATCCACACCAACAACTGACTCAGAATCAGTATCTTGCAGCCTAAGCGCAGTGCAAATCGCTGATTCCAAATATCAAACCCAGAAAAAGTATAGGGGGGGAGGCCCCACCCTACCTCGCCGGCTCAGCCACACGCAGCGACTGCAGCACAATCTCCGCCAGCGTGCTGCGCCGCTCGAATCGCCCGGCAGCACGCGTCACATAGCGCACCACCAGCTCCGCGCCACTGCCCGCCGGACGCACATTCACCGCAGGCTCAGCCGAGAACTGGCTCAATCCGCGCTGCCGTGAGACCTGCGCCCACTCCGCCTCCGCCGCACGAGCATCGGCCTCGGTCGCTTCGGTCACCGTCTTCTGTACACGAGCCATCGTCGCAGTGACGTCTTCCTCCGCCGGCACCGTCACCGCGAACTCGTCCCACAGCCACTGCCCAGACGTCGAGAAGTTGAAGTACTGTCCGCTGATCGCATACTTGTTATTGAACGCCACACGCCGCCCCGTCGGATGCCCCGCCGAAGCCCAGTTCCCCGTCTCAAGCAGCGTCGTGCGAAACACGCCAATCTCTACAACCTCGCCCGACACGCCATTGATCTCCACCGCATCCCCCACGCCAATGCCAGTCTTCCCCATCAGGATGAACCATCCGACAAACGCGAGAATGAAGTCCTGCAACGCAACCGTAAGCCCTGCTGTCACCAATCCGACCACCGTCGATAGCTGACTCGGAGAACCGAAGACCACGATCATGATCGCCATCAGCGCCACTGCCTGCACACTGAGCCGCACGATCCAGCTCAGCGTGCGCGCTCGCCGTCGGTCCGCTGTCTCATGCTCGGCAATGCGCCGAGCCAACGCACTCAACACGATCCCAAGCATCAGGATCACCAGAACATAGATCGTCTGTACCGCAATCAGATGCCCCACAATGCGGTGCTGCAAGGTTATCTGCGTAGCCCACCGTCCGTAAACCGCGCTCAGCTGCGTCTCCGTCGCGATGCGGTCGTCATACAGTGTCATCAGCTCGCGCTGCAGCGCCATCCGCTTCAGCCCAGTCAAGCGGTCTGCATTCGCCATCGTCGCAGCATTCGCCGCAGCTACGTTGCTGCTCTTCGTGGCCGTCGACTCCATGGCATTGTGCTCCGCCGTCAGGCTCGCTGCGTCGCTCTTCGCAGCAGCTTGCGCCTCCAGCACCAGCGCATAGCGCTTATTCTGCTCATGCCACCCGTTGATCAGCCCAGACAACGTGCGGTACCGGGAGACAGCAATCACCGCAACCTCACCAACACCACCCGAAGCCTCAAACTTCTTCACCTCATTGTCGCGCTCCGTCAACTCCTGCTGAATCGCATCGCGCTCATCGCCGGTCGCTCGCGCCAGATCGCCCTTGGCATCATTCAGCTGGTCTTGATCGAGCCCCAACTGAGCCTTGGCAATCTGCTCATCGTCACCACCCTTGGCGACGTTGTCCAACGCCGCTTGATCCGCAGCCACCAACGCCGTCAACTGCATCACCGTCTGCTGCAGCTCCAGCGCATGTCCGCTCAGAGTTCTCTGCTTCAACGCCTGCTCACGCAGAGCCGTGGCAAACGCCTGGTCCACCTCATGGTCGGCAAGATGCTCCGCCTCCCGCGCAAACGCAAGCTCCTCCTGCGAGACTGCCAGCGCAGACAACGCCTGCGCCGTCTTCCACGGCGTCTCATCCACCAGGGTCTTCTCGTGCTGCTGCGCGCCCTTGCGCAGAAACGGCAGATCCGCCATCGCATCGTTGGTGCGCCACGCAATAGCCAGCCCCACCACCAAAGCCACCAATAGAACCGTCAACGTCGTCCGCGCAAACTTCCCCAGCAATGGAGACTCCGGACCAGCCCCACTCTTCACCGCAGAATCCTTCATCTCTCCATCTTCGCATCCAACATCGCAGCCGCATACAAGCAAAAGGGCGCAGCCATAACAGCCGCGCCCCTCGTTCTTGCTACTTCCTATTTCCTACTCGCTACTTCCTGGCTCTAGAAGTTGAACGAAGCCGATAGCTGCACACGCCGAACCGCATCGTTGGTCGTGAACAGTTGACCGGCAAGCCCGGTCAGCTGACCGAAGCTCGACGAACTCAGCGTCCCATTTGGCGCGGCGCGATCGACTACGTTGAACACGTTCTGTAGCTGAACCGCCAGCACCAGGTTGTACTTCTTGCCGCTGGAAACGCCGCCACCGCCACGGCCGCCGCCGCCGGGGCCACCAGGACCGCCGAAACCACCACCACCGGCACCACGGCCACCACCACCGCCGCGATTACCACCACCTTGGGGTCCACCCTGGCCGTTTTGACCACCGCCTTGCTGAACACCAGCCTGGCCCCTTTTCTGACCGAATCCGATCGTCTTGCTGACGCGCATATTCGTCGTAAAGGACGCTGGCCCAGTGCAAAAGTTTGTAGGAATCTGCGCATAGGGTACGCCCGGGCTCTTACCTGGATCGACGAACGTACCGCAACCCGCGAACGTCTTTGCACCCGGTGTTCCAGCCGTAGCAAAGATTGGGCGCGTGTTGTTCGTAAGATAGCCGAAGTTGTCCTCACCCGTTGTGATATTCACCGGCGTGCCAGAGCGCGCCGCCATCAGCGGAGAGATCGAGATCAGGTGCGGCAGATTGAAGTTGCCGAAAAGGAAGATCTGGTTCTTGATATCGAAGCTCGCGCGACCGTAGTCCTCACCGATGTCGTAAGGATTAGTCGGTTGGCTGCCCACTCCCGCCGTATCTGACTTCGTATCGAAGTTGATCACGTAGAAGCTCGACAACGACCACTTCGCTGAACCCCGATAGTTGAAGTTCGTAATGAACTGGTTCTGCCGATAGTAGCCCTCGGTCAGGTACACATCTTCAATCGGCGCATTCGGATTCGTAGCATCCGCCGCAGCATTCAGGTTCGCGTCTAACAGTTGATGAATGCCGACCACGTGCTGATAGTTGAACGAAACCGTCGCATACTTGAACGGTTGAATATCCGCCCCAACGTTCGTCTGCTCCTGGTAGGGCGAGTGGTAGTTCTTCGGGAAGTTCGCCGTCGTCTGAACAGCTTGCGTCTGCACATGGCCCAACGTCGGCGTCGCACCGCAGCCGGTCACGACTGTCGATGAGCAGGTTGAACCCACCGCATCGCTGAAAGGCACCGTCGTTGTCGTAGAGGGCACCTGGTTCGTGCCGTTCTCCTGAATGGTGTTCAACTGGTTGGCGAGAGCGAGACGATCATAGAACAGACCAAAACCCGCGCGCACCACAACCGCAGGCCCACCGCCCTTCATTTTGCCTACGCCGTAGGCCAGAGCCACACGCGGCGCAAAGTCCGCCTTGTCATGAATGAAGTTCTGCGTCTCATATCGAACACCGTAGCTCAGTGTCACACTCGGCTTCGGCTTCCAGTCGTCCTCAGCGTAAAGACCCGCATCAACGGTCGTAGCGTGCGTCGTCGGCTGGTTGTAGGTCACAATCGAGAACTGGCTCGGTGTCCCGTTGATGTAGTTCTGAATCGCCGACGTGGTTCCGGTACTTAAGAAGGTGAAACTGCCATTCGAGTTCGCGTTCGTTGTATTGGTCTCGAACGTCTGCCGAACACGCCCGCCGAACCGGATGAAGTTCTTCGCCAGCGCAATCGACGTGTAGTTCTGATACTCGAAGTGGTTCTGCACATCATTCGTGTTGCCCGTGCTGGCATCGCCACCGGTCACAAAACCACCAGCCACCGAAAGCTGCGGCGTCGTATTCAACGGCGTGTCTCCAACCATAGCGCGCTGCCACTCGAAGTGGACCTCATTGATGATCTTCTGCGAGATCGTCTGATTATCGCTGATCTGCACGTCCTGCTCGCCCTGCGTCGCCGTGTACGCATTGCCCGGCAGTTGAATCCCGCCGATACCCTGGTTGTTCAGCGTCGCATGTTCGTCGCGGTACCGCATCGTCAGCGTATTGTTCTTGCCGATCGCAAGGTCCACGCGCGGACTCACGTCGTAGCGCGTCTGCGGAGCGGCAACCGCCGCCGTATATTGCAAAAAGTTAAGCTGTTGGCACTGAACGGTGCCGTTCGCAGCCGTTGCAGGCGTACCCGGCGCGCAGGGCGTCCCCGGATTGCTTACCTCCGAGTACAACGACTCCGGATCGATGATCGTGTTGTTTTGAATATCGCGGTACTGTCCGCCAAATGTAAACGACGAGCTCTTGTTGATCGGCCCGCTGATCTGTCCGTTGATCAGAAACGTGTGATATGCCGGCTCTGGTACACCCGGCTGCACAATCGGGCTGCCCGTGTTCAGCGCATTGTCGTTCGCGTTGAACTGGAAGCTACCGTGATACTGGTCCGAACCCGGCTTGGTGAAGATCTCCACGCGTCCGAAGCCAGGCTTGTCATACTGCGCCGAGAACGGATTCTGATTGATACGGATCTCGCGGATCGACTGCTTCGGCGGCAGCTGACCGCCGGTAAATCCGTCGATATAAAACTGCGCGCCATTTGGGCCCGCCGCGGGCCCAGCCAGTGCTTCCAGTTCGTTCTGTAGGTCATCGGGGTCATCCGACAACGCATCCAGCGCCTGCCCCGTCAGCACAGTCGAGCTCGCATTGCTGTCGGGGTCAACGCTCAACTGTGCAGCCGTGTCATCCACATTGATGGTCACATCCGTGCCCACCTGCATCTTCACGTCGAACGTCTGCGCCGCTGCGCCGGGCAGCACCTTCACATTCAACGCAGAGTACGTCGCAAACCCCTGCATCGACACCACCAGGGTGTACGTCCCCGGCGGCACCGCAACGCTGTACGTGCCATCACTGCCCGAGGTGACCTGTTTCGCCGCCGAACCCTTCGCCGGCGTCAGCGTCACCTTCGCTCCGGGAATCAACTCTCCATCCGGATCAACGACTGTGCCGTGCACCCGCGTACCGCCACTCGCCGGCGTTGCCTGTGCTGTTGCCGCCTGTGCCGCTGCTACCGGCGCGGATGCGGCATCCTGCGCCATCGCAATCGTCTCTGCTGCGCCAGGCATCAATGCGGTCGCGGCAACCGCCGCATACACCCATACCTTCATCACTTGCTTGCTCAAGAGCATCATCTCTCCTAGGTACTTGTTTCGATCGCGACCGCAGGACTTATGCCCACGTTGACAGAACTTTCCATGCGCCTGACGCATACCACTGAGAGGTCTCAGCTGCGAGGTCCCTGTCGCTGTTCTCGTTTATCCAATCCTCCGCCTCGTGGCGAAGGTCTACTTCGTGATTACCGCCCGCCGCCGCTTTCGCCGCCTTCCATGTTGCCGCCCATGCTCCACGGCGAAAGCGTCATCTCTCCACTTGGCGACGCGGTCAACAGCGGCTCCACGCCAACCACCAGCGTTACTACGATGTTCTTTGCCGAGTTGTCCGCCGGGGAGCTGGCGACGATCATCACCGCCTCGCCCGTCTTCAGGCCAGCGACCGTCTCCGTCGGCATCCGCCCCAACATCTGCGAAAGGTCTGCTCCGCCACGACCTGCACGTTGCGAAGATCCAGCTGCGTCGCCACCTCCGCCTGCCGCAGCGCTCTTCATCCTGGCCGCGATCCCCTGTGCCATCTGCGGCGCAATCCGCCGGACATTGCTGTTCGCCGACACATTCACCGTCACCATCTTCTTCGTCGCAAGGTCCTTCAGCGTCACCGTGCCTGCGGTCGCATCCACCGCCGTCAACAGCCCGGAGAAGTTATGGAATGTGCCTGCAACCATCTCATCCGCGGTAATCGTCAGCCCATCCATCGCCTTGGTGCCGCGCACGCGCAACTGGTCGCCCGGCTTTACCTCCGCAAGCGCACAGGTCTTCGCATCCGCAAAGCTCACCGAATCGCCCGAGTAGTGCCGAACGATCGTCGATGGCGTCACCACCACTGAAACCGTCTTCAGGCCGCTAGAAAGCTCAACCTTGCTGCCGCTCACGTCCACGTTCTTCACAATGCCGCCGACGCCCTGGGTCCACGCCGCTTCAGTCGCCGCATGGCTCTGCGCAATCGCCGCAGCCTTCAGTAGATACACCTTCGTCGCCGTAAGCGTTGTGCCCGTATCGCCTGCCGTACCCAGAACAATCGCCTTATCACCTACGGCAACGTCCGTCGTCGCGCCCGCCGTGGCGTCCTTCGCCGCCGCGCCCGGAGGCACAATCAGAATCTTCGTCGCCGACGACACGGTCACCGTGTAGTCCTGGCTCCCGGCAGTGGTCAGCGTCAGTCCACCGTCGCTCGTCGCCTTCACGGTACCCGATTGATGTGGAGCAGCCTGCGCCATCATCGGGCACGGAGCCGTCATCGCTACCGCTACCACTGCAGCCACCGAGCCCCATTGCATCCAGCGTGTTTGCATCTCGTATCTCACAATCTCTCGGCTCCAACCGGGGTTGCCGCATACGGCTCAAAACTGGCAGCACTTCCGATGGGTCTATCCATGATACGAATGAGGCAGGCAAAAGTTTCTCTGCCTGCCTCACTTCCAGCTGTGAAATTGTATCCATCGTGAAGCGACGAGGCGCAGCGGCTCTCCGCTGCATCCTCAACCTTAAGTGGCGCTTAAGGCAGCGATACCCCGTCCGCCACCGACAACTCCAGCCTGCTGCCGTTGTAGATCGTGATCGTCTCCGCCTTGTACGCATCTGCAGGAGCCTTCATGATGTTCTCCACATACGTCTGCGGGTTGCGGTCGTACAGCGGAAACCAGCTCGACTGCACCTCCACCATCAACTTGTGCCCCGGTAGAAATGTATGGTCCACCCCGTGCAGGCTCCACTTGTACTCGGCAACCACGCCGGCCTTCACCGGCTCAGGATCGGTAAAGCTCTTCCGATACCGCCCGCGCAGAATCTCCTCAGCCACCATCAGCTTGTAGCCGCCTTCGCTCTCCGGATACACATCGATCAGCTTCACAATCCAGTCGCCATCGGTGCCAGTCGTCGCAGCCTTCAGATCTGCCACAACATCGCCCGTCACGGTCACCTCGTTCGTCAGCACCGGCGTCGTAAAGTTCGCCAGGTCCTTGCGATCGCTCACGAAGCTCTGGTCTTCCACCAGCCACGTCCGCCACGTCGACCCATCGCCATACGTCGACTGCACAGGCCGATGCCGGTACGGGATCGGGTTCGCAGGATCAGCCACGTAGGAAGCGCTCTTCGCCTCGACATTCGGCGCGGCAAACCCAATCTTGCCCTCTGGCTGCAAGTACGCATTCAGCTTGTGAAAGCCGTCCTTCGGTGGCCACACCGCATAGCGGTGCCACTGGTTCTCACCCGAACGGAAGCTTGCCGTGTCCTTCAGATCAAACCCCGGCTTGTCTTTCAGATAAAACTCAAAGAACGGTGCCTCGATCTTCGTCCGGTAGTACTCGCCAGTCTTCTCTCCGCCAAACTTCACGGTGCCAAAGCTGCCGCCCAGTTGATCTCCCGGCCCGCGCGACCACCCACCGTGGTTCCACGGCCCCAGTACGAGATACACCTTGTGCGCCCCCGTAGTCTCGCCCGCTTCATCCGCTGGCTCATGCGGACGCAGCGCCGCATACTCCGCCTGTGTGCCCCACATATCCTCCTGGTCCCAGTAACCGCCAACCTCCAGCGTCGGAACCTCCGGCTTGCTCAGATGCCTCTGCACCGCCATATCGCGCCAGAACTTCACATAGCTCGGCTGCGACAGGAACACCTTCGCCGTCGGCAGCTCGGACATCTTGGCGGCCTCGGCCGCGCCTTCAAAGTTCACATGGCTCAGGAACCAGTCGTACTGGTCTTCCTTCGAACTCACACGCGCGTCCGTCTTCTGTGCTTCCAGTTGCTGCACATAGTCGAAGCCGTACGTCTCGCGAAACGCCCCGTTATGGAAGAAGTCATCGCCCAGCCAGATGTCGGTCATCGGTGCCTGCGGGCTTATTGCCTTCACTGCCGGGTGCGCATCGATCCCCGCCATCATCGCCGTGAACCCCGGATAGCTTACGCCCAGCACACCCACGCGGCCATTGTTGTTTGGCACATTCTTCAGCAGCCAGTCGATCGTGTCCCGAGTGTCCGTCGTCTCATCCACATCTTTCTTCGAGTCGTGCGCCACGATCGGCCGGTTCATCACGAACTTGCCTTCAGACCTGTACTTCCCGCGAATATCCCCGAACACAAAGATGTACCCGCTCGCCGCCAACTCCGGCTTGTTCTCGTTCACCGTGTCGGACGTAACCTCGTCCACTCCATACGGCGTTCGCTCCATCAGGAACGGGAGCGCCTCGCCGGACTCTGAGCCTGAAGGCCTGAAGATCACCACGTGCAGCTTGACCCCGTCCCGTGCCGGGATCATCGCATCCTGCTTCGTGTACTCGCGAAAGTGGTTCAGCCGCCGCGGCGTGTCCTCGATCCGCTGCATCGCCAGACCGTCTCGCCCATAGCCCGTCAGCGTGACTCCCGTCACCCTGCCCGCGCTGTTGCTTACGAAGTCGAACTCCGCGAAACCATCCTTGGCGAGATACCGGTCCTTCGCCGCCGCGAAGATCTCGAGCCTGGGGCTGCGTTCCCCCTCCGTGTACATCCGGTCGCCGATCCGGTAAACGCTGACCAGATCGTCCAGATCAGTCGAACTCCGATAGACCCCGATCACCTGGTCCATCGCCGCCGCGCTCAGCACAGCGCGTGGCTCCGTCCTCTTCTTCGCTGGCTCGCCAGCCTGCTGCGCCTGCGCCGCCGCCGGCCACAAGCCGAGCGCGATCATCGCACCGAGGATCGCTGCCCGCCCCCCACCAATCTTCACGCTCACCTCTCCCAGACCAGAAGCTCCTACCCGAACGCCACCGGCTCCTTCGGGATCGGGCTCGCATCGCAGGTCCATCCCTCGCAGATCGGAAGAGCACACGT
>CAJCIM010000194.1 GCA_903970395.1 Acidobacteriaceae bacterium
TGGACGCTCTGCTCCTCCGGCATCACCGACTCCGTCCTCGTCAACGACCCCGCGCTCGACCCCGCACAGCAGGCCCGCGTCGCCGCATGGCTCAATCAAGTCGCGCACAAGCTCATCTCCTACGAAAAACCCAGCGAACTAGGCAACAATCATCACTACTTCCGAGCCCTCGGCGCACTGGCCGTCGGCATCACCACCAACGACAACGACCTCTACCGCTTCGGTATCGACGTCTACAAACAAGCCATCCAGGAGATCGACGAGAACGGCGCCTTCCCCCGCGAGATGGCCCGCCACGAACGCGCCATCCATTACCAGGCTTTCGCTCTACAACCCCTCGTTCCCCTCGCAGAGTTCGTCACCCGCCAGGGCATCAACCTCTACAAATACAACTCGCACGACCGTGGCCTTCGCGAGGCCATCATCTTCCTCGGCCGCGGCATCGCCGACCCCTCGCTCCTCAAGCAGTACGCCTCCGAGCCGCAGGACATGGACTTCGGCTCCAGCGACTTCGCCCCCTTCGAGTTCTACGTCGCCCGCTTTGGCACCTCCAAGCTTCCGCCCTCCATCATCAACGGTCTCAAAACCCCAACCACAGCAACGCGCATCGGCGGCAGCACAACCGTCCTCGCCGGCAAATAACGGGCCTTTTTTTGTTTGTCATTCCCGAAGGGAATTTGCAGTTGTCTTTGCTTTCTTTCTGGCATTCCGAGCTGCGCGAGGAAACTGCTTCTCGCGCGAAGCGCGCTTGCCCGAATCCCATCATCACTTCTTCTTATAGCAATAGAAATATCCATCACGATCACTTATGGTCATCTCATGCGACCGAACAACACACAAGCCGTCTTCGACGCCACCGCCGCCACCTACGACCGCGACCGCATGAAGCTCATCCCCGGACACCATGGCTTCTACGCCGCTGCACTCGAGCTCATCCCACCCGACGCAAAGCTCATCGTCGACCTCGGAGCGGGCAGCGGCCTCTTCTCCGCTATGCTGCACGCGGCCTTCCCCAACGCCGATCTCCACCTCATCGACTTCTCGGAACCGATGCTCGCGCTCGCCCGCCAGCGGCTCGGCGTTCCACCCCGCCTCACCTACACTCTCGCCGACTACACCACCGCGCCGCTCCCCACCGCTTGCGACGCCATCGTCAGCGCGCTTTCCATCCATCACCTCGACGACGACATCAAGCAGGCAATCCTCCCGCGCATCCATGCCGCGCTACGCCCCGGCGGCGTCTTCATCAACGCTGACCACATCGCCGGCCCAACTCCCGAACTCGAAGAGATCTACCAGCAACGCTGGCACACCGAAATCCGCCGCCTCGGAGCCACCGAACAGCAAATCGCCGACTCCCTCTTCCGCCAGCAAGAAGACCGCCGCACCCCCATCGACACGCAACTCGCCTGGCTCCGCACCGCAGGCTTCACTCAAGTCGACTGCTGGTACAAGGCCTACACCTTCGCCGTCCTCACCGGCACACGCCAGTAGTTCTACCCACTGGGTGCCCCGTTCATGACAGTCTCATCGTAATGAGCGGGGTGACGCTGCTGACTGAGGGACAACCCTCTGCGGCCTAACCTCGAATACACTTGTCTCACAGTCATCTTTCTTGTTTGAGGTCTAACGTTGCGCGCATCTCTCGCTGCTGCCCTGCTCCTCGCCCTTCCTCTTGCCGTAAACGCGCAGTCTGCGAAGCCTTCCTTCGCCACACCAGCGCTCTCTCCCGACGGCCACGAGATCGCCTTCGCCTCAGGCGGCGACGTCTGGACCGCGCCAGCAGCCGGTGGCGACGCGCACCTCCTCATCTCCGACCCCGCAGAAGAGTCGCGCCCGCTCTACTCGCCCGACGGCACGCGACTCGCCTTCCAGTCCACCCGCACCGGCGCAAACGACATCTACGTCCTCACCTTCGCCACCGGCCAGCTGCAGCGCATCACATACACCGACGCCCCCGTGACCCTCGACGCATGGTCGCACGACGGCAATTGGCTCTACTTCACCTCATCCGCCAACGACGTCGCTGGTGAAGGCGACATCTTCCGTGTGCATTCCACCGGCGGCACACCCCTCGAAGTCTCCTCCGAGCGTTACATGAACGAGTTCGAATCCACGCCCTCGCCGGATGGTAAATCCATCGTCCTCGTCGCCAAGGGCATCTCGTCCTCGCAGTGGTGGCGCAAGGGCCACGCTCACATCGACGAGACCGAGCTCTGGCTCAAGCCCATCGCCTCCGCCGACTACAGGCTCCTCATCTCCGCCGACGCGAAACACGCGTGGCCCATGTTCTCCCCGGACGGCAAGCAGCTCTTCTTCATGAGCGACAAATCCGGCGCAGAAAACATCTGGTCCGCGAATGCAACAACAGGCGACGCGAAACAGATCACACACTTCACCAACGGCCGCGCCCTCTGGCCCACGCTCTCGTACAACGGCAAGACCATCCTCTTCGAGCGCAACTTCTCTATCTGGTCGCTTAACATCGCCAACGGCAAAGCCGAGCCAGTAAACATCACCCTCCGCGGAGTCCCCAGCACCCCCGGCATCACGCACGAGCGCCTCGCCTCGTGGTCCAACCTCGCACTCTCGCCCGACGGCAAAAAGATCGCCGTCGACGCCCATGGCGAGGTCTTCGCCGCAAGCGCCAAAGACGGCGGCGAGCCCCAGCGGCTCACCACCACCGACTCCGCCGAGACGGACCCGCAGTGGTCGCCCGACTCCACCAAGCTCCTCTACCTCTCCGAGCGCGACGGCGGCTCCAGTCTCTACGAGTACGACTTCACGACCAACTCCGAGCGCGCCCTCACCCACTCCGCGGACATCGACACCTCGCCCACCTGGTCACCCGACGGAAGACTCATCGCCTACCTTCGCAACCGCAAAGAGCTACACGTCCTCACCATCGCGGATGAAAAGGGCAAGCCCATGATGGCCGACAAGGTCATCGCCCACGGTGATATCGACAGTTACGGCGGCTCTCCCATCGCCTGGTCGCCCGACTCCCACTGGCTCGTCTTCGTCCCCACTGGCGTCAACGGCTTCGCAAACCTCTCCGCAGTACCCGCCGACGGCAGCGCCCCTGCAAAGCCGCTCACCTTCCTCGCCAACGGCCAGACCGGTTCTCGTCTCGCCTGGTCGCCCGACGGCAAGTACATCCTCTTCGACACCACACAGCGCGCCGAAACGCCACACCTCGCCCGCGTCGATCTCGTCCCGCACATCCCGGCCTATCGCGAAGACCAGTTCGCCGACCTCTTCCGCAAACAGTCCATCCCCGGCGGACCCGACACAAAGCCCGAAACCACCCCAAACGAGGCTCCTTCCACACCTCCCACAGATGTGTCAGCTCGACCGGAGTCTTCGCAGTCTCACCGCGAAGACGCAGCGGAGAGACCTGCATCTAAGACTCCGACAAAGAAGCCCGAGCCAACCCAGATCGTCTTCGAAGGCATCCGCGGCCGCCTCACGCTGCTCCCCATCGACCTCGAGCTGCGCTCTCCCGTCATCAGCCCCGACGGCAAAACCCTCGCCTTCCTCGCCGAGGTCTCCGGCACGCAGAACATCTACACTTACTCACTCGACGAGCTTTCCACCGAACCCGCCACGCCACGCCAGCTCACCTCTACCGCCGGCTCCAAATCCAACATCGCCTTCACGCCCGACTCCAAGACCATCTACTACCTCGAAGGCGGCGGTCGCGAGGGAGGTTCCGGCGCGGGCCCCGGCGGCGGCGTCCGCAGCATCGCTATCGAAACCCGCATGCCCAAGCCGCTCAACCTCGCCACCTCCATCGACGTCGACTTCGACAAGGAAAAGATGGTCGTCTTCGACGAGGCGTGGACCACGCTCGACCACCGCTTCTGGAACGGCGAGTTCAACGGCGCTGACTGGCCCGCATTACGCAACGAGTGGAAGCCCTACATCGAAGGCGCACGCACCGGCCCCGAGCTCCGACGCGACATCTCGCTCCTCATCGGCGAGCTCAACAGCTCCCACTCCGGCATCAGCAAGCCCCAGCCGCCCGCCGTCCGCACCGGCCGCCTCGGCCTGCGCTTCGAACGCGAACCCTACGAGAGGGACGGCAAGCTCATCATCCGCGAGATCGTCCCGCTAGGCCCCGCCGCGCTTGCAACATCCGACGGTAAGCCAACAACCATCGCCGTCGGCGACCACCTCCTCGCCGTCAACGGTGCCCTCATCACATCCACAACCAACCTCGACTCGCTCCTCGAAGACAAGTCCGGCAAGCGCGTCGTTCTCTCCATCGCACCCGCCGGCGATGCGGCCAAGAAGCACGACGTCATCGTCCGTCCTGTGCCGTTGCAGGTCGAAGCCGGGCTCCTCTATCGCGATTGGGTCGACAGCCGCCGCGCCTACGTTGAAAAGATCTCCGGCGGCAAGCTTGGCTACGTCCACATCGCCGCCATGGGTGATCCGGACCTCGCACAGCTGTACCTCGATCTCGACGTACAAAACCAGTCCAAGCAGGGCGTCATCGTCGACGTCCGCAACAACAACGGCGGCTACGTCAACGGTCGCGTCATCGACGTCTTCGCCCGCAAGAACTACCTCCTCATGACGCCCCGCGACGGCGCCACCGTTCCCAGCCGCCAGGCCCTCGGCCAGCGCTCGCTCGGCCTGCCCACCGCGCTCGTCACCAACGAGTCCACCCTCTCCGACGGCGAGGACTTCACCGAAGGCTACCGCACGCTCGGCCTCGGAAAAGTCATCGGCACACCCACCGCCGGCTGGATCATCTTTACCGGCGCCGCACGCCTCATCGACGGTTCACAGGTCCGCGTCCCCGGCGAGCGCATCCGCACCCTCGAAGACAAGGACATGGAGATGCACCCCCGTCCCGTCGACGTCGAACAGCTCCGCCCTCTCGGCGAAACCGAAACGGGCGAAGACCTTCAACTGAAGAAAGCCGTGGAAACGTTACTCGGCCAACTGAAATAAACTTGCGTATCCGACTGACCGTATCCGACCCGTATCGTGCTGACGTTGCTGGGTGAGAGAGTGCCGCGTGGGGAATTCGCAGAAATATCCCATGCGGCACACAACAGCATCGTCGTAATGCGAATCGTATGCCCAGGAGGATTTATGCACTTCATTAGAAAAACACTCTCCGCTCTTACGCTGGCCGCTGTGTTCAGCACCGGCGCGGCCGTCGCACAGCACGACGACCACCACGACGATAACCACGGTGGTTATGTGAAGCATGATGAATGGCACAAGGGCGCCAAGATCAGCCACGACGACTGGAACCGCGGCGCGCAGGTCGATTGGCATGCACACCACCTCCAGTCTCCTCCTCGCGGTTACGAATGGCGTCAGGTGGATGGCAACTACGTCCTCGCCGCAGCAGCCACCGGCCTCATCGCCGCCACCATCATCGCCTCATCCCACTAAGCTCATTCCTAACTCAACATGAGACAGCCGGGGCCCATTGCCCCGGCTTTCTGATGCCCGAATCGTTAGCCAGTACAAAACGTCTACAATGAAATTGGCACGGTCACGCTTCTCTGTCCTCTATCCTCTAACCACTATCCCCTGCCTCTATGAAGCTCACCCGCTACACCAAGTTCACCGGCGACCTCTCCACGAGCTTCGATCTCGAAGACCTCCTGCAGTCGCTCTCCGACTTCCTGCTCGACTCCGGCTTCCAAGACCCCTTCTCGCCCTTCCAGAACATGGACGACTCCATGGAATCCCTGCGCGAGGCCATCCGCCAGGCACTCGAATCCGGTGAGCTCCTCGACGAGGACGCGCAGGAGAAGTTCAACGAACTTGAAGAGCCGCAGATTGAGGAGCTCATCGACAAGATCGTCCAGCGTATGAAGGATGAGGCCTACCTCAACTCCGAAGAGCCCTCCGAAGGCCAGGGTGAACAAGGCGACGGCGAATCCGACGCCCGCTTCGAGGTCACCGACAAGGGCATGGACTTCCTCGGCTACAAGGCCCTCCGTGAACTCCTCGGCCCGCTCGGCAAATCTTCTCTCGGTCGTCACGACACCTTGCACGAGGCAGCCGGCGTCGAAACCAACGGCTCCTCCAAGCTCTACGAGTTCGGCGACTCGCTCAACCTCGACATCACTGCCACGCTCAACAGCGTCTTCGCCCGCGAAGGCGCACCCGACGGCTCCGGCATCCTCAACCTCGAGTACTCGGACCTCACCGTCCAGCAGGCTGACTACCAGTCAAGTTGCGCAACCGTCGTCCTCCTCGACTGCTCGCACTCCATGATCCTCTACGGCGAGGACCGCTTTACCCCCGCCAAGCGTGTCGCGATGGCTCTCTCGCACCTCATCCGCACGCAGTACCCCGGCGACTCGCTCTCGCTCGTCCTCTTCCACGACTCCGCAGAAGAGATCCCCATCTCGCAGCTACCGCGCGTCAAAGTCGGCCCGCACTACACCAACACCCGCGAAGGCCTCCGCATCGCCCAGCGCATCCTGAAGTCCTCCGGCAAAGACATGAAGCAGATAGTCATGATCACCGACGGAAAGCCATCGGCGCTCACTATGGACGATGGCCGCATCTATAAAAATGCGTTTGGCCTCGACCCCATCGTCATTCAGGAGACGCTCGAAGAGGTCGGTCGCTGCAAGCGCTCCGGCATCATGATCAACACCTTCATGCTCGCGCAGGACTTCCAGCTCGTGCAATTCGTCCAGAAGATGTCCGCCATGTGCCGCGGCAAGGCCTACTTCACCACCCCCCAAACCCTCGGCAACTACCTCCTCATGGACTTCATGTCCCGCCGCAGCAAACACATCAACTAGACCGTCGATTGAGCGCCAAAGGCGCGCCCTATACCAGTCTGGGGCACAGCCCAGGCTGGCAGCGCCACACCTTTTTTGACAACCGTTCCACAATCACCGCACAGCTCGTACTCCTTTGGTTTACCCAAGGGTCCATACGACACTAACCTCAATCGGCTGCGGGTCTTGCCTCCAAAACTTGGGGGGGGCCCCGCCGCAAAGAAGCCCTCGCTGAACCTTCCAGGCACCGTCCACAACTAGGAAGGACGAAAGTCGCTCCCTGTCACTATCACTTCCGTCACGCGCGAACCCGTTATAAGGAAAGCACTTTCGTACTTTCCTATCTAGCACCCGTACCAATTTGGGACTAATATCGTAAAGTTACAACCTTTCGATAAAACTAAGCTCGCCCACGCTGTTTTCCACAGGCGGCGGCGTGCCGTAACGATGGATCTTCCACACACGAGGTTCGCGGACACTATGCGGGCAACTCCCGGCATCATCTCGATCTGCTCCCTGGCACTTTCTCTCTCTCTCGCAGGCTGCACCATGACCCAGACCTCGACCGTAACTCCCACCGCGCA
>CAJCIM010000195.1 GCA_903970395.1 Acidobacteriaceae bacterium
TGGCGTGACGCTGCGCCTGCGGTTTGTCTAACAAGTGCGCATATTTTTAGTGGAGAGACTTTGCATGACATCTCCAGTCTGGAAAATTCTGGTGCTGTTGCCTTCAGCAATGGTTCGACTCGAATGGAACACTGTGCAGTAATCTCTAAAGTCGACAACACTATTTGGGCTACAGCGATTCTGAGCACAGGCGGAGTAGATGGCTCGGCGAATCCCCGTCAAACAGACTTCTCATCCGCAGAGTCAAGCTGGAGATCCTTGGCGGCGCGGCTTAGGAGAATGCGGATGTCACTCGATTGGCGGAAGAGAAAGGCAGACGGCTGCGTAGGCGCCGTTGCCGCTATGAAGTCAACGCGGTGTACGTCGAAGGTTTGGAAAGACGGGCGTGGGTCAGGCTTCATAGGAGCGATTTCGATGTGGCTCATCTCTAGATTCTTGATATGGCGCAGGAAGAAGCCTTGGGCCGGCATAGGACCGAACATGCCCGGATCAGGATATCGGTCAACATTCTCGGGAGGAACTACTTTAGCCTGCGAGTCGGGAACGCCACCCTGATGCTCGCTGAAGTAATTGGCAATCTTGATGTCCTGAATGAGGTAGTCGGGGATGCCTGAGAGGATGCTGCAGAGACGCGAACCGCCGTTGAAACTTGTGATGTTTGAGAGCAGGATGCGGCGCATTGAGCCGACGACGGTAGATTGATCTCCGGTGCCTTTGGGGCCGCGCAGGCGAGCGCCAAGGCGGATAAAGAGCGGCGACGAATGGATGTCGCGCATAGTGATATTAGTTACGGTGATATCTTCGCAGAGAGCTCCGTCCTCGCTCTCAAGTGCGAGGCCGTCGCAACCTTCGAAGACGCAGTTAGAGATGGTGATGTTCTTGAAGCCGCCGTTGGATTCTGTGCCGCATTTGATGCGGCCGGTGCGGCCTACGCCACGGGCGTCTTCAGGAAACTTCTTATATGTGCCGTCGAGCACGGTGCCTAGCAGGTAGGTGCCGGTGACATAGCAGTTAGTGATTGTGACATTTTCGGTGGCGCGGTTGTAGCCGAGGGCGAAACTGCTCTTGGGGCAGATGCCGTCGTCCCAGGGAGAGTTGACAGTGCAGTTGGAGATATGGACGTTCTTGCAGCAGTCGATATCCATGCCGTCGCGATCCGTGTCGATCTTGAGATTGTCGATGGTTAGGTTGTCAACGCCGGTGAGCAGCAGGCCGAAGTGCCCTCCCTTTAGGATAGAGAAGTCGCGGAGAATGACGTTGCGGCAGTTTTTTAGGGCAATCGATTTATTGCCGACGCCCGGCTGCTCAGCCTGATACATGGGATAGTCACCACGGGGAGGCCGTTGCTGCGGCGATGGTGGAACTGGCGCGCCGGGAATGGGTTGACGGTCAGGACCAAAGCCCACACCTGTGCCGGGGCCTCCGAAGCGACCGGGGCCAGCGCCGAAACTGAGGCCTTTGCCGTAGATGAGGCCGGGGCCGGTGATACTAAGGTCGTGGATGTTCTCGCCCCAAAGGAGTGAGTTGTGCCAGTGGTTATGGCCGAAGTCCTGGAAGGCGTCGTACGTGGTCTTGGGCTCAGCAGGATCATAGGTGCCTCCCTTGTAGCCAGTGGTTTGACCGGGTAACGGCGACGCAGCAGCGAGGATTGTGGCTCCTTGAGAGAGGTACAGGTGAACGTAGCTCTTGAGGCGGATGGAGAAGCACGTGTAGGTTCCGGTAGGGAAGAGAACCGTCCCGCCACCTGCGGATGCCGCGGCTTCTATTGCACGGTTGATTGCAGGCGTGTCGACTGTCTTGCCATCGCCGGTGGCTCCGAAGGCGCGGACGTTGAAGACACTATCGATGGGCGTGTGGATGCTTGGCTTTGGGGCATCGGCAAGGGATTCAATGGAAGGAAGGGCAAGGGCAGAAAGGCCGAGGCCGCCGAACTTCAGCATTTCGCGTCGTCTGGTATTGAAGTCGCTCATAGGCATGAGATCGTAACATCATGAATATGCTTCCTGATAAGTTAGCTACTTACGTCCCTTGCGATCTCGCCGGTCCGCACGTGGAAATGCGATCCATATGTACAGCTCCCTGATCGGCGCGCTCGTTCTCGCACGGGTAGTCGATGATCCAGACTTCGCCGGAGAGATTCTCACAGAAGTGCGTAAACGCATCGCTTAGCGGTAAACAGCCTCTGGCTGGTTATTGACCGATG
Organism: Acidobacteriaceae bacterium; assembly: GCA_903970395.1. Lineage (GTDB taxonomy): Bacteria > Acidobacteriota > Terriglobia > Terriglobales > Acidobacteriaceae > Granulicella. Next base: position 2,204 of record CAJCIM010000195.1, read on the forward strand.
TGGACTGGGACCTCAATGGTTGAGGTGCGCGGTGGAAGACACATGTTGTTGTTGCAGGATTGGTAACGTACGAGGACGTGAAGCGGTTTAGGGGACGGGGATGCAGCGGCCTGGAGGTGGAGCGTGAACTCGGCCGTGGTGAGATAGACGGGGGTGTCGAGATTGAAGGAGTTGTCGTGCACGGTTTGGGGCTTGCTGGCGCTGACGCGGAGCAGGTCGGCTGGGTCGCCTTCTGCGAGGCCTACCTGCGTGGCGATAGGGCCGCCGTCTGGTTCTTCCATGGCGTAGAGGTGCCAGCCTGGTTCGACTGTGCCGGTGACGACAACGGCAAACCTGCTGCCGGGTTTGACGCTGGAGTGCGGAGCGGACTTAACGGTCCACGCAACGGGGTTGTGGGCTTGCGCCATAGCCGCAGGAGCCGCGGCAGCACACGCGATGAGCAGGGTGAAATGGTTGAGGGCGTTACGCATGGTCAGTTCGACTCCTTATAGGCGGTTTCGCTTGTATTTGTAGATTGCCCGTTGATGGCGGCGATGGCGGACTGGAGTACGCGATTCGTGGTTGTGTCCTGCACCCAGGCGACAACATAGAGGTGTTGCGGGTTCATCGTGGTGGGCATAGAGCGCCATTCCAGAGGGCCGAATTTGTCATTGGACTGCGCGTAGCCGACGAGATAGTCGTGTAACTTGGCGGAGATGGCTGCCATGTTGAAGGATGCATCAACTGTTGTGGTCTTGTTGAAGTCGAGCAGAAAGCCAGTGTCTGCGTGCTTGGCGAGCGAGCGCACAACCATGCGATGGAATCGGATGCCGTTTTCGCCGCTGTAGCGAATGTTGTCTTCAACCAGAGCGAAATTGACGACGAGGTGTGGAACAGGCGGCGGAGTAGGCGCGGCGGCTGCGGGTGAGGGGGCGAGCTTGGCCGGCTCGGGCTTTTGCTTTTTGTCCTCTTTCTTCGCGGCGTCGGACTCTTTCTTTGCTTCTTCCGGCTTCTTGGGCGGCTCGGTCGGTTTGGGTTCAGTGATGAGTTTCGTCGTTTCTTCCTGCATGCCGGTGGTAACGTCTGCCTGCACCTGGATCTCACCTGCCATGGAGAAGCTGGCCGTGAGAGTGAGCTTGACGTTGGAAGGCGCGGCAATCTCGGTCGCGGTCATCGTCTGCAGTTTGGTATAGACATCTTTGCTATGGTCACGATAGCTGCCATAGATGGACAATGGGGTGCCGTCGAGGACGAAGCTGGGAGTATGGATGGCGTGAAAGAGCTCTGCGCGCTCGATAGAGTCCGGGTTGGTAAGCGGATCAGGCCGTGGAACGTGCTCATCGAAGGTAAGGGCGATCAGATCAGTGCGGGGATATTGCGCCAGGAGCGCATCGACGGCGATGTCTCCACCGATGCAGGGCGGGCAGCCGGAGCCCGTGAAGAGCTCAAGCAGAGCGATGTGGCCGGAATGGATGGGTGCGACTTTCTCCGGCGTAAAGGGCGGTGGAAAGACCTCGTTATAGCGGGCATCGAGCGCTGCGTCGAGACCGGAGTCGCTGCCGCTGTTTGCGTCGCGATACAGTTGGACGAGTGTGGAGTGGTACTTTTTTGCGAGATCGCTGAAAAGCTCAGAGATGTCGTTGGAGACGGCGGCGCGTTCGAAGTAGGTGAGAGCTTCTGAGTTGTCGTGATTGGCGAGTGCATATTCGGCGCGGATGGCGTTTGTAGCGACGTCTGTAGGTTGAATAGTGTAAGCCTTATCGAGTAGAGGCTTGGCTTCCGCGAACTTGTGCTCATGGATGTAGACGTCGGCAAGTGCGAGGTAGAAATTGGCAGTTGATTCGATGTAAACCTGATGGAGTTTATCCGGCTGGGGGAGCGCGACCTTGAACTGCTTATAGAGTTCGGCTTGCCCGCTATCCCACTTTGCTTCGTCGAGGTGACGTTCGGCGTGTGTGGCGAGTTTTTCCGCTTCAGACAGAAGAATGCCATTGGAACCGGCTTCGATATATCTTTCAGCGATCATGGCTTCGCTCTCTAAACGCCCAAAGCCCTTGTCGGAAGAGTGGATTTTGTCCTTTTCGGCGCGTTTAAGATCGTCGGTGTGATCGGGCAAATACTCAATCAGCGTATTGAGGCGCAAGGACCTGGCGTGGTCTATCTGGTTGCTCTTGGGATAGGTTTTGATGAAGGAATCGAGAGCAGCGACACGCTGGGCCGGATCGGCAGTGGTCGCGGCCGCTGCATAGGCCCGTTCATCGGCAGCCTTACGCATGGTGGGGGCGGTCTGAGCCGTAGCTGCCAGCGTGGCGAGCCCAAACAAGCCAGAAAAGACGGCGGCGGATGCAGTACGGGATGCGAGAGAAGACTGGAAAGATCTTCCAGCGGCTCCTGTAACAAGAATCATAACGTTTCCTCTGACTATTTGGATCTTTCGGCAAAATACACGGAGTATATCTTGGGATAATAACGGACAGGATGTACCGGAGTGTAGTGACTGAAATACCACAACGTTTGGCCGAGACTGAAAGCTCCGAGGCCGATCCTTCACAGCGCGGGGCGACTTGGACCTATCTAACGACGGACCGGCCCTTTGGAAGTCTGTAAGAGCGTTTTGTCCAAGGCTGCCTGAATCGTCTTCCCGCACTACAAGCCGGGCTGCAGTCTACAGGCAGTTGGATTGAGGCCTATGGCATCGTTGGCCACAAGAGATGAAGGAGCGCAGTTCGCGGGTGCGGTGAGTACGCCAGAGTCATGACTTCGTACTCCCTTTAGGAGCTACCGAACTGCCCGTAAAGTTCGGGCGGTCTCGCGGGACATGCAGATACATCCAGGCGGCATCGATTGTTGGCAAGACAACCTTTCACCTTGTAGCGGTCGGCGCAGTCGGCAAGGTGCTTGTGCGGAAGAGTTCAAGCAAAAGCAGCTACTGGCTTAGAACGCGAATATGCAAGCTTCTGCGATCGACGCGGAGGCGTGTTCGGTTGTCCATTCCTGGTTGGGTGCGGCACACGCAGGGCCCGATGTTCGGCCAATTCCAGCCCAGTTTGTTAAGCCCTTCGCGAAATCGAATAAGAATGACTTCATCGACGCGGAGGCGATCGCCGAGGCCGTTGAATGCATGAACTTATCGTGAGAGCGAACCCCAACTCGGTTTTCAAAAACGATGAGCTAGGCGATGTGCTTTGGGCTAAAAATCCAAACCGAATCACTAATTTTATTTGCGAACGGAGTACACTCTCGGCATGCGCCGGACCCGAATCGTTGCTCTCCCTCTGTCGTGGCTGCTGATTGTTTCCGCACTCCATGCTCTTTCACAGCAGCCGTCGGTCTCGCCTGCGACTGTGCCCGCATGGCTTGCGAGTCTCACGCCGGATCAGCGGACACTCTTTGACGATGCGCGTAAGAGCTTCGACGCGAACGACTTCAAGAGTGCGCTTCCCAAACTGCGCCAGCTTCATGAACAGGCCCCCCAGAACGACGTCATCACAAAGTTCACGGCAGAAGCCGCGATCAATACCGGCGACAATGAGGCTGCGTTCTCCCTACTGAACCCTCTCCTCCGTAGCAATCCCGATGATCCCCAGGCGCTGGGCATCGAAGCGCACCTATACGGGCAACAGCATGACGTCGAAAAGCGCGACGCCGTCATGGAACACATACAGAAGCTCCACGACGGTGGAAAGCCCGCACTGCCGGTAGTGATCATCGAGAACGACTCGTTGCCGGATGGTAACACTGTGCGCATTAGCGACTACGTCGAGCCACAGAGCCGCTTTCACATCGTGCTGATGGCAGAGTTCTACGATGCCTCCGGGCACCGCATCCGCCGGACTACGCTTGAAAGTGATGACGTCGATCAGTCGAACTTCGGCAAGGAGCATCCCGATCAGGCAAGAGCAGGCGTACGCATCTACTCCATGGACGGCTACAGTGAAACGCGCAATGTGGAGGGGCAGATCACTGGTCAAACGCACACGACGTTGTGCCCGGTTCCAGGCTGCTTCATGACTGGACGTCCATCTTACGAGCTGTTCCGGAGCACGGTGCTCGGTACAAACAAGGCCGTACCCATCAGTTCAACGACGGCACCGGCCAAACCGTCGAATTGACGAAGGTCAGATTCATCGTGATCACTTGCTAGGGCATAACCCCAGTCCGATCGTAATCTTCGAGCAGAATTTGCAACTGGCGAAAAGTGAGCTCCTCTCAGTGCTCCATGCGATGAGTGCCTATCGATCCATAGATGCAAGCCTCATGAGTTTTCTAGCTAACGGATGTCAAAACACTCGCATCTAGTTGTTTAGTTCCGGTTTGATTGGCGGAGTTCAAATGGTGTCAACACTATGTCAATGTTCGGAAGTTTTTCAGGCGGGATAGTTGGATTTTGAGTGGTGGAGTGAGCATGTCCCATCTCGAAGCCGACTTAAGCGCGTTAGAACGGCTTAGGGTTCTTAGTGTGGCTCCGGGATAAGATATAGGGCTGGAACTGCCACAATTGGTGGTTTCCGTGTTGCAGGTACTCATCGCAATCGTGTTCCTCATGAAGAGCCCGTCGATATGCACATTCGAAGAGTTCATGAACTCAAGGCAGGGACTAGCTAGCGAGGTGCACTGAATGACTGCGCCTTGTGCTGCGACAATCGTTCCCGACCACCCGGTCATGATGATCGCACCCCCGTTGGCGGTGCTGTTGTCCACCGTATATAGGCCTTGCGGCAGGATGAGATGGCTGCCGTTCGCTCCATTCAGGAGTGTGACGAGGGCAGAGCGATCATCAGAGGACTGGCCCCCGCCTGTTTCTCCTGGGGTTGCGGCGTGTGAGTAGGTTGTTCGAGGTATTGCGAAGAGAAAGACGAAAGCGCGAAGTGACACTCTGTAATAATTGCCTGCGGTTTTCATGGAAGCTCTCCCTGTGAACCGCCGCCAGGAGGCGTCAGGGGGACAACTATAGTGGATACAAATAATCAGGCAATGGTAGGAAAGTCGAGATAAGTGATGTTTTTGGATCCGAACAGCAAGCTACCCGTCGGCAGGCAATAGTAGCTGGACAGCGCGCGTGTACGGGTAATTGTTTTTGCGGTTCGGACGGACCGGTCTCCGCATGATATGCCAATATGAATTCTCGAAAGCCCCTTGCATTCGTTGACAACTTACGGACAAGAGAGATGCTCCCGAACTATTCAGTTCGATTCGATGGAAACGGTTGAGCAGTTATAGGCGAATTTATAGGCCGGTGCCTTCGACCCTGAGTTGATTCCTTTTCTGGAACTAGATTGTCTGCAGCGCACGGCTACCTCGCCTTGACCACATCCACAGACAACGAGCGATGTGTATACTCGGAAAACTGCAAGATACCTATCCAACGCGACATCCGGTACTCCTACGCTTCTTCACGTTTGAACCCCACAGAGCTTTTCAACCGTTACAGATTCTTAGATCTGGCAAGGAGCACCTCATGAACGTCAGAGCCGGGAGTATCTATATAGCACCGCCCATTTTTGCGCTGTCCCTCTCTTCACTGAAGTCTGTCGGAGCGCAGACAATAGCACCACAAGTGCGTATGAAGTGGCAGGATTTCGCGAAAGGTCCTGATGGGACCAAGAGACTAGCTAACTTCAAACAAGCCATTGCGAAGACCAAATCGCTGGACGGTGTACCGAAGACCTCGGTGGACTATCGGCGCAGTCGCGAGTACGTCGTTGCCGTAGAACTTCGCGAGGCCTCCGCTCCGCAGTAACTTCCGCTTCGGATGTATCTCCCTCGCAACAGAACCATACCTAGCCCCATCGCCATATCCGCTCCACTTTCCCAAGGAGAATGAAATGCGCCTCCGCATTTTGTTGTTATCAGTGTTTTCTATGCTACTGTGCCACCCCGTTCTTGCGCAGTCGTCTCCCCAATCCTTTGTCGCTCCGCCCACTCTTCAGGAAAAGTCGGCCCCCGGGCAAAAGGCTCTCTTCTTTGCTGCACCTAAGCAAGGGTGCAACCCGTCTGGAGACATCTCTCACGTCGGCAACCTCGTCACGCTTGATCTCAACGTGCTCGAGCACCACAACAAGATCTACAATCCCGGCACCGGCGTCATGGATGACGTGTTGCTTCGCTCCTATGGTGGCTGCCTGACTGGCCCGCTCATCGAGGTTAAACCTGGCAACACACTCCGCGTCTATCTCAATAACGATCTGGATAATCCGCCAGTCAACGCTCCGGATTGTCCGGACGGCGGCCCCTCCTGCTTCAACATCATCAATCTTCACTTCCACGGCCTGCACGTCTCGCCCTCGGGCAACAGCGACAACGTTCTGTTGAACATCGCACCCAAGACCAAGTTCCAGTACGAAGTGAATATTCCGGAGGACCACCCCGCAGGTACGTTCTGGTACCACGCCCATCGCCATGGTTCGACGTCTATGCAGGTGGCCAGCGGTGCCTCCGGTGTTCTGATCGTGCGCGGCGATCGTCCGTATACCGGTTACGGTCCCGGGGACATTGATACTATTTTGCACGACGCATCCGGCAAGCCCTTTACAGAGCAGGTGCTCTTATTCCAGCAGATTCCCTATGCCTGCTTCAGCGACCCTGGGACTTTCAAGAACATCATCACCAACCCTGACGGAACGTGGAAGTGCCCAGCTGGTGATACAGGCGTCGTCGAAAACTTCGACGAGCAGCTTTCTTCCGCTACCGTCTGGGACATGAATGGTCGCTTCACCAGCATCAACGGAGTGGTGCAACCGGCAATCACCAACGTTGCAGCCGGAGAGATCCAGCGCTGGCGCATGGTCCATGGCGGCATCCACGATACGGTAAACGTACAGATCGTCCCGATGGTTGCGCGCGGCCCCCTCGCAAAGCAGGAGTTGGCTGGCATCATCTCCGGTACACCGGCACAACAGGCTAAGATCATCGCCGATATCTGCCCTGTCACCATCCCAGATACCACCAAACCCGTCGAACTGGTTCCGCAGTTTGAGATTGCCGCGGATGGGCTTACACGCTCATCCATTCTCCCCATCGGCGTCGACCTCAAGAGCGTCAGCGGCGGCTTCGGAAGCAACTTTATGCAACCCGGTTACCGCAGTGATGTACTGGTTGCCTTCCCGCACCCGGGCACCTACTGTGTCCTGAACCAGGCGGCCACTCCTACTGAGCGCGCTAACTACAAACCAAACGGCAAGGGGCCTGGGGGTCAGGGGCCCAATGAGACACAGTTGCTCGCCACAGTCATCGTTAAGCCCGGTGTCAACGTACCGCTTGACCAACTGACCAAGTACATCGAACAGACTCTCGCTAAAAACAATAAGAACCTGCCTCCAGATGCTCGGGTGGACTTGGCAAACGGCGTCCTCACCCACTGGCGCGGAATGCCCGAGGAGGGTGCTGCTTCCAATGCTGCCGCTCCAAACAAGGTCGACTTCTACATCGGAGCTCTCCCCAGCCCTGCTCAACCGAATGGCCCTGTTGGCCCCTTCGGCTTCTACCTCAACGAAAAGGAGTACAGCCCCGATCGCATCGACTTCACCCGTCAGGTTGGAGCCACCGAAGACTGGCAACTTACCGCCTACGGCGAGCCGCATATCTTCCACATCCACGTCAATCCGTTCGAGGTCATGGACGTCACCTACAGGGGCAAGAGCATCTTCGACTCTGATGGTAAGTGCCTTGTTCCACCCGATAGCAAAGGCCTGCAAAGCCAATATTGCGGCATGTGGCACACCTTCAAGGACACTGTCTTCGTTCAGAACGACTACGAGGTCAAAGTCCGCACGACCTATGACCGCTACATCGGTGAGTTCGTAATCCATTGCCACATCCTTGACCACGAAGATGGCGGCATGATGACGAACGTTGAGATCGTCCCCGATCTTGGGGCACCCGGCAACGGCCTGGGCATGCCCGAAATGAAGCACATGGAACACATGAACAACAGCCCCCAATAACCGACGGCGCAAGCCAGATGAGGAATCGAATGAGCAATCCTTTCGCAGGCACTTGGACGTATCGCAGTTTTCTCAACAACCCGGAGCCGGTGGGCGACGACCCCGCCAAACTGGAAGCTCTCCTTTTTGCAGAAGGGGTGTTGACGGTGCATGATGCCGCCCCCTCCGTCTTCAAAGCAGAGTTGAGCTTTGGCCCGGGCAACATCATGGAACTCAACGGAGTCGTCATACCCGCCGAAGGACGTCGCACCGCTCACGCACACATCGTAGGCGTCGGCCAACCCGGCGGTCCATTGGCCGACTACTTTTATGACTACGATGGCTCGCTAACTGAACAGTGGCCCAACGGCGTCAATCAGGTGCCAGCCATCACCGGATCAGTCATCCGCGTTAAACCTCACAACGGTGAGCCTGCTGGTTTAGTGGCATCGTTCGTCGCGGTGAAAGCCAAATAATCATCCAGTTGGCATACACGAGCAAATCGCTCGTGTATGTCAACACGACGACCGGGCGGATGATGCAGACCTTTGGCACGATGGACACCTACACGCGCGAGCCTCTAGCGTTTGGACGGCAGGTCAGCCAACATCGAGCGGGATTTGATACGCAAAGGAGACGTTCGGATGGTGTCAGGAAATGCACTTCTGGTCAGCGATCATGAATACTATGAAACCAATCCGCAACTCATATCAATTGGCTAGATTTTAGCCATCTACTTATCTAAACCGGGCCTATACTTGTCCCGTAACTTCAGCCAAGCGGAGAAATTATGGCAACCTATATACGCAGAAATGCCTGGAACGACAACGGCTCGTTCTCCAACCCCGACCTCCTGTGGTACGCCAAAGGCGTCGGTAAGATGCAATCAAGAACACTCGACGATCCGGCCAGTTGGTGGTTCTTTGCGGCGTTGCACAACGAGTACGTTGCGCAGTCTGCCTTCCCCGGCTGGGGTGCGATCCCTCCTCCACCTAAGGTCTCCATTCGCCCTGTTCCGGACCCCAAGGTCACCGGCGAATACTGGAATCAGTGCCAACACCAAAGCTGGTTCTTCCTTCCCTGGCACCGTGGATACCTGATAGCGCTTGAAAAGCAGCTCCGCGAAGACATCGTCAGTCTGGGCGGTCCTTCCACATGGGCACTCCCCTACTGGAGCTATCTCGATAAGGGCCAGTACCCCATGCCTCCCGCCTTTGCTCAGAAGACCCTTCCGGATCGTTCTCCCAACCCGCTCTTCGTCGATGCCCGCTACGGCCCCGATCTAGACGGAAACATCTATGTCCCCACTCGCGAAGCCATCGCGCAGCATCCTGGCGATCCAAACTTCAGCCGTGGTCCGGTCACCATCGACAGCATATACCGCACTCCCTTCACGGGTTCGGGACCGGTCAATCCGGGGTTCGGCGGCCCGGTAACCGGTTTCAGCAACGACGGACAGACCAGCGGCTATCTCGAAGCAAACCCGCACAACCTCGTCCACGTCTACGTCGGCGGCATCTTCAACAACCACAAATACGGCATCATGGCCGATCCCGGCACCGCTGCACTCGACCCGATCTTCTATCTCCACCATGCCAACATCGATCGCCTGTGGGCTTTCTGGAACTTCGTCAGTCAAGCGAATTTCAATCCGATGAACCCTAGTTGGCTCAACGGCCCTACCGCCGCTGGCGATCGCAAGTTCATCATGCCCATGCCTGGCCACAAGTCCTGGACTTATACCCCCAGGGACGTGACAAACCTGCAGTCTCTCGATTACACCTATCAAGAGCTTTCTATCTCCGCCGAGCAGCAGCAGCCATTGCTCGCCAGCCGGCTCACCCTGCTGAAAGCTCCCACTGCTGTTACGGAGAAGGTTCTGGGAGGAGCTACCGTGAACGAAGCCAACAGTACCGAGCTCGTCGGCGCAAGCAGCGTGTCACTGGAACTTGGAAGCAGCGGTGTCTCCACCAACGTGCGTCTCGACTCCGGTGTCCGCAACAAGATCACCGCCAGTCTGGACAGCGTTGCCGCCCTTACCTCTTCGCCCGCCGTGGAACCCGACCGCGTCTTCCTCAAGCTCGAAAACGTTCGCGGAGACCTGGGCGTCGGCGTACTCAGCGTGTATATCAACCTGCCCGAGGGCGCCAAACCGGGTGACTACCCGGAGCTGTTGGCTGGAAGCGCTGGACTGTTCGGCATACGCAAAGCCAGCGCGACCGACGACCAGCATGGCGGCCATGGCCTTAGCTTTGTCTTCGAAATCACTGACATCGTCGATCAACTGCATCTAGATCAGAACTTCGATGTCGATGCGCTTCACGTGCAGGTGATTCCAGACAGGGCAATTGCCGACGACTCAAAGATCACCATCGGTCGCATCAGCATCTACCGCCAGGGCCAGTAAACAAGGACCAAACCTGTGAAGTCGAACACCACCGACCTCGTTCGGGTTCGGAACGCTGTCCTCATCTGCACTGGCGTCGCGTGGGCATTGCTCATCGCGGCGCCCACGCAGATGCTGGCTCATTGCGTCACCATGGACCACGCTTCAGTGTCTTCATCTCTCTCCATGCTCTTGGCCATGAGTTCTCCAGCCAGCCTCGCCGCCGGCTGGTCTCTTATGCTTTGCGCGATGATGCTGCCTGTACTGATCCTGCCCATCGGCTACATCCGCCGCAGCAGCTTCTCTTACCGACGTGCTCGCTCTACCGCTCTGTTTCTAGTCGGCTACTTTGCGCTCTGGATCGCCGCCGGGCCTGTCCTTCTCACTCTCGCGGCCACCTTGCGGCTGCACGCTCCGCAGTCCTGGCTACCGGCCATTGCCGTGCTCGTTGTGGCTTTGCTCTGGCAGTCTTCCCCGTGGAAGCAGATCTTCCTCAATCGGTGTCACGTCCACATCGGCCTCTCCGCGTTCGGCTTCACCGCCGATCTATCCGCACTCCGGTTTGGGCTTGTACACGGCTTATGGTGCGCCGGATCCTGCTGGGCTTGGATGCTCTTCCCGCTACTGCTGCCGCACGGCCACCTTCTAGCGATGGCTCTAGTTTCGGTGCTCGTGTTCGCTGAGCGAATCGAGTCTGCCGCCCCTCCTCGCTGGCGACTTCGCGGACTTGGAAGAATCACTCGCATCGTGCTCGCACAGGCTCGCCCGCTCAACCTGAAACGGACGTTTGCTACCGATTGATTATGTCTGACAAGAGTCGATCCACCGATGGACGAGAGCCATCCTGTAATATTTCGACAAGAATCTGCACCATCACGGGATGATGTGAAACTGTGCAATGAATAACGGCACCCGCGCTGGCTTTCTCCGATCTGGAGGTATGGATGTAGGTGTTCCTTGACGAGCAGGTTCCAAAGCTGGCCGACGCAACCGTGCAGGGACGTCTCAGACAAGAGCATCTCGACTACCTTCCGATTCGCGTCTCTTTTCTCCGGTGAGAGGGCTTTGCCGTAGGCGTTGAACGTCGTAGAGATCGCCGAATGCCGCATCAGGTCTTGGTGACGCCGGGAGCGATTCCGGCAGAGTCCTGCCAGGAGCGGTAGGAGTGACGCAGCGAGTGGAAGCCCAGCCCTTCGATGCCGATGGCTTCGCCGGCAGGACGTATCCAACGCTGTTGCATTGACGGCGATTGATAGGGCATTCCTGTCACCGGGTTGGCGAAGATCCACTCCGTCTCACACTTTATCTTCGAGACTTTGAGCAGGTCCGGCAGCGCTGGATGCAGGGGCAACTTGGCCTTCGATAAAGCTGTTTTCGTCTCGTCAATGGAGTCGCGAGAGGCGCTGCGTCGGATTGTCACTGTCTGACGCTCCCAGTCGATGTCCTCCCACTTGAGGCCGAGCGCTTCGCTCACGCGCAGGCCCAGGCATCCCATCGTGACTGCGACCATGTTCACGTTTTCTGGCAGTTGCTTCCACCACATCTCGAAACTGCTCCGGCGAGAGCACGACCGACTCTTTGCTCCTCATAGTAACGTTCTTGATCTTGACCAGGTCGATTGGGTTGCGGCGCTCCATCGGTAGGTACTCCCATAGCGTAGCCAGGTCGAAAAGCTTGTGCATCAGGCTTCGCACATGCGCCTTGGTGAGCGGCGCGAGATCCAGGCTCCGAGACCATGCGCTCGCCCCACTGTGGCCGAAGGTGGCGTTTGATGATCGACGCATAGGAGCCTTGCGTTGAGGCTCGTGATGGCAGCTCTTCGGCGATGTAGCGGTCCATCTCCAACCCATTTTGAGGGGGTCGTACTGGGGGCATTTTGTCTTATCGTGGGTTATTATGGGCAGGTCAAAACCATAGAATCTTCGTAACTTATTGATTTATTGGAGCACCGGGTGGGGATCGAACCCACGAATACTGGTTTTGCAGACCAGCGCGTTAGCCACTTCGCCACCGGTGCTCATGATGAAGCTAGGAAGTAGCAAAAAAGAAATAGCAAGTAGCTAGCTACTTCACCTTCCACTACTTCCTGCTTCCTGCCTTACTTTGGCTGCGCCGTCGTGCGCAGGTAGGGCTTCACCGTCTTGTAGCCGGGGAAGATCTTGTCTGCCTCTTCGTTCGACACCGCGCCAGTGATGATCACATCCTCGCCCTGCTTCCAGTTCGCCGGCGTTGCAACCTTGTGCTTTGCCGTCAGCTGAATCGAATCGAGCACGCGGATGATCTCGTCGAAGTTCCGGCCTGTCGTCATCGGGTACGCCATCTGCAGCTTGATCTTCTTGTCGGGTCCGATTATGTAGACCACGCGAACCGTAGCGTTGTCGGCTGGTGTGCGGCCTTCGGAGGTATCACCAGCGCTGGCGGGCAGCATGTCATAGAGCTTTGCCACCTTGAGCTCGGTATCGCCAATGACAGGGAAGCTGATCTTGGCGCCCGTGACGTCTTCGATGTCCTTGGCCCACTTGCCATGGTTCTCGACGCCGTCGACACTGAGGCCGATGGGCTTGACCCCGCGTGCGGCGAACTGGGCTTCAAGCGAGCCGACCGCGCCCAACTCCGTCGTGCACACTGGAGTAAAGTCCTTGGGGTGCGAGAACAGCACCGCCCAGTTGTCGCCGATCCACTCGTGAAAGTGGATCGTACCCTGCGTCGTCTCTGCCGTAAAATCCGGCGCAATGTCGTTGATGCGGAGTGACATGATCTTCGTTCTTTCTCCGAGAGCCATGGCCCTCAGGGTTCAATACCGACGTTAGTGTTGCTTGAAGTTGCCAGGGTTTAAGCTAGAAACCCACCCGGCGCTTGCCTTGGGTGGGTCTTGATGTTCGCTCTTGACGCCTACCGTCTCGAACCGCTCATCGACTCACCCCTGCAGGCTCGCAGCGACAGCAGCAGGTCATGGTCGAGTTGGAAACAGTCAGCTTCATAATTGGGTGATACTTCAATCTTAGGTACCGCCGCTGATGTCGTACACCAGCATGAAGCAGTTTGCCCCAGTTGCGGTACTCCCAAGGTACGGCGGCGGCTCTTTGCTGTCAACTACCCTAAGAGCACCATCTCCGGTCGTAGCATCACACCATGCCCCGCACTCTCGACTACTCCGTCCTTGACGTCTTTGCAGAACAGCCGCTCGCCGGCAATCCGCTCGCTGTCTTCCATGACGCTCGCTCCTTGACCACCGAAGAGATGCAGGCCCTCGCCCGCGAGACCAACCTGGCCGAGACCACCTTCATCCTTCCGGCGGAGCCCGAACACGAAGAGCAGCACGGCGTCCGTGTCCGCATCTTCACTACAGGTGAGGAGTTGCCCTTCGCCGGACATCCCACGCTCGGCACAGCAACGTGGCTGCATCTAAACCACCCCACACTGCGCGGTGCAGGCACGATCAAGCTGCACCTCAATGTCGGCCCCATCACGGTGACCTTTGCGCCAGCGCAACCGGAGGTTGCAGGCATCGTCGCCACCATGCGGCAGAACGATCCAGTCTTCGGCGTCGCGCATGCGCGCAGCGTCGTCGCGCCACTGCTTGGCCTTACCGAAGAGGACCTGTCACCTACACACGCGCCGCAGACGGTCTCGACAGGTCTGCCGTTTTGCATCGTTCCGCTACGCTCTCTCGAGGCCCTGCAGCGTTTGCAGGTTGCGCAGCGCGAGGCACAGGCATGGCTCGCCAACAGTGGTGCAAGGTTCTTCTACTGCGTTGCGCCTACACACAATGCCGAACCCCATGCAGCGCAGTGGCAGGCGCGCATGCAGTTCTACGGTGGTGAAGATCCAGCCACCGGCTCAGCTGCCGGTTGCTGCATCTCCTGGCTCGTGCAGCATGACCTCGCCACTGCGGGCACTGACGTCCTCATCGAGCAGGGGATTCAGATCCATCGTCCCAGCCGCATCCTCGCGCGCGCTTCACTGATTCCCGAAAAGGTGCACGACGTTCACGTCTCCGGGCGCACCATTCCTGTGGCAATGGGACGCTTTTTCCTGCCCTGATCGCAGCACTTTCCCACAGCTTGCGAACCACAATCGCCAACAGCAGCAAGGGATATCAAGCAGCGGTGGATGCGCTACTCGTTTCTGGTGCATTTTTGGTCGAAAATTCACTGTTGTCATCACCCCTGCGTCTCTGTACTCTCAGCAAATCGTTCGCCACGGTCATGCCCGATGCTCCTGAAATCGGGGCCGCTGCGACAAGGCTTAGCAACTCGTTTCAACCACATTCTGACGGAGAAAAGCGGACTTCAAACAGCACCTAACGCGTAGTTTCAGTGAGCCTTTATCACCACGCGATATCGGATAGCTGCAACGCTCCGCTCTTCTCCAAACCGCGCACCGAAACGGCTGGTTCATGGGCTTCTCCCATGCCATTCGTTCACGGCACAGCGGCCCTGCTCCCCGAGAGTACTCCGGGAAGCGGCCGGGAGAGTTTTGCACTCTTTCCACCGCCTTCCACAGACTCGCCGCGCAGACGCCCCAACTGTGCCTAAACCGGCCATACCGGTTCGTGGACAACCTGAACGCTCACCCGGGCGACGCCCCGCATGATCTCCCAACATGCGAACGGCCCAACTCGGCTCAAAATGCACCATCAGTTTTCAAACATCGTCCTCACGCCACGCTGCCAACCTGCGGCATGGCGCTTCAGGAAAGCCGCAACGAACGACACAAGCCGGAGACACCGGCACGGAGAAGAAGAAATCATGCGTCCTCGTAAACTCATTCTGTGCGTTGAAGCCAACGAACAAGTCCTGTCTGTTCGCAAGTTCCTCCTAGAAACCCGCGGTTACCGGGTTGTAGCCTGCGCCTCCGCAGCCGAGGCCATCGAATACCTCCAGTCCGCAACTCCCGGCTCCATCGATCTGCTGATGTCGGATCTTCTTCTGCCGCAGATGGACGGCAACGAGCTCGTCCGCCGCGCCAAGCATCTGCTCCCCGGCCTGCCCACGCTGATCGTCTCCGGCACCGTCACAGGCTATGACCGCGCCGCTGCTGCTGACGCCTTCCTGCCCAAGGGCGCCTGCACCTCCGCAGAGATCCTCGATCGCATCCGCATCCTCGTCGCCCGCAAACGCGGCCCCAAGAAGCAGCTGCCACCGGCCACAGAGCGCGAAGCGGTTGGAACTCAGCAGCACCAGCTCGCTGTCGCCAGCTAGGATCTAGCCGTTGCTTTCTCCGCGAAGGCAACGGCCCCCTGCTACGAAGCTCACAGACTCACCTATAGCCTGTCATCTCGACCGCGGCGAAGTGGAGAGACCTGCAGCTTGCTCGAACAGGCACCTACGCTTCGACTAGCCCATACCGTCTCTGCCACTGCTGTTTCAATCGAGCCCACACCCCATCCAGCTCCTCTTGAGAGATATCTGGGTCCCTCGTCTGGACGAAGCGCTCGGCCTCGCTCTTCGCCATCTCCAGAATCTCGCGGTCACGCGCCAGGTTCGCCACACGAAACTCCGGCAGCCCCGCCTGCCGTGTACCAAAGAACTCTCCGGGCCCACGCTGTTGCAGGTCGAACTCCGCCAGCTCAAATCCATTCTGCGTCCGCACCATCGCATCCAGCCGCTGCTCAGCCTCAGGCGAGATCACGCCACCGGTCACCAGCACGCAGTAGCTCTTCGCCGCACCGCGTCCCACGCGCCCACGTAGCTGATGCATCTGCGCCATACCGAAGCGGTCGGCGTGTTCAATCACCATCACCGTCGCGTTCGGCACATCGACGCCGACTTCAATCACCGTCGTCGACACCAACACATCCACCTCGCCACGTTTGAACCGCGCCATCGTCACTTCTTTGTCGTCCGAGCTCATGCGTCCATGCAGCAAGCCCAGCTTCAACCCCTTCAGCGCACCGGCATTCAGTTCCTCAAACATCTCCGTCGCCGACCGCAGCTTCTGCCGCTGCGGCTTCTTCCGTGGGGTCTTTTCCTTTGTCGCCGCACCTTTTTTCCCCTTGTCATTCCGTAGCGCGGCGGAGGAATCTGCTGCTCCTGTGCCTGCCTCGGCATCCTCCGCAACACTCGCAAAATCAAGCTCCGGTTGATCGTCCTTCTCGCCCTCAATCACCGGATACACAATGTAAGCCTGCCGCCCAGCCTCCACCTGCTTGCGCATAAACTCCCACACCTTGTCAGCGCCATCTTCGTTCACGCGCCGCGTCACAATCGGCGACCGCCCCGGCGGCAGCTCATCGATCACGCTGGCCTCCAGGTCGCCATACATCGTCAGAGCCAGCGTCCGTGGAATCGGTGTCGCCGTCATCACCAGCACATCGGGCTCCGTTGCCACGCCGCTCGCTCCAGGTTTGCGCATCAGCTGGAAGCGCTGCTGCACGCCGAACCGGTGCTGCTCGTCCACAATCACCAGCCCGAGATTGTCGAAGTCAACCTTCTCCTCCACCAGCGCATGCGTACCAATCGCAAGGTCCGCCTCGCCGCGAAAGATCCTCCCACGCACCTCGCGCTTGGTTCGGTCATCCAAAGACCCCGTCAGCAACGCCACGCGATACGGCCGTCCCGTGCGCGGCGAAACCACATCGCGCAGCAGCTTCTTCGCGCCCAGGTAATGTTGCGTCGCCAGAATCTCCGTCGGCGCCATCATCGCTACCTGGTAGCCGTTTTCGATCGCCACCACCGCCGCCTGAAACGCCACAATCGTCTTACCCGAGCCCACATCGCCCTGCAGCAACCGCCGCATCGGCTGCGCCTTACGCATGTCGCTGGCAATCTCGCCGAGCACCCGCTTCTGCGCCGCCGTCGGCTTGAACGGCAGCACCTGCTTCAGCGCCTCGCGGACCTTATCGTCGGTCACAAACGCAGTCCCCTCGCGCTCGCGCAGCCTGCGCCGTTTCAACTCCAGCCCCAGCTCCAGGTACCAGAACTCCTCAAAGATCAGCCGCCGGTGCGCCGGCGTCCGCGCGCTCATCAGCTCCGTCATCGAAGTCCCGGCAGCAGGAAAGTGCAGCCCCTGCAGAGCCTCCATGCGCCCCGGCAGACCCAGCCGCTCGCGCATCGCCTTCGGCAGCGTCTCGTCGGCCTCCGCTCCACTCTCCATCAGCTCGCGAAACACCGTCCACATCACCCGCCGCAGCCACCGAGACGTCAGCTTCGCGCCCCACGGAGTCTTGCCGCCCAGCGACTCGTATACTGGCACGATTCGCCCCATCTCCAGCATCGTGAACTCGGCATCTTCGCCCGTCGCGCTCGCATCCGGCAGAATCTCGAACGTCGGCTGAATCATCTTGAACCGCGTGGTGCCCGGCACGCCATTAAGTGTGTTTCCACTCCGCGACCCCTCGAGCTTTCCATACAGCGCCACCATCTGCCCGGCCTTGAACTTGCCCTGCAGATAGCTCCCGTGAAACCACATGCACTTCACGGTCTCCAGCACCGCGAGCGGCGGCGGCCGCAGCAACCCATCCAGAGCCTCGCCTGTCTCACTGCCCGGTGGACGAACGCCCACCGTCATCTCAAAGATCGGCCCCGACCGCGTCCGCAGCAGTGCACTCCCGCGCACCTCGCCCACCAGGCTGGCCATATCGCCCACCTGGTACACGCTCAGCGGCTTGGGATGCAGCCGGTCTTCATACCGAAACGGCAGGTGATATAGCAGGTCCTCCACCGTCACAACGCCGCGCTCCGCCAGGCCCGTGGCGACACGCTCGCCCACGCGTTTGACGTACTTGATCGGCGTCTTCAGCTCCATCTGCACGCACTCGATGCTACCAGCGCCCTTGTGGACAAGGCATACACCTCGACACTCTCCGCAACCTCTACTCGCGCCACGCCAAACGGAGTGAAATAATGGCCGTGGCGCGTTGGTCTATCCTCTATCCTCTACTCTTTATCCCCTGCTTCTATGGATTCGTTCTTCACCCGCTACAAGAACCCGCTGGTCCTCATCGCCGTCGTCATGGCGCAGATCATCGCGCTGGCCATGCAGGTGCAGCGGCCCGCGCAGGGCTACAGTACAGACACACCCGACGGCACCGAGACCACTCTCGCCCGTCGCTGGATCTCCGCCACCATCACTCCTCTCGAGCGCATTCTGCATGGCTCCAGCCTCAGCGTGCGTAACGTCTGGTCCAACTACATCGATCTCCGCCACACCCGCGAGCAGGACGCGCAGCTCCGGCTTCAGCTCGCCCGCATGAGGGAAGAAGAGGCCGCCTTCTCCGAAGACGCCGCGCAGGGCCGCCGCCTGCAAAAGCTCCTCGACTTCAAGCAGCAGTACGTCGCTGCCACCGTTGCAGCGCAGGTCATCGGCACCAGCGGCAGCGACCGCTCCCGCGTCGTCTACATCGACAAGGGCTCCGCCGACGGCCTCCGCTCCGAGCAGGCCGTCATCACTCCCGACGGCATCGTCGGCAAACTCCGCGACGTCTTCCCGCACACGGCGCAGGTGCTGCTCATCTCCGACCCCAGCTCCGGCGCCGGCGTCATCCTCGCCTCCACACGCATCCGCGGCATCCTCCGCGGCACCAACGACGGCGAAGTCCAGATCAACAACCTCACCGCCGACTCCCGCATCAAGCCCGGCGAGCAGGTCGTCACCTCCGGCGGCGATCTCGTCTTCCCCCGCGGCATCCCCGTCGGCACCATCGAAAAGATCGAGCCCGACCCCCAGCACCAGCCCTACACCGCCATCACCATCAAGCCCGCCGCGGACCTCTCCGAACTGGAAGAAGTCCT
>CAJCIM010000196.1 GCA_903970395.1 Acidobacteriaceae bacterium
GAACGCACCCTCGACGAAGTCCGCCGCACGCAGGTCGTCAAAACGGCCTTCGGGCGCATCCGCCCCATCCCGGACATCCAATCCCGCAACCCCAACCAGCGCGGCTTCGCCGAACGCACGGCCATCAACACCCCTCTGCAAGGCACCGCCGCAGACCTCATCAAACTAGCCATGCTCCGCATCGACGCTGCCATGCGCCAACGCAACCTCAAATCGCAGATGACTCTCCAAGTCCACGACGAACTCCTCTTCGACGTCCTCCCCTCCGAGGCCGAAGAGATGCAAGAGCTAGTCAAGACAGAAATGGAATCCGCCGCTCACTTCAGCGTCCCCATCGTCGCGGAAGTCGGCCTGGGCCAAAGCTGGCGCGATATAAAGTAACGCCGGGTGCCCCATCTTCGCGACGGCCGTATCGTCGCTAAGGTGGGATGCAGGATGCCGAACCCGCCATACCGCCGCTATAATCTCCGCATGACGCTTACCCTCGACCCCGCTACCGAAAAGCGCATTCAAAGGGAGATCGACCTCGGCCACTACACCGCGCCGGAGGAGGTCATCGCCCATGCTCTCGCCTTGCTCACCGGCGAGGTACCGGCTCAGGAAGGCTCGCGTAGCGAAGAAAACAAGGGTGCCATTAACGAAGTCTTCGGACTCTGGGCTGACCGCAAAGTCGACGGTCTCGATTATCAGAACGGAATCCGTGCCGAGTGGTAGAACCCGCACTCTTCGACACAAATATCGTCATCGACATACTTGCTGGTATCCAACTCGCCCGCGAAGAGTACGACCGTTACTCCGACCGGGCCATCAGCATCATCACCTGGATGGAAGTAATGTCTGGCGTCCACCCAGACGAAGCCGCAAAGGTTCTCCGCTTCCTCGCCACTTTCGTTCAACTCCTGCTGTCTCCAGCCATTGCAGAGCAAGCCGTCGATGTTCGCCGAACAAGCAGACTCAAACTCCCAGACGCAATCATTCTCGCCACCGCGCAGGTAGAGAAGCGAATCCTTCTCACCCGCAATACAAAAGACTTCAAACCCGACGGCGTCTCAGTCCGTGTCCCATATCAGATATAGCTGCCGGGTGCCCCATCTTCGCGATGGTCGTATCGTCGCTAAGGTGGGATGCACGCGTTATCCTTAACGAGAGGTTGAAGATATGACCGAAGCTGTCATCCCCGTGCATCTGTCCGGCCCTCTGCTGGAACAAGTGGCGCCAGCCGCAGCGGCATGTCCGTGGAAGACTGGTTCGTCTCTCTCGCCGCCGAACGCATCCGTGACAGGGAAGTCACAGAGCGGTTCTTCTCGCGCGTTCCACAGCCTGACGACGGCCAGAAGCTCTTGGAAATCCTCGCCTCAACCAACGACGACCCGCCCATGCCCGGCGATGAGTTCGAACCCTAGCCGAGGGCTCCGACGATGAACGCAAACAAAACAGCGCACCCGACGAGTCGTAGCCACGACGACGCGATGGCCGAGTTCTTCCAGGAAGATCCAGCCTACGCGGTCTATCTCCTCAACAAAATCCTAGCCGACGGCGAACCCGGCGAGCTCCTCATCGCACTCCGCCAGATGGCCAAAGCCTTCGGCGGCGTCACCGGAATCGCCGAGAAGGCGAACCTCAACCCCACCCAGCTCTACCGCACGCTCTCCGAGGAAGGGAACCCCTCTCTAAGCAGCCTCACCGAGATCCTCAAAGCAATGGGTCTCCGCCTCGCGGTAGAAAAAGACATGGCAGACGCAGCGTAAATCCCCCGAAATTTCATCTGTCAAGTCCCCACCCATTGCATCTCTCTCATCCCAAACGACATCCACCCCAACGATTCATTCCGCTCAGCCTGCTACGCTTAAATCAGGGGCGAACAAAAATCATCGGCAGCCACTCGGGGATCAGACCTCCACAAGTCCACCGCTAAACGCAATCCGCTGAAGACTTTGGATCAAAAAGTACGGCAGGGGAGGCCCCGGGCCGACGCTGACTCCAGCGCTCCCATCCAGGGCCACAAGTACGCCCTGGCAAACCCTAAACACCAAGCTCAGCGCGGATCGCACCAGCGATCGCCTCAGCATGTCGCCGCATCGCCTCTTCGCTCTCGGCCTCAATCATCACGCGGGCCAGCGCTTCAGTGCCGGAGTACCGAATCACCACACGCCCCGAATCGCGCAGCTCTTCCTCTGCCGCGCGTATGGTCGTTACTACCGCAGACAACGTGTCCAGCGGCTTCTTCTCGCGCACCCTCACATTCAGAATCACCTGAGGATAGTTCTTCAGGTCTGCAATCAACTCACCCAGCGTCTTGCCGCTGCGATGCACCACGTCCAGCACCATCAACGCTGTCAGCAAACCATCACCAGTCGTCGCGCGAGCAGGGAAGAGTACATGCCCGCTCTGCTCACCGCCCAGCGAAGCGCCGCTCTTGCGCATCTCCTCCAGCACATACTTGTCGCCCACCGGCGCGCGCAGCATCGAGATCCCCGACCGCTTCAGCGCTGCCTCAAACCCCATATTCGACATCGTCGTTGCGACAACAAGATCTCCCGCAAGCTCACCGCGAGCCTGCATATCGCGAGCACACGCTAGCATCACCGCATCGCCATTCACTACGTTGCCATGCTCATCGGCAAACATAGCGCGGTCAGCATCGCCGTCGAACGTAAAGCCCATCGAGGCCCCGCGCACCTTAACCTCCGCGGCCACAATCTCCGGATGCAGCGCGCCGCACTGCTCGTTGATGTTCCGCCCATCCGGTGAAGCATGCGTCACCTCCACGGTGCCACCAAGATGCTCAAACAACTGTGGCGCCACAGCGCTCGCTGCGCCATTTGCGCAGTCAATCACCACCTTGTGATTGTCCAGAGAGATCCCCGGAACCGCCTCCAGCAGAAACTGCACATATTCAGTACGAAACGCCTCATTCACCGCAGGCAGAGCACCCTCTTCATCGTTGGGTGTCGCGCCCGCAGCCAGCGCACGTTCTATCTCCGCCTCAATCTCAATCTCGACTTCATCGGGCAGCTTGTAGCCATCACCACCGAATATCTTGATGCCGTTATCGCGCCACGGATTATGCGACGCCGAGATCACCACACCCGCACTGTACCCATGTTTGCGCGCCAGAAACGCGATCGCTGGTGTAGTAATCACGCCAGCATTCGCCACCGTCGCTCCACCTTCGCGCAGCCCCGCTGCGAGCGTCGCCGCGATCCACGGCCCGCTCTCGCGTGTGTCCATGCCCATCACAACAGTCGAGCCTTTGCCCAGCTTCGTCGCCAGCGCCACGCCCACCGCGCGCACCGTGCGCTTGTCCAGCGGAGCCTCACCGGCCACCGCGCGAATCCCATCCGTCCCAAACAGCTTGCGCATTCTTTGTCCTCGTCTTTACTTGGTCTTCTTCGTAACCGTCGCCGTCAGGCGGCCTTTGTGTAGATGCGCTATCACGCTCTCGCCTTCAGAAATCTCATCCGACGACCGCAGCAGTTTACCCTTCGGCCCATACACCAGCGCATAACCACGCTCCAGCACACGCAGCGGACTCAGCGCCGCCAACTGCGTGCTCGCACGCTGCAACCGCAGTCCCGCTTCTGCAAGACCCAATCGTCGAGCAGCTGTCAGCCGCCCACGCAGAGCTTGCAGTCGTCGCGCATCATCGCTCAGCCGCAACGCAACATGCTGCCGCCGCAGCCGAGTCTCCAACTGCGCCAGCTGTTCCTTCCGGCCGCGCGCGCGCCGCAGTACTGCGCTCTCAGCACGATACGCCAACTCATCCAGCCGCTGCGCGCGACGCCCCATCGCATCCTGCGCGCGCCGCAACACCATCTCCGCGCTCAACTGCTGCAGACGCTGCTTCGCACTCAGCATCTCGTAAAGCCCAGCGCGCCGCAGTCGCGATCGCAACCGCTCCACGCGCTCCGCTACACCAAAGTGTGCAGCCGTCACCAACTCCGCCGCCGCAGAGGGCGTCGGCGCGCTCACATCCGCAGCCGCATCGGCGATCGTCGAATCCACCGCGTGCCCGATGCCCGTAATCACCGGCACCCTGCACGCCGCAATCGCGCGAGCCACAATCTCCGCGTCAAAGCCGTGCAGGTCTTCCCAGCTTCCACCGCCACGCGCCACCATCACCACATCGGCTTGGTCAGGATGCGCACTGAACCACCGCACACCTGCAGCAACCTCCGCCGCACAGTTCGGCCCCTGCACCGCCGCTGGATACACCAACAGCCGCACTGCCGCATGTCTCCGACGGCACACCTTCACAATGTCGCGCAGCGCCGCTCCCTGCGCACTCGTTACAACACCAATGCAGCGCGGAAACTCCGGCAGCGCGCGCCTATTCTCGAACAGGCCTTCCTGCCGCAGCCGCTCCTTCAACTCGCGTACGGCAGCTAGCAGAGCGCCCATACCCACCTGCTCCATCGACTCCGCCACCAGCTGCATCTGCCCGCGGCTCTCATACACGCTCAGCTGTCCACGCAGCCGCACCGCATCGCCATCCTTCGGCTTCCAGCGCAACAACTGTGCCTGCCGCCGAAACATCACAATCGACAGCTGGGCTTCACCATCCTTCAGCGTGAAGTAGCAGTGTCCGCTCGCCGCCGGCCGCCAGTTGGAGATCTCACCTTCCACCGTCACCTGTCCATAGCTGCGCTCCACCAACCCGCGCACGCTCTGCACCAACGCTGCGACGCTCCACACCTTCGCAGTCGCGACGGCCTCAGTCGTCACCGCAACAGGTTTTGTCTCCGGAACCTGCACCATCTCCACCACAGGCGTCGGAGCATCGAACAGAGTCGGCGCGTCGCTGCTCTTCGCCGCGCGTTTGGCTCGTCCGCGCCGCAGCCCGGCTAAAGTCGGCATCTCGTCAGGAGGACACATCGTCCTCCAAAGTTTACGCTGCGCCACGCTCGGTCTAAAGTCGTGCTATGCACATCCTCGCCTCAATCTTCGGATGTCTCTTCCTCGGCAGCGTCCTGCTCGACGCCTTCCAGACCATCATTCTGCCGCGTCGTCCCGTTGGCCGCTTCCGCCTCACGCGCCTCTTCTTCCTTGCCACATGGGAACCCTGGCTCTTCCTCGCGCGCATCAATCCCTCGCGCCGCGTCCGCGAGCAGCTCTACAGCATCTACGGTCCGCTCGCTCTGCTGGTCCTCTTCGTCGTCTGGGCGTCGCTGCTTTGCACTGCCTATGCGCTCATCTACTTCGGCCTGCACATGCCGTTCACTGATCCCTCGCATCCGCTCACGCTCACGCAGCGCCTACGCACCTGCCTCTACGTCAGCGGCAGTTCCATCTTCACGCTCGGCCTCGGCGACGTGGTACCCTCCACGCAGCTCTCGCGCTTCCTGCTCGTGGCCGAAGCAGGCACCGGCCTCGGCTTCGTCGCTCTCGTCATCGGATATGTGCCCGTCCTCTACAACGCCTTTTCCGCGCGTGAGGTTCCAGTGGCCATGCTTGACGCCCGCGCAGGCTCACCGCCTACCGCCGGCGAACTCCTCCTGCGCCACAACTTCTCCGGTGGCCACGAAGCCCTCACCGAACTCCTCGCCGAGTGGGAGCGCTGGTGCGCGGAGATGCTCGAAACCCATATCTCATATCCCATCCTCTGCTACTACCGTTCGCAGCACGATAACCAGAGCTGGCTCGCCGCCCTCACCGCTATCCTCGACACCTGCGCCCTCGTCATCACCACCGTCGAAGGCCCCAGTACACGCCAGGCGCAGCTCACCTTCGCCGTCGGCCGCCACGTCCTCGTCGATCTCGGCCACGTCTTCCGCCGCGAAGCTCGCGAGCAGGAGCTTCGTAACTCTCCTGTCGATCGTCTTCCGAATGACGAATTCGCCCTCCTCTGTGAGATGCTTGGGCAAGCCGGCTTCTCGCTATGTAGAGACATCGACAACCAC